>NZOF01000188.1 GCA_002695185.1 Erythrobacter sp.
CTTTATGGGCAAGGTCTGCCTTCAGGTGTTGAATGTCCGCATTGACCAGGGCTCGCGCGGAATCGCGCAAATATTTGTCTTCTAGCATTCGTGCTTTGCGGTCAGTCATGGCTGTCATCCGAGAAAGCGGCTCTAATATCGTCGATCCGAGCTTTGAGCATCTTCAACAAAATTATCCCAATGACGATTAGAGCGACGGTAACGATCGCGGTGGCTATCCACGGGCCAACCAACGGAGTGAGTGCGATTACCACGCCTACGGTCAGGGCGATTAGGGCCAGGTGTAGAACTCCGAATGCACCGAAACCCAGAGCGAGTGCGCCCTTTAGCCGGTTTGCCGTGTAGCCAGCTCGACTCTTCTGATAAGCCATCTCGGCTTCGGCATAGGTCTTACCGTCTTCGAAAAGAGCCAGTAAGTCATCTGCCAGAGAAGGGCGATCTGCAGTGCCGCCATCGTTCTCCGTGTCAGAAGGATATTCTCCAGGAACGTCGAGCGGACCCTCTGGGCCCGCTCGTTCTTTATGGTTCTGTTCTAGCATTCCGCCCCCTGGTTCCGAGGCTATCAGCGACGAAACAGGCGTGAAAGCATGAAGCCAGCGACGGCTGCGATGCCGACAGCAGTGCCCGGGCTCTTGCGAACGAAAGTGCGTCCATCTTCTACGAGATCATCCACGCTCTTTCCATCGAGCTTAGCGGCGTAATCATTGAGGGCGGTGGAGGCGCTGCGTGCATAATCACCGTATTTGGCGCCCAGCTTCTCATCAACCTGATAGGCGTTTTCGCTGATTGAGCGGCTGAGCGAGCGAAGGCCTTCACTGGTCTTGACCTTACCTTCAGTAGCCAGCTCCTTGCTTTTCACCTTGGCGTCGGTGCCATAGGTCTTTGCTTCTGCAACCCAATCGTCACCCTTGCCCTTGGCCTGACCACGATAGGCTGCAGCGCGTTCTTTGCCTTCGGCCTTAAGCGCAGCGGCTCCAGCCTTGGCTTCTTCCAAAGCGGCATTGAAACGACTTTTCGCTTCGGTGCGATGAGCATTCGTTGTCGCGGTTTCGGGTTTGCTGGTCGTAGCAGTGTTGGTCACGGGGGTTGTCTCCTTGGCTACACCGGTTTTCGCCACTGTCTTGCGCGGCTTCTTAGCGGTGGTAGTTTTCTTAGTAGTTGCGGTCCGTTTTTTCGGTGTTCCGCCTGCGGTTGTGTCGGCCATGTATTTTCCGCCTTCCCTCAATTCGTATTCATCTTCCGGGCAATTCGGTAACCCGGCCTTCGGCATTGCAACGCAGCTTGCGCGGGTGTGTTCCGCCGCATAGAGCGCTTCTCGATTATCCCCACTGTGGGGGTGTCTTATAGTATTGCAACAGCTGATAGCGGAGACAGTTCCGAAATGACGGCCATCATCGACATCCATGCCCGCGAAATTCTCGACAGCCGAGGTAACCCTACCGTCGAAGTCGACGTGCTGCTCGAAGATGGCAGCTTCGGACGGGCCGCTGTGCCCTCCGGCGCCTCGACCGGAAAGCACGAGGCTGTCGAGCTGCGAGACGGAGACAAGGGTCGGTACCTTGGCAAGGGCGTTTCGAAAGCGGTGGACGCCGTGAACACGGAGATCCGGGACCTTCTGGTTGGTAATTTCGATGCCGAAGACCAGCGAGACATCGATCTTTCCATGATCGCTCTGGACGATACCCCGAACAAGGGCCGCTTGGGCGCGAATGGTATTCTTGGCGTCAGCATGGCAACGGCCAAAGCGGCGGCGAATGCGCGTGGGTTACCCCTCTATAGCTATATCGGCGGAGTTTCGGCCCATGTGCTGCCGGTACCGATGATGAATATCATCAATGGCGGCGAACACGCGGACAATCCGATCGACATTCAGGAATTCATGGTCATGCCGGTCGGAGCAGACAGCCTGGCCGAAGCCGTCCGCTGGGGTGCGGAGATTTTCCACACCTTGAAGAAGAAACTTGGCGAAAAGGGTCTTGCTACCTCGGTTGGTGATGAAGGCGGTTTTGCTCCCAATCTCAACGGCACGCGCGATGCGCTCGATTTCATCATGAATTCAGTCGAACAGGCTGGCTTCACACCTGGTGACGATGTTGTCTTGGCTCTCGACTGCGCGTCGACCGAGTTCTTCCGCGACGGTAAGTACGAAATTTCGGGCGAGGGCCTCTCGCTGGACGGTCCCGGTATGGCCGAATATCTCGACAAGCTGTGCCGCGACTATCCCATTCGTTCGATTGAGGATGGCATGGCAGAAGACGATTTCGAAGGCTGGAAAGCGCTGACCGACCGGATCGGCAATACGATTCAGCTCGTCGGCGATGATCTATTCGTCACCAATCCCGACCGTCTACGTGACGGGATCGAACAGGGTCTCGCCAATTCACTTCTCGTAAAGGTCAACCAGATCGGCACGCTGAGCGAAACGCTGGATGCAGTCAGCATCGCCAATCGCGCTCGTTACACCGCGGTGATGTCACACCGCTCCGGGGAAACGGAAGATGCCACGATTGCCGATCTCGCGGTTGCGACCAACTGCGGACAGATCAAGACGGGTAGCCTCGCACGATCGGACAGACTCGCTAAATACAACCAGCTTATCCGTATCGAGGAAGAGCTGGGCGACAGCGCCTTCTACGCCGGTCGCGATTGTTTCGGTTCGATCGGGCTATAAGGGAAGAGGCGAGCCGGGATCCCGGCTCGCCGTTTCGTTCGGGCCTAGGCGCGAAACCTGATTTGTAAATCGAGTAGGGCGAGGGCGGCCTTTGCTGCTTCGCCACCCTTGTTCTTCTGCTTTGGATCGGCCCGCACGTTAGCCTGATCGGAATTCTCGACCGTCAGAATACCATTGCCGATCGCGATGCCATCCATCGTCAGAGCCATGATAGCGCGCGCGCTTTCTCCAGCTACGATTTCGAAATGATATGTTTCGCCGCGGATGACGACGCCGATGGCCACGAATCCATCGTATCGACCCGTTTCGGCAGCAAGAGCGATGGCGCCCGGTATTTCCAGAGCGCCCGGTACGGTAAGAATTTCGACCGTATGCCCTTCTGCCTCAAGCGCAGACTGTGCGCCGGCAATCAGCATATCGTTGAAATCGTCGTAGAAGCGCGCTTCCACGATGAGAAAATTCGCCATCTTGGTTACTCCGGGATGCACAAATGGTCGACGATCTCGAGGCCATAGCCTGCAATCGCGACGACATTGGGTTGAGAATTGCTCAGCAGGATCATGTCCTCCACGCCAAGATCGGCGAGAATTTGCGATCCAATGCCGACGTTTCTTTCTGCCTCGCCCTGGCTGTAACCAGAAGCAGGCTGGCCAGCGATGACGACGATCACGCCCGACCCATGTTCGCCCATGACCTGCATCGCTCTCTGCAAGGTTCTCTTGCGGGGCCCGGGCTTGCCAAGCACGTCGTCGAATACGGAAATCGGATGAACGCGCGTGAGTGTGGGTTTCCCCTCGACAACTTCGCCCTTCTGCAGGGCATAGCTTTCGCTGCCATCAAGCTTGTTGCGATAAGTCAGCATGCGCCACGTTCCGCCGTAATCGGATTGGAAGGATTCTTCTCCGGTACGCTCGACCAGATGATCGTAACGCATGCGATATTCGATCAGATCGCGGATGGTGCCGATTTTCATATCGTGCTTGCGGGCAAAGCTGACGAGATCATCGAGCCGCGCCATCGTGCCATCATCCTTCATGATCTCGCAGATCACCCCGGACGGGTTCAGACCCGCCAGGCGCGAAATATCGACCGCTGCCTCCGTATGGCCGGCGCGCACGAGAACGCCGCCATCACGGGCAGTGAGCGGGAAGACGTGACCCGGCGAAACGATATCGTCCGGGCCTTTGGTCGGATCGATCGCCACCGAAACGGTGCGTGAGCGGTCGGCTGCGCTGATACCCGTCGTGACGCCCGTTTTCGCCTCTATCGATGTGGTAAACGCGGTCTGCATGCTCTCGCGGTTGTCACGGCTCATGGGCTGGAGGCCAAGGGCCTCGACTCGCTTGGTGTCGAGCGAGAGGCATATGAGGCCGCGGCCATGCGTAGCCATGAAGTTGATCGCATTGGGGGTGGCCATTTGTGCCGGGATTACGAGATCGCCTTCATTCTCACGATCTTCGTCGTCGACAAGAATGAACATCCGCCCGTTGCGTGCTTCGTCGATAATCTCTTCGGCACCAACAATCACCGGGGTTTCATCATTCGCCTCGAGAAAGCGCTCGAGTTTTCCGAGCGTTTCGCTGGTCGGATTCCAACCTTCGTCGGTGCAATCGCGTAGCGTGTTGGCATGCAGCCCTGCGCCCCGGGCGAGGCCTGTACGGGTCATCAGGCCATTGCCGATGATCGTGCGAACTTTTTCGATCGTGTTCATGATGACGCCCAATATCACATCGCAATGTGACTAACAATCAAACATCACAAATCGATGTGACGATAGGACTCGGGCGCATTCAAGGCCGCACTTTGGAATACAGATTTATGAGGAATGGTGGACGCACTAGGGCCCGAACCTAGGACCCGCTGATTAAGAGTCAGCTGCTCTACCAACTGAGCTATGCGTCCACTCTCACGGCTGATTTCCGTGTCTTGCCTGGTGGTGCAGGCGACCCCCGTCTGGGGAGGCGCTCATATAGCGGCTGTTTCGCACAAGAAAAGCCCTAATCGCTTTTTTCGTGGATTTCTTCAGCGGAGGATAAAAAGCGGCGCTTCACCGGCACAATCAGCTGATGATCAGGCCGGTACGAGGCGCCTTCCTGTTCCAGCGATGGATCATCATCAGCACCCCGATGCAGATCATGTTCGTCATCATGGAACTGCCGCCGTGACTGATGAAGGGAAGGGGGATGCCGACCACGGGAGCGAATCCCATCACCATCAGAAGGTTGATCGCGATGAAGAAGAATATGGTCGCGGTCATTCCGGCAGCGAGAAGCTTCGAAAACCGGTCATTCGCGTCCTTGGCTACCTTCAGACCCCAGAACAGGATCGTGCCGAAGCAAAGGATAACGAATATCCCACCGGCGAAGCCCCATTCCTCTGCCATCGTCGCGAATACGAAATCGGTATGTGGTTCGGGGAGGTAGTTGAGATGACTCTGCGATCCTTCGTTGAAGCCTTTGCCAAAGAGACCGCCTGATCCGATCGCAATTTTCGATTGCGTGATCTGATAGCCGTCGCCCAAAGGATCGTTCTCGGGATCGAGGAATGTCAAGACGCGCTTTTGCTGGTACGGTTGCAGGCCCACGAAGAATGCCACCGGTGCCATGGCAACCGCGGCGGCTCCTGCGATCAGAAACCATCGCAAAGGCAGACCGGCGAGGAACATCACAACGAAACCGCCGAATCCGATCGCCAACGATGTACCCAAATCCGGTTGGAGAAGCACGAAGGCGATTGGAAGGAGGACTATGGCTCCAGCAGGGATCAAGGCTCGCCAGGTAGGAACCATGCCGATCGGAAGACCGCCGTAATAATGGGCGAGAGCCATCACTGCTGCCGGTTTCATCAACTCCGAGGGTTGTATCCTGATAGGGCCGACTTCCAGCCAGCGCTGACTACCACCGCCGACCTGGCCGACGATTTCCACTGCCATAAGCAGCAGGAGAATGGCGATATAAGCGGGATAGGTCAGAAGGCTGACCGTCGGCTTATTAAAACGGGAGATGACGACAGCCATTACAAAGAAGATCGCGAACCGGATGAGGTGCGATTCTGCGTAACGGTCGAAATTTCCGGCCGCAGCTGAGGTAAGGACCAGCGCCCCGAAGCCGATCAGCCCGAAGAGAGGAAACAGCATCATCCATGGCTGCCGCGCAACGGGCGCGGGTACTATTCCGCTCATTCATCTCCTCCGCTCGGCACGTCGTCTGAAGATGCCGGGGGCCGTGAGCCTTCATTGCGGGAAGGGGTTGATGTCTGCGCACGTTCTTCCGAACGCATCTGTGCCAAGCGGGCTTCTGCGTCGACCTGATCGAAAATCTGCTCGGTCCGCTGGGGCACCGGTTCGACTACCTCTCCGGCGGCGGCGGCATAGGCGCGATATTTCTGATCTAGCCGCTGCTGAGCCGTTCCGCCCCACTGCTCTTCGAGCGGACGCAGTGCTTCCATGCCTTTTTCGGGGTCGAACAAAAACGTCATCACGTCGCGCGCGATGGGATAGGCCGAACCCGATCCGCCCCCATGTTCAATCACGACAGCGCCTGCATATTTCGGTTTGTCAAAAGGCGCAAAGAACACGAACAATCCGTGGTCGCGATATTTCCAAGGGCCTGTCTTGCCGTTCGAGACACTCAGCGAAACGACCTGGGCCGTACCCGTTTTTCCGGCCATCTGAATGTCTTCGATTGGCAGGCGCGCGCGACCGGCAGTACCCGGTCCATTGACCACGTCGCTCATCGCTTTGCGAACGTAATTAATTTCGTCCGAGCTGAAATCGAAATGTTCGAATTCGGTCCTCGGATCATCCATCCGGAGATGCGGCATAACCTTGTAACCGGTGGCAAGGCGCGCGCTCATGACCGCTAGTTGGAGCGGGTTTACGAGATAATAACCTTGGCCGATCGACGCGTTGACCGTGTCGTAAGGTTGCCAGGCCTGATCGTATTTTTTCTGTTTCCACGCCGGTTCGGGAACGGTCCCGTAAAACTGGCTGGTTACGGGAAGATCGAACTCTTCACCGAGCCCCATTTTATGCGCCCATTTGGCTACCTGTTCGAAACCGACCTGCTGCGCGAAATGATAGAAGTAGCTATCGCAGGACTGATAAATGGCTTTGGCCATGTCGACCTGGCCATGGTTGCTCCAGCAGTTGAAGAAACGGTTTCCGATCCGGCGACCGCCACCGCAGATAATGGTCTCTTCGGGTTTCACGCCTGCATCAAGAAAGGCCATGCAGTGCATGGGCTTCACGGTGGAGCCGGGCGGGTAGAGACCCTTCAGGACCTTGTTACGCAGGGGGACGCGCTCGTCATCGCGCAGCATCGAATATTCGACGCGGCCGATACCGGCAGAAAAACTGTTGGGATCGAAGCTGGGCATGGACGACATGCACAGAATGTCGCCATTCTCCACGTCCATGACTACGCAAGAGCCGCTTTCGAGCCCGATGCGCCGCGCGGCATAATCCTGTAGCGGCCCATCGATGGTCAGCCGGACTGGCGCGCCCTGCTTGTCTTCGCGGGTTTCGAGATCGCGGACAATGCGGCCCGATGCCGTAACCTCCACACGCCTCGCCCCGGGCTTACCCTGCAGATCGTTCTCGAATTCCTTCTCGAGAGCATCTTTGCCGATCTTGTACCCGGGGGTGATCAGGATAGGATCCGGATTTTCCTCGTAGTCTTCAGCGGAGGCGGGACCGACATAGCCGATAAGATGGCCAACACTCGGGCCGGTAGGATAGAAGCGCGAGAAACCACGCTGCGGCACTACACCCGGCAAATCGGGAAGGCGTACGCTTATGGCAGCGAACTGTTCGTAATCGAGGCCGGTCGCGACTTCGACGGGCTGAAATCCGCGAGCCTCATCGATTTTCTTCCCGACATCGGCAAGGTTGTTGTCGGACAGACCGATAATCGAACCCAGTTCGCCCAGGGTCCGAGACGGGTTGGACATTCTGTCCGGTATTACGTCGACACGGAAGTCCGCGCGGTTGGATGCCAGCGGCGCCCCATTGCGATCGAGAATCCAGCCACGGCGAGGCGGAATAAGCGACAGATTAACTCGGTTACTTTCCGATTCGAGGACCCACCGCTCGTTTTCCGCGATCGCGATATAGCCCATCCGCCCGGCCAAGATGGTGCCGATGCCTCCCATACCGGCGCCGATCACGAAAGTCCGACGGTCAAACGCGTTATCGAGCGTAGTCTTACTGACCAGATCGCGCTTTTTTTTACCGTATTTTTTTCGACCAAACAGGCCCATCAGACCCTCTTCCAGCGCCAGAGGCGCCACAGATCCAGACGGGCGACGATGCGCGACATTATGGGAAAGAGAAGAATGGTAATCACGAGTTGGGGCACGATAGCAATCAGCGAATAAAGGGTGGGCGACGCTCCCGACAGTAACCAGCCTGCCAAGAGATATACCAGCCCTAACACACCTGCTGTTAACCAATCCTGCCAAAACGCACGCCAGGGCAGCCGCATTTCGAGCGCTTCGATTACAAGCATGACAAGCGACCAGGTCAGTATCGCGAAGCCGAAAGGTTGCCCGTTGAAGAGATCGTCAAACAGGCCGAGAGGTATTCCCGCCCAGACAGGCAGCAACCCCGGACGCATGAGGCGCCATGAGAGCAGCATGAGAAACCCGAGGGGTGGGACAACTGGAAGCGCGGCTGCAACGAAGAAGATTGGCAATATGCTGCCGATCATGATCGACAGCCACGGGACGAGATTTGCGACAACGACCGAATGGGATCGATTCAACCGGCTTCCGTAAGCATCGCTGCGCGCCCGCGGATCAATCCGCTCCATTATTCGCCAAGCTCTTCTTCGATCGGTGTACGCGCGCCCACCGCGGCTTCGGGCTCGTAGATTTCTTCAACGGAAACATAATCGGCTGCAGCCGGGTCGCTGACAATACGGGCGAGGGCGCCATCGTCGGTCAGTTCCGTGACTATCGCGACTGCGATGCCGGGAGCGTAATAACCGCCAGCCCCGCTGGTTACGAACATGTCATTCTTTTTCAGCGGATTGATGCCAAGATTGATCAGCTTGATCCGAAGTATGCTGTCGCCCCTGCCTTCCGCAAAGGCGACGGTTTCGTCACCTGCACGGCGGACCGGCAATACGCTTTCACTGTCGGTCAACAGCAGAACCCGAGAAGACAGTTTGCCAGTTTCCAGGATCCGTCCAACCACGCCACGCGCGCTGCGTACAGGCATCCCGACCCGAACTCCGTCAGCCGAACCGGCACCAAGATATGCGAAGCGACGAGTGCTCGAAGAAGAGGAACCAATCAGACGCGCAACGGCAACCGGCTTACGCTCTTCGTCATGGAGATCGAGCAGGCCTTTCAGCCTTACGTTCTCTTGCCGCAGAGCTTCAGCTTCCTCCAGGCGAATACGAGCCAGTTCGACTTCGCGCTTAAGCTCGGCATTCTTGGATCCGGCCCGGTAATACCCGCTGATCGAATCCCACAGGGACTTCGAACCGGTGCGTGCAGCCGCCACCGTTTCCGTCGCGGGCGACGCAGCATCCTGCGCCACCCCACGAGGTCCCCCGAAGAGGGTTGGCTGAAAGAACGATACGCCAAGTAACACCGCACCGATCAGGGCACCGATGCCCGCTACGATGTAGCCGGTGAATAGATTGTACTGCGCCCGCTTGGAAAAGCTGGAGCGCCGCTGATTGCTCGGCGCCATCGCCGCTTCCCCCTTAAGCGGTCATCAAAACGCCACGATAAACCGGATCTTCCATAGCGCGGCCGGTACCCAGGGCCACGCAAGACAATGGATCTTCCGCGATGGTCACGGGCAAGCCGGTCTCTTCGCGAAGATATTCATCAAGGCCACCAATGAGCGCGCCGCCGCCGGTAAGTACGATGCCCTGATCCACAATGTCAGCCGCCAGTTCCGGAGCGGTGTTTTCGAGTGCGATACGGACGCCCTCGATGATTGCACCGATAGGTTCGGACAATGCTTCCGCGATATGGCCCTGATTGATCGTGATCTCTTTCGGCACGCCGTTCACGAGATCGCGTCCCTTGATGGTGATCTGTTCGCCAGTACCGTCTTCGGGCTGGCGCGCCACACCGTAATCCTTCTTGATACGCTCAGCGGTGCTGTCGCCGATCAGCAGGTTGTGGTGTCGGCGCACATAACTGACAATCGCTTCGTCCATCTTGTCACCGCCGGTGCGGACAGAGGTGGTGTAGGCAAGACCGCGTAGAGAAAGAACAGCAACTTCGGTGGTACCACCGCCGATGTCGACGACCATCGAACCGACCGGTTCGGTTACCGGCATGTCGGCGCCGATTGCGGCGGCCATCGGTTCGAGGATCAGGTAAACCTGGCTGGCCCCTGCGTTGGAAGCCGCATCACGGATTGCGCGGCGTTCGACCGATGTCGAACCCGAGGGCACGCAAATGGTAATTTCCGGATAGCGCATCATGCTGCGCCGGCCGTTCACCTTCTTGATGAAGTGCTTGATCATCTCCTCGGCCACGTCGAGGTCGGCAATCACACCATCACGAAGCGGACGGATGGCTTCGATGGAATCGGGCGTCTTGCCCATCATCATCTTGGCATCGTCACCAACGGCCTTCACGCGTTTCTGGCCGTTGATGAACTCGAGCGCGACCACGCTCGGCTCGTTCAGGACGATGCCCTGATCTTGCACGTAAACCAGCGTGTTGGCGGTACCGAGATCGATAGCCATGTTTTGCACGCCGAATTTGAAGATGTTGTTCCAGAAGCCCATTTTTGTTCGATATTCCGTATGATTTCGGTCTCGGTCGGCGGCTGTCAGGTGCCGCTCGCTTCGACCCGGGAGGAAACGGTGGCGGTGCCTTAGCGATATTACGCGCGGAAAGCCAAAAATTTCCTTAGCCTGTTCGGGGGATACGCCAACCTCTTGTCTCGGAATCACAGCGCTTCATCGCTACTATGTCCAACAATGCCTGAAATTCGTCGCCTTCCCGATACTTTGGTCAACCGCATTGCAGCCGGCGAGGTGGTCGAACGCCCGTCATCCGCGCTCAAGGAACTGGTCGAAAATGCGATCGACGCGGGCGCGTCGCGCATCACTGTCAAACTGGTCGAAGGGGGCCTCACCAGCTTGGAGGTAACCGATGACGGTTGCGGCATGTCTCCCGACCAGATGGCGCTTGCCCTGGAACGTCATGCGACATCCAAACTGCCCGACGATGCGATCGAACAGGTGGAGACACTGGGGTTTCGAGGGGAAGCGCTTCCCAGCATTGCCAGCGTGTCGCGTTTTACTCTGGAAAGCCGGCCTGCGGGTGCGGCCGACGGTTGGAAGCGGGTTATCGATCACGGCGAAATCGTCGCAGAAGGCCCCGCCGCATTGCCACCCGGGACACGGGTGAGGGTGGAAAACCTTTTCGGAAAAATCCCCGCTCGTCGCAAGTTCCTGCGCACGCCACGCAGCGAATATGCAGCTTGCCTCGATGTGGTAAAGCGACTGGCCATGGCGCGGCCCGATGTGGCGCTCACGCTCGAACATGGGGATCGGCGTATTCTTGGCCTTCAGGGCGGGGAAGGGCTGGCGAACCGCGTGGCTCAGGTCATCGCACGCGAACTGCGGGAGAATGGCGTTGCCATCGATCTCGATCGCGGAACAATGCGGCTTACAGGCATTGCAGGCCTACCTACCTATAATCGCGGCATTGCAGATCACCAGTATCTGTTCGTGAACGGGCGCCCGGTGAAGGATCGCCTGCTTACGGGCGCTGTGCGGGGAGCTTATTCGGACATGCTTGCGCGCGATAGGCATGCTGTGCTCGCTCTGTTTCTCGACCTGCCACCCGAAGAGGTGGACGTTAATGTCCATCCAGCCAAAACCGAGGTTCGTTTCCGCGATTCGCAAGCGGTGCGGGGTTTCATCGTGTCCGGATTGCGCAATGCGCTGGCCACGGGGGACAAGCGCAGCGCCCAATCCCCCGACGCCGCGGCGATGTCGCGCTGGCAGGCAGAACCGGTGCGGGAGGAACCTTCTCCTGCGCTCCGGTCAATCTTCGAGAACCGCGACTGGTCTGCGCCCCAGTCCCGGGTGTCCGAGCCATCGCAAGGCTGGCGCGGCGCGGAGGCTGATGTGATGGCCGCGCCTCAGGGCCGGGCCGAGGTGGCTGTGGAAGATGTGGAAGAAGATAAGGATTACCCGCTCGGCATCGCTCGCGGGCAAGTGGCCAATACCTACATTGTCGCCGAAGCGGCGGATGGCCTGGTTCTCGTAGACCAGCATGCGGCGCACGAGCGTCTGGTACTCGAACGCCTCAAGGCGGCGGGGGCGGAAGAAGCCGTCGCGCGAAGTCAGGCTCTCCTGATACCCGAAGTGGTCGAATTGGAGGAAACCAGTTGCGACCGCTTGGAAGGAGCGGCCGATGCCCTCGCCAAACATGGTCTTGCCATCGAGCGCTTCGGTCCATCTGCTATGCTTGTACGGAGCCTTCCGCATGCCATCGCTCGAACCAGTCCCGAGAAGCTTCTGAGGGATATCGACGACGATCTCGCCTTGAACGGCGAAGCGCTACATCTTGGAGAAAAGCTCGATCTGGTGCTGGCCACGATGGCCTGCCACGGTTCGGTGAGGGCAGGGCGAACCTTGCGGGTTGACGAGATGAATGCGCTACTGCGCGAAATGGAACGCACGCCGCGCTCGGGCCAATGCAACCATGGGCGGCCTACATGGGTTAAACTATCCATGGACGATGTCGAAAAGCTCTTCGGGAGGCACTGATTGCGCTGGATATTAGCCCTTGCACCTTTGGCCCTCACTGCCTGCGGCGATCAATCCGCTGAAGACAAGGAAGCTGCGAGGAAGGTGGCAGTTGCCGAGGTGGAGGCAAATCAGAAGCCTCCGCCCGAGAAACTCGAGCTGGACCCGATACGCTACCCTGAAATTGAGAAGTATGACCTCTTTGGTGCGGGGTGCAGTTTTACTCCCGATGGGAACGGCATCGGAACAGTAGCGCTGGCAAACCCGGACAAAGCATATTTTATCCGGAATGGTGAGCTGCAGGCGCTCGCCGCCGATTTGGGAAGCCGCGAGTTGCCCTATCTCGCGCGCCAGAAATACGACGGTCTCGCTTATTCACTCACTCTCGAACTCGCAGATGAAAGCGGGAAGCCCAGCGGTCATGAAACGATCGATTATCGCGGGCGCCTAGCCATCCGCGATGGCGCGGATAACGTTCTTTATCGTGCCGAGGGAATGGTGCAGTGCGGCGCCTGAGTTAATCCCTGCCTTCGGGAGAGCGCGTGCGGATCAGCGCCTTCGAGATCATCTCAAGCACGAGTTCGTCATTCTGGTTGAAGGTCCGCACCTGGCTTTTGAAAATCCCCATTTCAGGGCGGGAAGCACTGCGGCGCTTCTCGATCAATTCGGTCTCGCAGCGAAGTGTATCGCCAGGATAGACCGGCTTTGTCCAGCGCAACTGGTCAATACCCGGTGATCCGAGAGATGCGGACTGATTGTCCGTGATATCCTCTACCATCATCCTCATGGTCATCGCGCATGTATGCCATCCGCTCGCCGACAGCCTGCCGAAATGTGTTTGAGCTGCGGCCTCGTCATCAAGGTGGAAGGGCTGCGGATCGTATTTCTCGGCGAACTCCAATACCTCGTCCCGGGAAACTTCGTATCGGCCGAATTTCCGAACTGTTCCGATGTGAAGGTCTTCGTAAAAAATCATCTTCCGGTCCACACTTAAACCATCGGTCTTGCAAGCATCCAGAGACCCATGCCGATCATAGCGAGATTTTCGCTCAAGGAAACAAAGCCTAACGGGACATTGCCGCTTCCGCCAACGCAGGCACATTTGATCGAGCGCTTCTGAATATAAACGGCGTAGAAAACGCTTGCTGCTCCTACGGTCCCGATGAACAGCGCAATAGGTATGGATAGCCACGGCAGATTACGCCCGGCCATCAATACTGCTGCTGTCGCTTCCAGAAACGGGTAGGCATAGGCGTAGGGCACGAAGCGCCTGCCAAGCAGGTCGTAACCTACGAACATGGTCGAGAACTGCTCGACATCCTGAAGTTTCAGCATGGCGAGCATAGCCATCGAGAATGCGACGAACCATTCTCCGGCGCGGACCGTCAGCGGCGCCTCATAGACGAACAGGCTCAAAGAAACGGCAAGGGCCACAGCGACGGCGAATACAGCGATTACCGGCGTATAGCTCTTGTCGCTTTCGACTTCTTTGTCGTAGCCGAAATGCTTGCGCAGGTCGGTATAGCCACCAAGCATCTTGCCACCGATGAAGGTCTGGGGCGTAGTCTTTACATCGTGCTCGGCCTTGAACGCATCGGTTTGCTGTCGCGTGGTCAGATGATGATCCTCGACCTTATAGCCCTCACGCTCCAATAGCCATTTCGACTTGATGCCGTACGGGCAAACATGCTGGTCCATGACCATGCGGTAAAGACGGGCGGTTTTCTTCATTTCGGCCATCGCCTCCATGTTAGCTCGCGCTAAAACGTTTCAACCCTCAAGCAAGAAACCGGCCTGCAAAATCTGTATCGGACCGACCGAGGACCTGACCATCGTCAGACCTGGCCGATCCGATTTTGCGCTTATTCAGGCGCGGAACTTGGGGACCCCGGCACTGCTGTCGAGTTCCGGAATGATCCTGTAGCGAGCCAGCACGAGGCTGAAGAGGCCAAACAGCATCAAACCAATGGCGGTCAGCGTGAATACAAAACCTTCGCCAGCCAGGCTGGAGACAGCATCGCCCAGTGTCTTGATCTGCTGTGCGCCGCCCGACATGAAGCCAGCTTTGAACAGCGACCAACCGATTACGGTATAGACTACGGAACGTGCCAGATAGCCGGCACCGCCAAGGTAGCGGGTGGCGGATGGGGCACGGGCGCTGATACGGTTCATGAATTCGCCCGTAATACCCTTCTTCGCCTGGAAGATTGCGGCCACGAACAAACCGATGCCGAGGATGCCTAGGACGGCACCGCCAAAGTCCATGGAAAGGACGCCCGATGCCGCTTCCTGCGCACCGCCGCCCGAACTCCCGCTCGAACCGCTGCTGGTGGCGAATTTGTAGGCTGAATAGGCAAGCGCCAGATGGGCGATGCCGCTACCGGCGTGACCGATGCGCTTTCCCCATCCCTTGCTGTCCGAACCGTTGTTCTCAATGTCAAACAGCGGTGAGCAGAAACGGAAAAGGGCATAGGCGATAAGCCCGATAACCATGATCCACAGGATCGCGGTTCCTGCTGGATAATCCTTGATCGCGCGGAAGATGCCGTTCGTGCCCTCTTCGATCTTGCTGGCGCTCGTGAGCGCGATAAGGCCAAGCACGAAATACAGGATGGCACGGCTGAAATAGCCAACGCGGACCAGCCAGTTGAATTTTTCTGATTTATCTACCACGGATAACTCCCCTTGTTTGCACCCCTAACGGCAGGGGCGGGGGAGCGTTCCGCAGCGCGTTCAATTGCCCGGGGAGAGAGCGGCCTTCACTCCTTCTAGCGAACCATCGGTCCGTTCGACCTGTGGCAGACCGATCACCTTGCGCAAGAGCGGGGTGATGTCCGTATTGTCGAACACCGGAAGGCTCGCACCGCTGCGGAATGCTGGGCCGTTGGCGATGAACACCGATCGCATTTCGGGCGCATAGGGATCGAAACCGTGACTGCCGCCGGACCAAGGGGAAGTCGGCGCGGATTGCGAAATGGTCCAGCCGGTTTCGGGCAGGCAGAGGTACGGCGGGATCCGCGGATGAGTGCCGTAATTATACCGCGCCGGGATGTCCTGCTTGGCCCAGCAGTCCATGTGGTCGTGTTTGGCCAGAATTGCTTCGCGGAGTTCGCGGGTTTTGCCTTCTGTCGGTTCGAAGGTCGCATAAGCGCCGCCTTCGACGAGACGGTATAGGGAGCGATCGAGAACATCGTCCAGTGCGATTACCCGGCCCGAACTCGTGGCGGCCATTCCATGGTCGGATACGATCACGATGTTGGCAGGTTGTCCGAATTCGCGCAGGCCTTCGATAAGCATTGCAATGTGGGCGTCCACGTCGCGAAGGGCTGCGTCGACCTCCTCGCTATCCGGGCCGGCTGCGTGGCCGGCGCTGTCCACGGTATCGAAGTAAAGCGTCAGGAACTCCGGGCGGATGTTCGACGGGCGCCGGAGCCAGTCGAGTACGCTGTTCACACGCTGCGTATTCGACACCTGCATTGAAAACTGCTGCCAGTCGCTAGGCAGAACGCCGTCGTCGACCGGTCCGTAATCTTTCGCCGTCCCACCCCACGGAACTGCGGAGCCGGGCCAGAACATGGCGGCGGACCGGATGCCGGCCTCCTCGGCCTCGACCCAGATCGGCTTTGCCTCGCTCCACCAGTAGGGGTCGAGCGAGGCCATGGTGAACGGTTCATCCGGACGGGCCTGGTCTTCCATGCGGTTGGCCGTGATGCCGTGGTGGTCGGGGACAAGACCAGTCACCAGCGTCCAATGGTTCGGGAACGTCTTGCTGGGAAAGGATGGGCGCATTTCCGCCCGGACGCCGCCAGCGGCAAGGGCCGACATCGCAGGCGTGATCCCGCGATCGAGATAGGACGGATGGAAGCCGTCTATGGACACGAGAATGGTGACCGGCTCGCGCACTTCCGCCCGAACTGCAGAGACATTCTCAATGGGCTGCGGGGCACAGGCGGGCAGGGCAGTTGCGGCCGCCAGGGCCAGTGCGCTTACAATCTTCTTCATGGCGACCCGTGTTTGATCAGACGTTGAACTTGAACATTAGGACGTCGCCGTCCTGAACGAGGTATTCCTTGCCCTCCTGGCGCAGCTTGCCCGCTTCGCGTGCACCGCTTTCGCCCTTGAGAGTGACGAAGTCATCGAACGCAATTGTTTCAGCACGAATAAATCCGCGCTCGAAATCGGTGTGAATTTCACCTGCCGCCTGCGGTGCCTTGGCACCTTCAGGGAAAGTCCAGGCGCGCGCTTCCTTGGGGCCGGCGGTGAAAAAGGTGTTCAGGCCGAGCAGCTTGTAACCGGCCTTGATCACGCGCGAGAGGCCGCTTTCTTCAAGCCCTAGTTCGGCAAGATATTCGGCGCGGTCTTCGGCTTCCATGCCGACCAGTTCGCTCTCGATTGCGGCAGATACCACCACGGCCTGCGCGCCTTCGGCCTTGGCCTTTTCGAATACCAGATCGGAGAAGGCATTGCCCTTGGCGGCATCTTCTTCGCCGACATTGCAGACATACAGCACCGGCTTGGCGGTGATGAGCTGCGCCTGGCGCAGGACGCGCGCTTCTTCCTCGTCATTGGGCTGGGTGAGGCGGGCAGGCTTGCCATCGCGCAGCAGGTCGAGCGCCTGACCGAGCACGCTGGCTGTGATCTTGGCTTCCTTGTCGCCCGCGGTGGCCCGCTTTTGCGCGTTAGGCACGCGCTTTTCGAGGCTTTCCAGATCCGAAAGCATCAGTTCGGTCTCGACCACTTCGGCGTCCGCGATCGGATCGACCTTGTTCGAGACGTGCTGGATGTCATCGTCCTCGAAACAGCGCAGAACGTGGACGATGGCGTCCACTTCGCGAATGTTGCCGAGGAACTGGTTGCCCAGACCTTCGCCCTGGCTTGCGCCTTTCACAAGGCCAGCGATGTCGACGAAGGCCAGCTGCGTCGGGATGATCTTGGCCGAGCCTGCGATCGCGGCGATCTGGTCCAACCGCTCGTCGGGGACGGACACCTGGCCGACGTTCGGCTCGATCGTGCAGAACGGATAATTCGCGGCCTGCGCGGCCTGCGTTTCGGTCAATGCATTGAAAAGGGTGGACTTGCCGACATTCGGCAGGCCGACGATCCCGCAACGGAAACCCATCGATAACTCCGGAAATAATGTGCTCGGCGCGCCTTTAGACTGCGCGCGCCGCGATTGCCAGCGTCAGTCCTGCATTCTTAGGGCAATGTCGTTCATGAACCGCACGTCATCACCTTTGGCGA
>NZOF01000189.1 GCA_002695185.1 Erythrobacter sp.
CAACAGCAGCGTGTTTTCGTCGATCAGGCGAACATAGGGTAGACGGTCGCCGGCTCGCGCTTCCTTTGCGCTCCAGGCAGCGGCGCCCTTCCATTTGTCGTTACGCGGCATAGGAATTGCACCCCCAGCGCTTGTAGTTCTTGACCCGCGGGCACTTCGAAACCTTGGTCATCCAGAGGTCGAAAATGCGCGGCTCGCGCAGGCAGGCGAAATAACCGATCCCGTGCATAACCAGCGCGGCGAACAGCGCCCAGAAACTGCCGGTGATAAGAAATATCTCGGTCGTCACCACCCCGTTGATGATGAAATAATTGAACGTCACTCCCGCAAACATCTGCGGCCGCGTAAGCGCTCTATGGACGGGGTGGCGGACCAGCGTAGTCATCTATGCCGCTACGCCCTGAATCCCGGCGACAATCGAAGCTGCGCCGAACAGGATGAAGACGCCAATGATAACCGTTGCTCCAAAACGCCAGTTAAGCCTGCCCGTGAGCATCATGAACCCCACGGCAGCGACAGCCATCACCGCCACAGCAGTCGCGACGTTGCCAAGCAAAGTGCCCTGCAGCCAGCCAAGTGCATTTACTATTGGCCCGGATCCAGCAGGGTCTTGCTGGATGGCCTGGGCCATAGCCGTGGATGGACTAATAAGGGCGGCAATTACCGCTAGCTTGGCGAAAAACGATTTCAAACTTCTACTCCCGTGAGTGGTCTGCAAGGCGGCCCATGATGGAGGCCACATAAAGCTGGGTTTCGCGAATGCGGGGGATACCGTTAGCGCGTTCAACCCGCCCCGGCCCGGCATTGTAAGCGGCAAGCGCTTTCTCGAGATCGCCATCGAAGCGGTCGAGTTGCTGCCGGAGGTAGCGTGCACCGCCCTCAAGATTTGCGAATGGATCACCCGGATCGACGCCCAGATCACGTGCAGTTCCGGGCATGAGTTGAGCGAGCCCCCGGGCCCCTGCAGGAGAACGTGCATCATGCCTCCAGCGGCTTTCCTGCCAAACCATTGCCTCTATCAAAGATGGAGACAAATCGAAACGGGCGGCAAGTTCAGCCACCTTAACTCGATATATGTCCGGCACGCCGGCTGCATGGCGCGTCGGATCGCCGACAATATTGTCTGGAAAGACAACTTCGGCAGGGACCTCTACAAGCGCCGCCATGTAATCTGCGTGAGCAGTCGATGCAGCGGCATTCAAAGGCTGCCCGCCGGCTATCCAGCGCGAACCATCCGAATTAATCTCCATGACATCCGCTTTCGCTGGGAAAGCAGTGAGCGCCAAGCAGACAACCAAGGTCTGCAGCGCCCCGTGTGCGCGAATCATTTCGTACACCCTCCGTACGGCCCCACTGAACATCCTACATGACAACGGGGTGACAAAAACCTGAATATACTATGTTATCGCATCCCCAAAAGAAATTGGCCCGCAACCTCGTAATAGAGGGCGGGCCAAGGCGGAGTAAGCTCGAAAAGCTAAGCTGTTTATCGGTTACCGCACAGCAAGAGTTTCCATCGAACCGAATTTCCCGACATCAAGCATGGCAAGTCCGCGCCGCGCCAACACGCGAGAGTCGATCCAATCGCCAGTCGCAGTTTCGAGTTCATAGCGATCTGCATTTCGGGCCGCCGCCTCGAACCGCTCTCGCGCTGCTCCATACTCTCCTACCCGCGCCAACGCCACTGCCAGATTTATCTGCCGGGCGGGATCGGTGGAGGGTATTTCATCGCATTCTTCGATTGCATCGATGGCCGCATGGTTTTCACCAACGACGAGTTCCTTGTATCCGATGTCGTAATCGGTTGCCGGCGCGGAGACGACCATTACCGGGCCTTCTGCGATCATGAGGAGCGCTGCTGCAGCTGTGATAGACATTTTCATTCTCCCAAACTTCGAAGCTCATTCATGCTCATACCAGAGCCATCCTGCAACAAAACTGTAACAGTGTCATAATTCTGCAATGTCGACGCATGGCCGATTTGGGTGTGGAAACTGCAACATAACGGTCACGAAGCGACACAAACTGTCACACGGCATCACTAGCTGACGAGTCGCGATCAACGAATTCGCACTTCGAATTTCGACTCATCCGGTTTTTTGAGGGGACCGAACCCGTGAAGACACTCCACCGCTCGCTTATCATTGGCACTTCCGCACTGGCTCTCGCGGGTTGCGGCGCCGACGAGATCGTTTCGCCCGGCACCGGCGGCGATGTAATCATCAACCCTGGCAACGGCGGCGGAACGCCGACGCCGACGCCGACGCCCCCATCCAGTCCGACGGTGACGCCGGCTGCGGGCTGCCCAACTATTAGCGATCCTGTAGGTCTTACGGACGATGGAACGATTTCAGGTCCGACTGGCGAGTACCGTGTCTGCACCATGCCTGAACGCTTCACTGCCAGCTCCACCCTCCCTTATATCGAAGGCCTGCTTTATCGCATGAATGGCCGTGTCGACGTCGGTACGGACGGGGGCCCTGCGGCAGATGACAGTGATGGCGTTAGCGATACCGATGTCGAACTGACCATCGAACCTGGCGTTATCGTTTACGCTTCGGGCTCGAGCTTCCTCAATGTCAACCGTGGCAACACCATCGAGGCCAACGGCACTGCCGAGCGCCCGATCATCTTCACCAGCCGCGATAACGTCCAGGGTCTCAATACGGACAGTTCTTCGGGCCAATGGGGCGGCGTCGTCCTCTCGGGCCGTGCCCCTGTAACGGATTGCATCGCCTCAGGCGCAACACCGGGTAGCGTGAACTGTCAGCGCCAGGTCGAGGGCGCCGCACAGCCCGCAATCTTCGGAGGCGCAACTGCCGACGATAGCTCCGGCAGCATGTCCTATGTCCAGATCCGTTATTCGGGCTTCGTCCTTTCGGGCGATAGCGAACTCCAATCACTGACGACTGGCGGTACTGGCACCGGCACTGAACTTGACCACATCATGAGCTTCAACAGCTCGGACGATGGCGTCGAATTCTTCGGTGGTTTCGTTAATGTGAAAAACCTCATCGTCGTTGGCGCAGAAGACGACGGGCTGGATACCGACACCGGTGTTAAGGCGAACATGCAATACGTACTGGTAGTGCAGCGCCCCGGCGCCGGTGACACGATTATCGAAGCTGATAGCGATAACGCATTCAACGACAGCACTCCGCGCCAGCAGACCCGCATCTCGAACGCTACATTCGTTCACCAGAACGCAATCGATCAGGCTATCCGGGTCCGCGGTTTTGCTGACTATTCGATTGCAAACTCGGTTCTGGTATCGAACCAGGATACGGCATGCCTTCGTATCGATGGCCAGGAAGAGCTTTTCCGGGCTGCCGATGGATCAATCGATGAAGCAGGTCCGGTTACCTTTGATAGTTTCGTAATGGATTGCTCTACACCTTTCCGCGACAGTTCGGGGGCTACTGCTGCCGAAATCGAGAGCGTCTTTGACGATGGATCGAACAACAATTCGAATTTCACCAACACGCTGCAGGCACTGTTCCTCAACGGCAGCAACGAAAACGGCGTGCCTGTCTTTGACGTGACCACCTGGAGCGATTTCTTCGAGAATCCTGCTCAAATTGGTGCAGTTTACGACGAAAATCGTGACTGGGTGAATGGCTGGACCTGCAATTCCAGCACTATTTCCTTCGATGACAGCGTGTCGGCTTGCACGAGCCTTCCCGTCTACAATTGATCCCAAATACTGTTTCCGGGGACGCGGCGAATACGCGTCCCCGGACTTTCAACATTTCCCACGCTTTTGACCTGATCTGAGGGGGTCGTTCACATGTCATCCGGCAAGCAGCTTTCCGCACTGCTCCTGCTCTCCACCGCCCTGACCTTTCCAGCCGCAGCGCTTGCGCAGAGCACGGGTGCAGAAGGTCCGCCTCCGACGGAGGAGGAAGTTCCTGACGAGGCGCCGGCACAGGAAGTAGACCCTGCGAACGACAGTGTTCCTGGTGAGATCGCAGATCGCGATCAGGCAACACCGGATATTTCCATTCCTGGTGGGACGATCGTAGTAACTGGTCGCCGCAACCGCGATATTACCCGCGCATCGCCTCAAGTTGTCACCGTCCTAGACACAGCCACCATTGCTCGTACCGGCGAAGGCGATATCGCTGGCGCGCTCGGTCGTACGACCGGTCTTTCGCAGCAGGGTAACGGGCTCGTCTATGTTCGTGGCTTAGGCGATCGCTATTCGCTCGCCTTGCTGAATGGCCTGCCTCTTCCCTCGCCCCAACCCCTATCTCGAGTTGTCCCATTGGACATTTTCCCGACTAGCGTCGTAGCATCGAGCCTGGTCCAGAAGACCTATTCGGCGAACTTCCCGGGCGAATTCGGTGGCGGCGTCATCAATCTTACCACCCGCGCCATTCCCACCGAAAGCTTTCTCACCGTAAGCGGCTCTCTTTCCGGAGATACTGAAACTACCTTTAGCCCCGGGTACTCCTATTATGGTGGCGATTACGATTGGACAGGTTTTGATCAGGGACGGCGTACCGTTGAAAATTACGGCTCGTTGCAAGGCTTTTTCGATAGCGGCGCCCGCATAAACGATGAAGATGTCGATACGCGTGCAATCCTGCACGATATCAACGATCCCAACCTCTATCTCATCCAGAAGATCGGCGATCTTCCGGCCAATTTCTCAGCTGGTTTGACTGCAGGTACGGCATTCGATGTCTTCTCCGATGGACGCTTCGGGATCATCGCCACTGCTTCACTTAGCAACAAGTGGCGCAATCGTTTCATCACCAAACAGACGGCGGTGAACGAAGAGCTGGAACTCGACACTGATTTTCGTGAACTCGCTACGGATAACCGCATGCTTTTCAATGGCATGCTGGGCTTCGGTCTTGAGGTTGGCGAACACAAATTTCGGTTCACCAACCTGTTCATTCGGGACACCTTGAAGCGAGCCTCGCTCGAACAAGGGACGGATTTTCAGGATGGGGACGATGAATTCATCCAGAACACAGCGTGGTTCGAGCGCCAACTGCTCAACAGCCAATTTGTCGGAGAGCTGGAATTCGGAAAACTTTCGGTCGATTTACGAGGCGGCTACGCGCAGACGCAACGCGAAGCGCCATTCGAATGGACCTTTGAATACGTCCGCACAAACAATGCGAACGACCCCTTTGGCGATACCTACCTTAACACGCTCGATCCACAGCGCGGCGGTGCGATCGTCAGCTTTTCCGACCTTAGCGAAGACTTGTGGTATGGGGGTATCGATCTCGGTTATGAAATTACCGACTGGCTGAATGCGACAGTCGGTTATGCCTACACTGATACCGATCGGTTTTCCACCCGACGCGAATTCGACATTCGGGCATCCTCGACCTTTCCAGATGCTTTTGGCGCGTTGCGTCCCGATAATCTGCTGGGCGATGCCCTGATCGATTTCGGCTTTGATCGTGAAGCACAGCTTGCGGGGGGCCTCTCCCCCTACGAACTCAACATATTCGAGACTACGCAATCCGACCCAGCTTTTGATGCCGCGCTGCGCATCCATGCTGGCTATGGGAAAATTAACGTGCGGCCACTTGATCGGCTCTCGCTGGATGTCGGCGTTCGCTACGAAGACGCGGTCCAGTCGGTGGATGCGGTCCAAGTCTTTGCGCAACCGATCAACTCCACCAGCGGTACGCTTCTCGAAAATGATTACTGGCTGCCCGGAGGTACGCTGACGTGGGAACTGACCGATAATCTGCAGTTCCGGGCCAGCGCTTCGAAAACGATCGCGCGCCCTCAATTCCGTGAACTTGTATACCAGACCTATTTCGACCCCGAAACGAACCGTCAGTTCAATGGGAACCCGCGACTTGTTGACAGCCGACTTACCAATTACGAAGCTCGGCTTGAATACTACACCGGTGGTGGCGGTCGGGCTAGCGTGGCAGGTTTCTATAAGGAAATCGAAAACCCAATCGAAGTGTTCACGAGCTTTTCGGACAATGACATCATCAGTGGCTTTGCCAATGCGCCAAAGGCTGAGCTGTATGGCGGTGAAGCCGAGATGCAATACAATTTCGATCTAGCGAACTTGGGTGGGTGGTTCGACAGCCAGCAACTTGTTGCTGTTGCAAACTACACTTACACCCAGTCCAAGATCGAAGTCGGAGCGGCAGACATCGCACGCGTCTTCCCATTCGCAGACCAGCCGGCGAGCAACTTCTTTGATGACGGGGTTTCATTGACGGGCCAATCCGATCATCTCGTAAACTTGCAACTGGGCCTCGATGATCTGGATCGCCTCAGCCAGTTTACGCTGCTTCTAAAATACGCCAGCGAACGCGTAAGCAGCCGTGGTGCCGGGCCGTTGCCCGATATTATTGAAGAGCCGGGCTTGTCTCTTGATTTCGTAGTGCGACAAGGGGTCAACCTGGGCGGCAACGAGGTCGAGCTAAAGTTCGAGGCGCGCAATCTTACAGGTCAGGACCACGAAGAGTTCCAGACCAATGGCGAGCGTCGCATCGATATAAACAGCTACGATGTCGGTCAGAGCTTCAGCATCGGCGCTTCTCTCAAATTCTAACCTCCTGCAAGGGTAGCCTAACACGGGGTCGCTTTATAAGCGGCCCCGTTTTTTTGTGGGAATGGGTCACTGCTCTAGATTTAGGGATGCTCGTGATACCTCCGCTGAAACCCGCAAAGGCGAAGCGAAGAGCTAAGAAGATTAGATGTGAGCCGCAGGCCTTAGTGACTATCGTAGACGTATCCAAGGGAGCGGACGGTGCGGATAGGTTCTCCCGCGCCGACCTCACGCAGCGCGCGGCGTAAACGGCCGATCCAGACGTCGACGGTTCTCTCGTCGATGGGTGGATCCTGCTTTCCAAGACCATCGATCAACTCGGTCCGACCTAACACGCGATCTGCGTTTTCAGCGAAGAAGCGCAGCAGCCGGAATTCATTCGGGCGAAGAGGAATGGGCTGTTGTCTCCATCGAGCCTGGAGCGCCGGAAGGTCGATTTCGAGATCGCCGAGCACGAAAGGTCGAGCGCTGGCCTGCGCGACGCGGCCCGTACCGAGTGCAAGTACACGATCAAGAACTGCTGTCCGATCAACCGGCCCTACAACATAGTCGTCAGCCCCTGCGGCCAATGCACGGCGCTTGTCTTCTGCGTCGCAGCTTTCAAGCACCATTGTTATATGCGCATCGCTTGTCCGGGGGTCGGCTCTGAGCCGGCGACACATCTCAAGCCCGGAAAGTTCGTCCAGAACCCAATCGACAAATGCGCAGACGGGCCCCTCGATAAGTCGGTGTGGCCCGCTAGCGGTGAGGTGATCGAATACATAACGTGTCTCACCGTTGTCGAAGGAGTCATACATTCCCGCTTCTTCAGCGGTCATCAGAATATTCATCACGCCCACGCACACGTTAATTGCCCCTCTATTCCGTGGCAGGAATGGCGCATTCATGTGACTAGTTTGTGACCGCGAACGCTCAGTTGTAACTTAAGCAATCACGTCGATTTCACCGTTACATTCCCAAAGTCGGGCGAAGTAGAAACTACGCCAACAGGCATCTTCGGGCGGTAGGGTTTTTCGAGCCTTTCCACTTCCTTCTCCGTCAGCCTGAGTGTCACTGCTTCAACCGCAGCGGCGATGTGCCCGGGCTTCGTTGCACCGACGATCGGCGCAGTAATTCCCTTTGCGAAGTGCCAGCCCAAAGCCACTGTCGCGCGGGAAACGTTTCGCTCTGCAGCGATCGCACCGATGGCTTCGATCACTTCGCGATCAGCCTCCACATTCTGAGTGTAAAGTGTTTTCCCAAAACCATCGGTCTCGCTTCGGATGGTGCTTTCGTCCCAGGCCCGCGCGAGCCGTCCACGAGCGAGCGGCGACCATGGGATCAGGCTAATTCCTTGATCCCGGCACAGGGGGATCATCTCGCGCTCCTCTTCGCGATAGAGCAAGTTCACGTGGTTCTGCATAGAGATGAAGGTAGTCCACCTCCGCCTGCGGGCGATTTCCTGCGCCTTTGCAAATTGCCATGCGGCCATGGAGGAGGCACCGATGTAGCGAGCTTTTCCCGCCTTTACGATCTCGTGCAAAGTCTCCATCGTCTCTTCGATCGGGGTGCTGTCGTCCCAGCGATGGATTTGAAACAAATCGACGTAGTCCATGTCCAGTCGTACTAGGCTATCGTCGATGGCCTGAAACAGGCTTTTTCTAGAAAGGCCGCCGGCATTCGGCGTATTGCGCCACGGCAGATAGGCTTTCGTCGCAACGACAATCTCGTCGCGATGAGCGAACTCGGGCAACAGCCGGCCAATAACTTCTTCGGAAGCGCCTTTGGAGTACATGTTCGCAGTGTCGAAGAAGTTGATCCCCGCTTCAACGGCTTCGCGGATAAACGGGCGGCTTTCATTCTCGCTTAGCACCCAGTCGCCGTGCCATCCTTTACTCGTGTCGCCATAGCTCATGCATCCAAGGCAGAGACGGGAAACCTTGAGGCCACTAGGTCCGAGATTAACATATTCCATCCTGCGCGTCCCTAGCGAGCCTGAAACGCAGAAAGGCGCTTCGTGATGATTTCCTCGGCCTGAGCCATGATACGATCGATCAACTCCTTGCAGGTTGGAATGTCATCAATAAGGCCCGCTACCATACCGCATGACCAGGCTCCGGCATCCATGTCCCCCTCGGTCATGATGCGCGGATAAACCCCTGCGACCTGTTCGATAATGTCCTCGAATTTGAGATCCGCGCCTTTTTGCTTCTCGATCTCAAGCAACTCTTCGACTGCGTCGTTCGTCATGACACGTTCGGTATTACGCAACGGACGCATGACCAAGCGGGTATCGAGTTCGCTGGCCGCGACAATCGCCTGCTTCACATTCTCATGGACCGGCGCCTCCTTGGTGGCAATGAAGCGCGTTCCCATGTTTATCCCGTCCGCCCCCATAGCGAGTGCCGCAACAAGGCTACGGCCGTCCGCCATGCCTCCGCTCGCGACGAATGGAATTTCCAATTCATCCGCAGCGCGCGGCAGAAGGATCATATTAGGGATGTCGTCCTCGCCTGGATGTCCGCCGCACTCGAACCCATCCACCGAAACCGCGTCACATCCGATCGACTGGGCTTTAAGGCTATGCCGCACACTGGTGCACTTGTGGATCACCTTGACCCCGGCATCCTTGAAAAAGGGTAAGACTTGCGCAGGATTATTGCCTGCCGTTTCGACGATCTTCACCCCGCCCTCGATGATGGTGCGCACGAGCCCCGAGTAATCCGGCGCATTGACCGTCGGCAGAAAAGTCAAATTCACACCGAATGGCTTGTCGGTCATGTCCTTACAGCGAGCAATTTCATCGGCCAGTTTTTCAGGCGTCCCCTGCGTCAGTCCAGTTATGATGCCGAGCCCGCCCGCATTACTTACGGCCGCGGCCATTTCCGCGAAACCAACATAGTGCATGCCGCCTTGAATGATTGGATGCTGGATACCGAACATTTCGGTGATGCGGGTTTTCATGGTGCGGCTCTCCCAAAGTTGCTCTTCGCAACCGGTATCGGGCAGGGCAGCCCAAGTCTAGCGCTTGGCTAGTGCCTGTAGTGCTTCGAGCAGTTCGCTGCCGCGTTCAGTCAGGATGAGATCGCCATCTTCAGCATGAGCCAGCCCTTCCCGCTCGAGATTTGCCCCGGAAGGCGTTCGCATAATCCGCCCATACCGTCCCCCATGATAAATAAGTGGCTCAGCCTCGCGGCGATCGAAGTCGGTCACTTCGCCCAGAAAAATGGCATGATCCCCACCTTCATATTCGAACTGCGCTTGGCAGCCGAAGCGCGCTGCACAGCCCTCGATAAGTGGCGCTCCTTCGGGACCGTCGGCAAGGTCCAGCCCGGCAAATTTATCTACTCCGGGGGTGGCGAAGCGATCGGACATGCCCTGCTGATCCGCAGCGAGGACATGAACCGCCCAACTTGTCGCGTCGCGAAAGACCGGCAAGCTGCTGGATTGAAGCGCAAGACTCCAGAGCACCATCGGCGGGTCGAGGCTCACCGAATTAAAACTGTTGGCCGTCAACCCTACGGGTGCACCCGCTTTGTCTCGGGCAGTGACGATAGTTACGCCAGTGGCGAAGGAGCCAAGCGCACTGCGAAATGATACCGGATCGAACATGCTGGACGCTGAGCTAACCGCCAAGCCGAGTAAGGGCAATCCGCAAGCTCTTTAATATGGCTTAAGTGAATACTTCTTAAGAGCTGGCGTGAGCAGAAATGCCACAGCGAGGGAGGTTTGTTTCGATCCTGTTTCAGCTGCGTTGACCAAGTGAACGTTATCAATTAGGTGAACGTTCACAAAAGGGGTTCTGGGTTAGCCAGATCCTTGTGTTGGGAGGAGAATCACTGATGGCTTTTGGACGTAAGCGCACGTTCGCCAAATATCTCGCAGGTGCCTCGGTCATGGCACTGGGTTTTGGCTCTACTTCTGCGATGGCGCAGACAGACATTCCCGCAGATGAGAGCGCGCAGGAAGTCACTACCCCGGATGACGATGTCATCGTCGTCACCGGGATCCGGGCTTCACTGGAAAACTCGATGAACATCAAGCGCGGCGCGCAAGGCGTTGTCGACGCAATTTCCGCCGAAGACATCGGCAAATTCCCCGATACCAATCTAGCCGAATCCATTCAGCGTATCACCGGCGTCTCGATCGATCGCAGCAATGGCGAAGGTCAGTATGTCACGGTTCGCGGCTTTGGCCCCGAATTCAATCTGGTCCTTCTGAACGGTCGCCAGATGCCCGCATCGAGCCTTGCCGGTACCGCGCCGCCCGCCACGCGCAGCTTCGACTTTGCCAACCTCGCATCGGAAGGCGTTGCCTCGATCGAGGTTTACAAGTCCGGTCGTGCAACCCTGCCGACTGGCGGCATCGGTTCTACAATCAACATTCGCACACCCAAACCGCTGGACCGTCCAGGTTTTCAAGGTAGTATCGGTGTCAAGGGAGTCCTTGATAACACATTCGAGGACACCAAAATCACGCCAGAAATTTCAGGCATCATCAGCAAGACCTTCGCTAACGACACGTTGGGAATCCTGATCAATGGTGCCTATCAGAAGCGCGAAGGCAGCACGGCCGCGTTCTCCGTAGGCGAATGGCGCGAAGGCATTCTTGGCAGCAACACCGACGCTTGGGGCGCACTTCCGCCGGTTGATAGCGGCCGTGTCGAGAACCGCCCCGGTGCAGACGACATCTATCAGGTCCCGCAAAACGCGGCGTATGATTTCACGAACTTCCAGCGCGAACGGATCAACGGCCAGGCCGTTCTACAGTGGGCCCCTTCGGACCAGTTCGAAGCGTCTATCGACTACACCTATTCGCAGTACACACTCGATGCGCAAACCAACAGCATAGGTGTCTGGTTCAACCACGGTAACACCTCCAGCAGTTGGACCGACGGACCAGTCGCAGGGCCGAATTTCTACGGCGAAAGCTTCAGTGCCGGCGAAGGGAAAGACTTGGCCATTACGGGCGCTGTTGCGGCCAACCGCAATGTGAACCATTCGGTTGGTGGTAACCTGAAATGGAACCATCCGAGCGGTTTCAGATGGGAGCTGGACGCACACCATTCGACCGCGGAATCGAAGCCGACGTCACCATTCGGAAGCAGTGTCGCCGTCGGCAGTGCGATTTTCGGCGTACAGGAACAAATAGTCGACTTCACCTCCGACATGCCGGTTATCTCGGTGGCCATGTATCCTGGTTCGGAAATTCAGGCTTCGAATATTGTTGCCTCAGGTAATGCGTTCCGCACTGGTTACATGAAAGATCGAATCCAAGAATTCCGTCTCTCCGGCGGATATGACTTTGATACCGGTCTCATCGACGCACTGGATTTCGGTGTTACTTACACCGATAACAAGGTCCGCACCGCATATGGCAATCTTCAGAACGAAACCTGGGGCGGCATTGATGTAAATCCCGATCCAGATATTTTCGAGCGCTACGATCCAGCGGACGACATCTTCACCGAACGTGATCTGTCTGCCGACCTTGAGGGTATGGAGGGATCACAGGATCCAGCGATCATCGGTAGCTACTTCACCATCGATACAGTGCGACTGATCAATGACCTCGAAAGCCGCTTCGGCGTCTGTTCGAATTCGATAGTTGGCGATTGGTCGGGCGAAGGCTGCCTCGCGGAATTGACGACTGACCGTCGTTTGCGGGAAAAGACGATCGCTCCGTACATCCAGTCATCGCATACTTTCGACATCCTGGCTGACGACGCGCATCTTCTTCTCGGCCTGCGCTACGAAATTACGGATCTTGTAAGCTCGGCTTTGACGCCGACCTACTCCGGGGCATCGTTGCTGTCCTTTAATGAAATGACGTTGTTCGAAGTTGGGCGTCAATTCCGCACAGACAGAAATTCATACGACAATTGGCTACCTGCGGTCGATTTCGACATGTCGCCAATCGAAGACGTCGTTCTGCGCGCTTCTTACAGTCATACGATTACACGTCCAAGTTATGGTAACCTGGAAGCGGGCTTTAACCTTAACTTCCCAGCGCGGCCGGACGGTGGCAGCACAGGTGGTGGGGGCAACCCATTCCTCTTGCCGTACAAATCGAAGAACATCGATCTATCCGCTGAATGGTACTATGGACCGTCCAGCTACATTTCCGTTGGTTATTTCAACAAGCGAGTTTCCAACTTCATTGGGAATCGCAATCGTCGGGACACGCCTTTTGATCTGCCCGATCCCAGCGATGGCGCAATCTTCAACGAAGCTGTTGCCGCACTGGGCTCCGACGCCAGTTTCGCGCAAATCCTGAATTATGCGGCAACCAATTACCCGGACGCCGTTCAATACGATGCTGACGGCAATCCCCTTGGCATCATTGGACAAGCAGGCGATCCACTACTCAGCTTCAATTTGAGCAGTCCGGTAAACCTTGAAGAGCCCGCGACGGTCGATGGCTTCGAGTTTGCGATACAGCACAGCTTCTGGGACACGGGCTTTGGTGCGATCTTGAATTACACGGTCGTCAACAGTGACCTCGAGTACGACTTGCTTCGCCCGGGTTTCGATCCGGAGCCGCAGTATGCAATCAACGGAGTATCGGATAGCGCCAATGCCGTTCTTTACTACGAGAACTACGGCTTCCAGGCTCGTGTCGCCTATAACTGGCGCGACGAGTTCCTGGCGGGCTATGGAACTGATCCATTCTTCGTGGAAGATTATGGTCAGTTCGACGTGAGCGCGAGCTACGAGTTCGATAATGGCCTCTCGATCTTCGCCGAAGGCATCAATGTGACGAATGCTGACCGCCGTGGCCACCGGAGAGCGGATCAGGCTGTCCACTTCGCTGCGCCGGGCTATGCCCGATACGCAGCGGGCGTACGCTTCAGCTGGTGATCGGCGGCATGGAGCGGTTCATGCTTTACCGTTCCTTGCACTAGCCACAGAATGGGCCACGCTGCAGAACCGCAGTGTGGCCCTTTTCTTTGTCACTTGCTGCCAAGCCTGTATGGAATGTCGAACTGACATGGCGATAGATTTCGAAAAGGTGGTTATAGTTGGCGGGGGCACCGCAGGGTGGCTCTCGGCCGCCTATCTCGCAGCCCGGCGTCCAGAACTTCAGATCACATTGGTCGAAGCACCCGATATTCCGACCATCGGAGTGGGCGAAGGAAGTTGGCCGACCATGCGTGAGACGCTGCGCATCATCGGCATTCCCGAAAGTGAATTTCTCTTCGAATGCGATGCCAGTTTCAAGCAGGGTTCCCGTTTCGATGGTTGGCGTACGGGCGGAGCAGAAGACAGTTATCTCCATCCCTTCACTCCGCCCACCCCGGGAGATGTGAGGCCCTTCATCACAGCTTGGAAGCAGACTGACGGTCGATCCTTTGCAGAACTGGCATCTCCGCAGGCCGCTGTATGCATGCAAAATCTGGCTCCGCGACAGCGTTCCATGCCCGATTACGCTGCTGCCTTGAATTATGGATATCATTTCGATGCTGGCAAATTCGCCAGACTTTTGTCCCGACATGCGGTAAACCGCCTTGGCGTCACGCATATACGCGATCAAGTGACCGATATCCTTTCTGAAGGTCCTGACCGCATCGCTGCCGTAATTCTGCGGAGTGGTGGACAACTCAGCGGCGATTTCTATCTCGACTGTACGGGCATGGCCGCACACTTGATTGGCGAGCATTTTGGCACTGCATGGATCGACCGATCGGACGTGCTGTTTAACGACCGCGCGTTGGCCGTTCAGGTCGAAACCCAGCCGGACAGCCCGATCGCCTCGCAAACGATTGGCACGGCCCACAAGTCTGGCTGGCTGTGGGATATTGCTCTCCCGACGCGGCGAGGGATCGGATGCATTTACTCGTCGCAGTTTACGGAAGACGCAGAAGCCGAGAGGACACTGAAAGACTACGTAGCTACAAATCTTCCTTGGCAAGAACCCGAGGCGATTGTTCCGCGCAAGATCAGCTTTCGCACTGGACATCGGGAAAGCTTCTGGCGGGGGAATTGCGTTGCCATAGGTTTGTCCGCCGGATTTATCGAACCTCTCGAAGCCTCTGCAATCGTACTGGTGGAGCTTTCTCTCAAAGCACTCGCAGACAGCTTTCCTGTAACCCGTGAAGCTCTTCCGGCTTACTCGGAACGGTTCAACAAGCTCTTCCAATACCGCTGGGAACGGGTCGTCGATTTCCTCAAGCTGCATTATGTGCTGAGCCAGCGCTCCGAACCCTATTGGAAGGCCCACCGAGATCCCGCGAGCATACCGCCTTCGCTTGGGCGTCAGCTTCAGCTCTGGCGAGATCACCCCCCAACCCAATGGGACTTTCCCCAAGTAGACGAGATGTTCTCTGCCGCCAGCCAGCAGTATGTGCTCTACGGAATGGGTTTCGCCGAACCGCTGAGCGGGTCCAGCGAGGACCTTGGACCTGTTCAAGCGCAATTAGCGGCAGTGCGGGAAAAGGCGCGGGCGCTCACTGCTGCAATGCCGACAAACCGTACCTACCTCGATGCACTGAGATCAACACACCCCGCCAATCCGCGGGAGGGAGAATTCGCTTAAATGGCAAACCACCAGACTTTGACACCAAAGAATCACCGGGACCTCCGTATCGACACCGAACCCAAAGCAGAATTGGGCGATGGCGTGATGGCTACGATGATTATTCCCGAGGAATTCCGTCGTGTGCAGAGTGAATTCCCCATCGTGTTCCGCCGCACGCAGGAAGGCGATACTTTCGTGCCATTGGCGCTCTTCGGCTTCGAGAATGGCGAGAACCTGTTTCTGAACGCAGGCAAATGGGAAGCGCGGTATCGGCCGCTTACGCTGGCCATTCAACCTTTTCTGATCGGAGCCCCGAGCGAAGAAGGGAGCGAAGGACAAGTCCATGTCGACATGGATCATCCCCGCATTTCCAGTTCCGGAGAAGGCATGCGTGTCTTCGACGAGGACGGCGGCTCCACTCCATACCTCGAACAAATTGCCGGGCAACTCGGCGAGCTCCACGTGGGATACCAGGGGACTGCCGCCTTTATCGAAGCGTTGGAACGCTACGAGCTTTTGGAAGCCTTCACGCTCGAGGTTCCGCTTTCAAACGGGTCCAAACAGTCCTTGGTCGGCTTCCATATCATCAAGGAGGACAAGCTTCAGCAGCTCGATGGTGATGCGCTGGATGACCTGCACAAACACGGCTTCCTGCTGCCGGTGTTCATGGCCGTGGCTTCGCTGTCGCACTTCTCCGCCTTGATCGAACGTAAGGATGCGGCGCTGAGCAATGGCTGACGCCTCCCCTCTTATCTTTTCCAAGCTCGCCCATATCGAGGAGCGCGAGGCGGCGGATTTTGGGGAACTAGCGGGGCTGCTGGAGGGGGCACGGGAGCCGTTCGTGGTGCGGGGGCTGGTGGCCGACTGGCCGCTGGTGCGCGCGGGGCTGGAATCCGCCGCCAAGGCGCGGGAGCACCTGCTGGCCCATGCGCGCGCCATGCCCTTTACCGTGGCTCTCGGCCCGCCGGGCCATGGCGGGCGCATGTTCTATGGCGACGACATGCAGATGAACTTCCGCGAGGGGACCGGCAAGCTGGCCGACATCTTCGGCGGCTTCGACCGGTACGAGGGCGAGGACAATCCCCCCACCGCCTATGTCCCGTCGGTCGATATGAATAGATATTTCAATGGTTTGACCCAGGCCAACCCCAGCCCGGTGGCCCAGTACAAGCCGCGCGAGAGCATCTGGATCGGCACCCGCACCCGGATCGCTGCGCATAACGATTTTCCCGACAATCTCGCCTGCTGCGCGGTCGGGCGCCGCCGCTTCACCCTGTTTCCACCCGAACAGTTCGAGAACCTCTACCTCGGCCCGGTCGACAACACTCCTGCCGGACGGGCGGTGAGCATGGTCGATTTCCACCAGCCGGATTTCACTGCCCACCCCCGCTTCGAAGCCGCGCTGGAAACCGCCCTCACCACCGAGCTGGAGCCCGGCGATGCGGTCTTCATCCCGTCCATGTGGTGGCACCATGTGGAGGGGTTGGCCCCGTTCAACGTGCTGGTGAACTACTGGTGGCGCGAGACGCCGAAATGGCTGGGCCAGCCGCAGGATGCGCTCAACCACGCCATCCTCGCCATTCGCGACCTGCCCCCGCAAGACCGGGCAATCTGGAAGCAGATGTTCGACCATTACGTGTTCGAACACGGCCCGAATGTCACCGATCATATCCCGGAAGGTGCGCGCGGCATCCTCGATCCCCTCACCCCCGAGGGCGCCAGCCGCATCCGATCATTCCTGCTGAGGGCCCTCAATCAATGAGAACCGCAACCACACCCCGCCGCATCGTCATCGCCGGTGGCGGCACATCGGGCTGGATGGCCGCCGCCGCCCTGGCGCGAACCATGGGCGACACGATCGAGCTGACGCTGGTGGAATCGGATGCGATCGGCACGGTGGGCGTGGGCGAAAGCACCATCCCGCCGCTGGTCAAATACAACCAGCTGACCGGCATCGACGAAGCCGAGTTCATGCGGGAGACCAATGCGACCTTCAAGCTGGGCATCGAGTTCGAGAACTGGAAAACCGATGGCGAAAGCTATTTCCATTCCTTCGGCGCAACCGGCAAGGATCACTGGTCCGCCGGGTTCCAGCACTTCTGGATGCACGGCCTCACGCAGGGGCACGAGCACAGCTATGACGATTACTGCCTGGAACTTGCCGCTGCGCATGCCGGAAAGTTCGCCATCCTGCCCGACAACCGCATCAACTATGCCTACCAGCTAGACGCGACGGCCTATGCCCGCTTCCTGCGCCGCAAGGCGGAAAGCTTCGGTGCCACGCGCCGCGAGGGCAAGATCGCCGCGGTCGAGCTCGACAGCGAGAGCGGCGATATCGCGGCCCTCACACTGGAAAGCGGGGAACGGATCGAAGGCGATCTCTTCGTCGATTGCACCGGTTTTCGCGCGCTGCTGATCGAAGGCGCGCTGCACGTGGGATATGACGACTGGAGCCATTACCTGCCCAACGATCGCGCCATCGCGGTGCAGACCGAAAGCGTTCGCGATCCGGTGCCCTTCACCCGCGCCATCGCGCATGAGGCAGGCTGGCAATGGCGCATCCCGCTGCAGCACCGGCAGGGCAACGGCATCGTCTATTGCAGCCGCTACATGTCGGACGACGAGGCCGAGGCACGGCTGCTCTCGACCGTCGAAGGCGCCACCTGCTCCACCCCCAACCGCCTGCGCTTCACCACCGGCGCGCGTCGCAAGCAATGGCATCGCAACTGCGTGGCCGTGGGCCTGTCCAGCGGGTTCATGGAACCGCTGGAATCCACCAGCATCCACCTGATCCAGCGCGCCGTCCTGCGGCTGATCCGGATGCTGCCTTCGGGCGAGCGGGTGAGCCAGCGCGATATCGACGAATTCAACGACCAGCAGCTGACCGATATGGACCAGATCCGGGATTTCCTGATCCTGCACTACAAGGTCACCCAGCGGCGGGATTCGCCCTTCTGGCGCCAGTGCGCCGCCATGGAAATTCCCGACAGCCTGACGCAGAAGATCGAACTCTTCCGCGAGACCGGCCGCGTGTTCCGAAAGAACGAGGAACTGTTCGCGGAAAACAGCTGGGTCCAGGTGATGATGGGCCAGGGGCTGATGCCCGAAACCTATCACCCCGTCGCCACCAAGATGAGCAGCGAGGAACTGGACCGCTTCCTTGGCACATTGCGCAGCAATGTTGCCCGTACGGTGGCAGGCCTGCCCGAGCACCACGCTTTTGTAAAACGCTACTGCGGTGCCAAACAGGCCGAAGCGGCATGAACAGGACGGTTGGATTGCCCTACTCGAAAAGGCTGACTTACCGATCGATCCTTGATGCACGCGATAGCGCTTCGCGAGAATCTGGGAGTCTTTTTGGAGACCACCCTGCAGTGGTCTTTGGAGATGTCGCCATACATGTTCGAAACATCCGTTCGGATGTTTTGCTAATGTTGGAATAGTTAGTAGTCTAGGAACGTGTGAGATTTCGAGAATAAGGAGATCGTCCCGTGCTCGTCTTTCTCATGATGGCAATAGCCACACCTCAAAGCTCTGACGTCATACTTTCCCGAGATGACGCCGAGGCGATGTCGTCCGATCAACTAGAGGATTTGCTTTTGGCAGAGTTTCCTCATGGCGATATCATCGGCGTCGAATTGCCAGACACCGGTCGTGGGCCGCACGGAGAAATGGCCGATCCATCTCTTGGCTATATCACCTTTCACGAACGGGGCCGCGCGGACAGTGGCCGCCTGTGTACGGCGCGCAGGATTGTTGTAGCGTTCGATTTGCCTGACGGCGTAAAAAGCAGACCGCTCAGTGAACGCAGCGCTGATGACCCAAAGCGACTATTCAGCGTAAACGGTCTTCCGCAAATTGCTGTCCTGAATGAAGTGACAACCGATGCTGTGTGCGCATTACTTCCCAGCGAGCGTTATGCCGGTATTAGTTCGCCACCCGAGCACGAGCGTCGCTTACGACAATTTATCGAGCTGACCGAAGCTTTTGACAAAGGCCCCCAGCGCGCATTCAATATAGCGTGCGGGGATTGGACGGGAGCGAAAGAGAAGCCGTGCGATGCGGACGAAGCGCTGGCAAAGATTGACTGGGCCAGAATGTCCTCCGTCCGCGCTATTGATTGGCCGCACGGTGTTTCTGCAACGCTCATCACCTTCTCCCAAACCAACGGCCCGCTTATTAAGGCCTACCTTTCGGGGGCGGAAACGATATCCGCAGCGAAGATTACTTATGCGTTGCCTGCGCCATTCTGAAACCTTCGGCTACGGCGGCTTTCCCAAGCCCAGACTTTCAAAACCTCGTCCAATCACAGGCCATTGCGTCATATCGGTGAGCCATCTCTCTCCGGGCGGAAGAAATAAAGTGACTAGAATCCGGACCGAGGCCGCTTCAATGGGCTGGTGAAGACGGTTTCGCTGCGGTAGCGGTGACAAGAAGAGGGGAATGCCAGAATGGGTCGGCGACGCCAGTCGGTGACAATAAAACATGTCGCGGCCGATGCGGGGGTTTCCCTGCAGACCGTCAGCCGCGTCATCAATAACGAACCGAACGTGCGCCCCATTATGAAGGAGCGCGTGCAGGCGAGCATCGACAAGCTCGGTTACGTCCCCAGTATTGCCGCCCAGCGCATGAGCGGTTCCAGATCCTACATCATCTTGGCGATAAACGATCGCGACCGCACGATTGCCGACTGGCGCGCGCGCGAAGGGCGCGACTGGATCGATCAGATGCTGCTGGGCGGGATGCTTACCTGCGCCGAGCACGGCTATCGGATGATGATCGAACTGGTCGATACGCATAACGATCACGTCGAACGGGAGTTGAGCGCGGCCATTGCAGCCTTGCAGCCCGATGGGGTGATCCTCACCCCGCCCCATTCGGAAAACGATCTGATCACCGGACTGCTCGCGCAGCGCGGCATTCCGTTTGCCAGGATCGGCTCGACGCAGGACGGGCCCGGTATCGCCATTACGATGGGTGATACCTTCAATGCGGGGCTGGCCACCGATCACCTGGTCGAATTGGGCCACAAGCGCATCGGCTTTATCGCCGGGCCGGAAGAGTTCAGCCTCGCAAATCGCCGTATCGTGGGATGGGAAGCGGCCATGGAACGCGCGAACCTGCCTTGCGAGGGCCTATGCGAACGTGGAGACTTCGGCTTCGACAGCGGCACTGTGGCGACCGAGAAATTGCTGTCGCTTGCCAAACCGCCGACCGCTATAATCGCCAGTAGTGACCAGATGACGCTTGCAGCGCTGGCCACCGCCCGCAAACGCGGCTTGCGAGTGCCGGAGGACCTGTCGCTGGTCAGCTTCGACAATTCGCCGATCGTTCGCTTTACTCAGCCGGCGCTGACCGCTGTCGACCAGCCCATTGCGGCAACCATATCTCGCGTCGTGGAATTGCTCATCGAGAAGCATACGGCGAAACCGGAAGAAGGGCCGACCATCGTTCCGGGAGAATTGATCGTTCGGGAATCGACGAGCCACGCACCAAAGCATGGCTGATGCCGAGGTCGCCAGCGGGGAACGCCAGTCGCTGCGCTTCATGTGGCTCTATGCCCTGGCCGTTGCAGGCGGGGCGGTTTCCTACGTTCCCTTCCTCACACTTTTGCTCCCGCTGCGCGCAACCGAACTGGCTGGCGATGCAAGGATCGACCTGCTCGCCTATATCGCCTTCGCCGGAGCGATCGCCGCCAGCGTCGGCAATATCGCCTTCGGCTGGCTGAGCGATCTCACCGGCACCCGCCGGCCTTGGATAGCAACCGGTCTGGTGCTTTCCTGCACGCTGCTTATCTGCGTGCGCGCAACCAGCGGTCCGCTGGATCTGCTCGGATCGATCGTGGTCTGGCAGCTGGCGCTCAACATGATGCTGGGGCCGCTCGGCGCATGGGCGGGAGATGCGGTGCCGGATAGCCAGAAGGGCTTTCTTGGCGGTTTGCTGGCCTTCGCCCCCGCGCTCGGGGCCGCTTCCGGCGCATTCGTCACCCTCCCCGGCCTGGCCGGACCTGACCAACGCTTGGTGCTTGTTGCCGCGCTGGTGGCAGCGATGGTGCTCCCCGTCCTCCTGTTCGGACGCCCCCGCCCGATGCCGCATCTCATGCTCGACGACGCCAGCCCCGATGAACGGATAAGGCACGCCAAACGCAGCGCGGCAGCCCGGATGTGGTTTGTCCGCCTGCTGGTTCAGATCGCCGAAGCCGCCCTCTTTGCCTATCTGCTGATCTGGTTCACCAGCATTGATCCAACATTCACGGATAGCGAGACCGCGCGGGTGTTCTCGATTGTGCTCGCGCTCTCCGTACCACTGGCTCTGTTGGCCGGGCGCTGGTCCGATCGCCGCGAACGACCGATCCTTCCTCTGGCGCTGGGTTCTGCGATTGGCGCGGTCGGGCTGCTGCTGATGGCCATTTCCGACAATCTCGGCAGTGCCATCGCCGGTTATGTCGTGTTCGGCCTATCGACCAGCGTGTTTCTGGCCCTGCATACCAGCCAGACGCTGCGCGTCCTGCCCAAACCATCCATGCGAGGGCGGGACCTGGGCATCTTCAATCTGACCAACACTGTGCCCAGCCTGATCATGCCCTGGCTTACCCTTGCCCTTGTTCCGGTCTTCGGCTTCAGCGCCCTGTTCTTCACGCTGGCCGCCCTCGTCGCGCTTGGCACTGCGCTTCTACTTACCCTCGTAAAGACAAAGTAGCCGCTTGATTTCACGCGCACAGCGTGCCAACCCTCGCTCTTGATAACGTTCTCAATTAAGAGAGCGCGGAGAGGGATGATCGTTATGAAAGCGTTTTGGATGGCCACGGCCGCTGCGGTGACACTTGCCGGGTGCACCACTGTTCCGGGCGATATGGAAACGCCTGCCGCCAGTACCGCACGCGCTGCCGAAGATGCCCGCGTCGCCGATCTAATCACCCGAATGAGCGTGGAGCGCAAGGTCGCCCAGCTGATCCAGCCGCAGATCAACAGCTTCACTGCAGAAGACATGCGCCGCTACCGTTTCGGCAGCTATCTCAATGGCGGCAATGGGGGCCCCTATGGCGACGAATATGCCGAAGCCAGCGAATGGCTGAAGCTCGCCGACGAAATGTATCTCGCCTCGGTCGCGCAGCAGCCCAACGGTGAGCCTGTCATCCCGACCATGTGGGGCACCGATGCCGTGCATGGCCACACCAATGTGATGCGGGCCACGATCTTCCCGCACAATATCGGCCTTGGCGCGACACGCGATGCCGATCTGATACGCCGCGTCGGCGAAGCCACTGCCACCGAGATCGAAGTCACCGGGATCGACTGGAACTTCTCGCCCACCATCGCCGTCGCGCAAGATGATCGCTGGGGCCGCACCTACGAAAGCTATTCCGAAGACCCGAAGATCGTCGCGCCGCTGGGCGCTGCGCTGGTCGAAGGCCTGCAGGGGCGCAAGGGTGATCCCAATCGGCTGGGCGCCGGGCATGTCATCGCCACCGCCAAGCACTTCTTCGGCGATGGCGGGACCGATCAGGGTGTCGACCAGGGCGAAGTGACCGGCGATATCGAGAAGCTGAAGAAGATCCACGCTGCCCCATACCCCGCTGCCATCGGCGCCGGGGTGGAAACGGTCATGGCCAGCTTCAATTCGATCAACGGCCGCAAGATGCACGGCAATGAAACGCTGCTGACCGGCGTGCTGCGCAACGAACTGGGCTTCGACGGCCTCGTCGTGGGTGACTGGAACGGTCACGGCCAGGTCGCTGGCTGCACCAATACCGACTGTCCGCAATCGCTGCTCGCCGGCCTCGACATCTACATGGTGCCGGATGACTGGAAAGGTCTGCTTGAAACAACCGTGCGGCAGGTAAACGACGGCACGNTCCCCATGGCCCGCCTCGACGAAGCCGTGACCCGGATCCTGCGCGTGNAGTACCGCGCCGGTCTGCTGGACGAATTCGTTCAGCCTTCGGGCCGCCCCAATGCCGGCCAGTATGATCTCCTCGGTTCGCCCGAACACCGCGCCATCGCACGCGAAGCGGTCGCGAAATCGCAGGTGCTGCTCAAGAACAACGGCGTACTGCCGCTTAAAGCCGGCGCGAACATTCTCGTCGCCGGCAGCGCGGCAGACGATATCGCGCAGGCCGCCGGGGGCTGGACGCTGACCTGGCAGGGCGGCGGCGATCTCGACAACAGCTATTTCCCGGGCGCGACCTCGATCTGGAAGGGTCTGGAAACCGCGGCAAAAGAAAGCGGCGGCAAGGCGACGCTGTCGGCCGATGGCACCTATTCGGCCAAGCCGGATGTAGCCGTGGTCGTGTTCGGCGAAGAACCCTATGCGGAGTTCGCGGGCGACCGCAAGCACCTCGGCTTCACTGACGAAGAAGGGCTGACGCTGCTGCGCAAGTTCAAGGCCGACGGCGTTCCCACGGTCGCCGTCTTCCTCTCGGGCCGTCCGATGTGGGTGAACCGCGAAATGAACGTGGCCGATGCTTTCGTCGCGTCGTGGCTGCCGGGTAGCGAAGGCGCCGGCGTTGCCGATGTCCTGACCGGCGCAGTACCGGCCACCGGCAAGCTGGGCTTCAGCTGGCCCGCGACCTGCGATGCAGGACCGCTCAACGGCCCCAAGGGCGCGCTTTTCCCAGTAGGGTACGGCCGCGCTCTGACCGATACCTCACCTACCGCGAAGCTCGACGAAAACTGCGCCCCGCTGCTCGAAGGGCCCTCGCGCGCCCTGTTCGAATCCGGCCGCCTGGCCGATGGCGTGGTCGCATTCGCCGTCAAACCGAATGTCGAAGGCGTTGGCGAATACCTCGCCCAGATGCGCGGTGATCTGACAGACTCNGGCGTTCTCGTCCGCGGTTACGACCGTAATGCACAGGAAGATGCACGTGAGGTCACGATGCGTGCCAATTCGCGCTTCGGCCTGTCGCAGACGCCCGATACCGGCGGCGCCTATCGCATCACCTATGAAGTCGTGACGCGCCCGACCGCCCCGATCAAGCTGCGCGTGGGCGAGGATGCATTGGTCGACCTGACCCAGCCCTTCGCCGTGGCGCATGGCAAGGGTTGGCGCGAAATGCTGATCACCGAGCAGTGCGCGCCCGGCCTTGGCAACCGCATCCGGTTCGAAACCGACGCCGAAGTCACCTTCCGCATCGCAAGCGTGGTACGCGAAGACGTTGCCGAAGGAACGGCCTGCTCGTTCTGAAGTCACGAAATCGTATTCGCTTTGTGCTGCCTGAAAAGGCTGGCACATAGCGCGATGCAAGATCAACGCCGGTTCGTGAAGTTCGTCGGCACTTGGGAGGAATACTGAAATGGCACTCGCACCAGATGTCGCGTCGAGCACCGACCCGGCGCCCATCGACGCCGACGATACGGGCATTCACGCGCCCGGCCTGAATTACTTCGTGTTCGGCCTGTTCTTCATCTTCGGCGGCATCACTTCGCTTAACGACGTGATCATTCCGAAGCTGAAGGAGTTGTTCACGCTCAACTACACGCAGGCCATGCTGGTCCAGTTCTGCTTCTTCACGGCCTATCTCGTCGTCGGCATTCCCGGGGCGAAACTGGTCAAGCGGCTTGGTTACATGCGCGGCGCAGTGGCGGGCCTGCTGACCATGATGGTAGGGTGCCTGCTGTTCATTCCCGCCAGCCAGACGGCCACTTACGCCCTCTTCCTCTTCGCGCTCTTCATCCTGGCGAGCGGCGTGGTGATCGTGCAGGTCGTCGCCAATCCGCTGATCTCGCTGCTCGGCCCGCAAAGGACCGCGCACAGCCGGCTGACATTCGCGCAAGCGTTCAACTCGCTGGGCACGACGATCTTTCCGATCGTCGGGTCGATCGTCATCCTCGGCAGTCTCGCCAATCTTAGTGCCGACCAGCTCTCCGGGGCCGAACTGACCGCTTACAGGCAGGCTGAAAGCGAAGCGATCTGGCAAGGCTACCTAGGCGTTGCTTGCCTGATCGGTCTCGTGGCGCTGGCTGTATGGCTGTTCCGCAACCGCCTTCAGGGCGAAAAGCATGAAGCATCTTCCGGACTTGCCGGTTTCGATCTGCTGAAACGCAGCCGGTTCGGATATGGCGCGCTGTGTATCTTCGTTTACGTCGGAGCGGAAGTCTCGATCGGATCGATCATTATCAACTATCTCGCCCAGGATCGGGTGCTCGGCCAGCCGGAGAGCGTGATCGGCTGGATGATCGGGTTGTACTGGGGGGGCGCGATGGTAGGCCGCTTCATTGGCTCTTACTTCCTGCGTCTGTTCTCACCCGGCAAGATCCTCGCCTTCAATGCTACCGGATCGATCCTGCTGATCATCATCAGCGCGCTCAGCAGCGGTGAAGTCGCGGCCTACAGCCTCCTCGCAGTCGGCCTGATGAACTCAATCATGTTCCCAACCATCTTCTCGCTCGCCTGCGAAAAGCTGGGGCCGCGTGCGGCAGACGGCTCGGGCATCATCAACGTCGCGATTTTCGGCGGTGCGGTTGTCCCGCTGCTGTTCGGGGTCCTCGCAGATACGAGCGGCAGCCTCGCTTTCGCGCTGATCCTGCCGATCATCTGCTATGCGATCATCGCCGGCTTCGGCATCTTCGCGAGAAAACCTGCCGTCGCCTGACCGCAGAATTTCTAAATACCTCGGGGGTTCGCAAGACAGCGCAGGTCTGTCATGCGAACCCCCTTTGCGTTTAAATCTGCGAGAACCCAATGACCGACGCTGAACTCGCCGCCCATCTCGCTCATGTCGCTGGCCGGATTCTGCTTGAAGTCCGCGCGAGCGGAATGTTCGAAGGCAAAAGTCTCGGCAAGGCGGGCGACCAGACGGCCAATCAGTTCCTCTGCCACGCCATTCGCGCCCAGCGCCCCGATGACGGGCTGCTGTCCGAAGAAAGCAAGGACACGGACGAAAGGCTCTCGAAAGAGCGGGTTTGGATCGTCGATCCCGTCGATGGCACTCGCGAATATGGCGAAGAACGCGACGACTGGGCAGTACACGTGGCCCTGTGCGTGAACGGCAAACCCGTGACCGGGGCCGTCGCCCTTCCCGGCCTGGGGGAAGTGCTGCGCAGCGATACGCCCGGCGCGCTACCGCCTGCCGCGCAAAAGCCGCGCATGCTGGTCAGCCGCACGCGGCCTGCCAGTGAAGCCGTGGCGGTGGCCGATACGATCGGCGCAGAACTCGTCCCGATGGGCTCGGCCGGCGCCAAAGCCATGGCGGTGGTCAGGGGCGAGGCGGAAATCTATCTACATACCGGCGGACAATATGAATGGGACAGCGCCGCCCCCGTGGCGGTCGCGCTGGCGCACGGACTGCATGCCAGCCGGATCGATGGCAGCCCGCTGATCTACAACCAGCAGGATACCTACATGCCGGACCTTCTGATCTGTCGCCCGGAATGGAGCGAGCGCGTTCTCGCTGAAGGAAGCAAGCTCAGCGACTAGCCATCAACTTGCGCCAGAAGCTGCCGCGCCCGGCTGAGGTGCGGGCGGTCCAGCATCTTGCCATTATGGCCAATGGTCCCAGCCTGCGGGTTTGCCTCGAACAGCGCCACGATCTCGCGCGCTTCGGCGATTTCATCCTCGCCCGGGCTGAACGCTTCGTTGATTACCGGCACCTGCGCAGGATGGATCGCAAGCATGCCGCGATAACCGTCACGGCGGACCTTTTCCGCTCGCGCCTTCAGGCCTTCCAGATTGCGGAAATCGCCGTCTATCGTTTCGATAGCGGGTACGCCGGCGGCGGCCGCACCCAGCAGGGTAAGGCTACGCGCCAGTTCGTAAGTGAAGGAGTATTCGCCATCTTCCAGCCGGTTGGACATGGCCCCGATAGAATCCGCCAGATCTTCCGCCCCCCATGTCATAGCTACGAGGCGAGGCGCATCGGCGTAATCGCCGGTGGTAAACATCGCGGCAGCGGTCTCGGTGACCAAGGCAATGACCGGAGTGGATCCGGGAGAAATGCCGAGCTCCATTTCGAGCGGTGTGAGAAGCCGGTCAAGTTCCTCTACATCATGCCGACCTCTCGATTTAGGGAGCATGATGCCCCCCGGGCGGGCATGCATGACGGCCGCCAGATCATCTGCGGTATGCGGCCCGTTGAGCGGATTGACGCGAACCCATAGCCTCGCCTTTTCCGCCTCGTCGTGCGCTTCGAGAAACGCCGCAATCGCCTCGCGAGCCGATCCTTTCTCTTCTTCCGCCACCGCGTCTTCGAGATCGAAAATGACGATGTCGGCTTCGCCTTCCGTAGCCTTCGTCATTTTCTTCTCGCTATCGCCTGGGGCGAACAGCCAGCTGCGGTGCCGTGGCGGAAGATGATGAGAAGTCGTCACTCTTTGATCTCGCTTGTTTGGTCAGTTGCCAAGAGCCTGCACCACTCCTTCAAGTCAAGGCGCAGCATCAGCTATCGGACTGCTGCTCGTCCGCAGCTTCGAAGATAGCGGCCATGGCCGTTGTGCGCGGGAGGCTTTGGAACGCCTGCTGGTCCTCAGCCGGAACCGACGCACGGGCGAAGCTGCGCCAGATACCGAACATGCCGCCGAGTATCGCCAAGGCACCCGTCACGGCAAAGAGACCGCCCGGCCCCAGTGCACCCATGCCGATCGAACCCAGCATAGGCCCGGCCACGGCACCCGCCGAATAAGTCAGGACCAGACCGCTGCTTGCCCCGATCCGCTCCTCTTCGGAAAGATGGTCGTTCGAATGCGCCACGCATAGCGGGTAGAGAGCAAAAGCAAATCCGCCGAACAGGCTGCCGAGGCCGATCACCGCTACCGGTGCTAGATCCATCAGAAAGATCGGGAGCGAGACGGCGACTGTCGCGAAGAAGCTGGCAATGACTACAAGCCGTCGATCGAAGCGATCAGACAAAAGCCCGAGCGGATATTGGAGCGCCACGCCGCCAGCGATGACGCATGAGGTAAACAGTGCAACCTGCGACAAACCCATTCCGATCCGCTGGATGTAAACCGCGCCCAGCGCATAGAAGGCCCCCAATATTGCTCCCGTCACCAGCGTACCCACGATGCCGAGAGGCGACACCTTGTAAAGACGACGCAGGGAGAACGGCGCCACCGTTTCGATGACCGGCTGATCCATTCGCGTGAGGAGGACTGGAAGGAGAGCGATCGAAAGCAGGATTGCCGACAGCATGAAGGGCAGATCCGGCGCTTCGTCACCCAGATTGAGCAGGAACTGTCCTGCGGCCTGACCGCAATAGAGCGCGATCATGTAGGCGGCGAGCATGGCGCTGCGGTTCTTCGGGCTTGCCTGCTGATTGAGCCAGCTTTCGAGGCAGACGAAGACCCCCGCCATGGCAAGCCCGTCGATAAAACGCAGAACCGTCCAGATGGCTGCGGAATCGAAAATCGCATAGGTCAGGCTGCTGGCAGAGTAGATCGTCACGAAAGCGGCAAAGGCGCGGATATGGCCCGTACGTTCGATAAGTTTCTGTACGCGGAGCGCCCCCAGCATGAGGCCGCCAAAATAGCTGGTGCCGACAAGGCCGATGACGCCTGCCGAAGCGCCCGCCAGTTCCAGCCTGATCGCAATCAGCGTAGACAGAAAGCCGCTGCCCGCCATGAGGACGAAAATTGCGATCAATAGCGCGCGAACGGGATAGGCCGAGGAAAGCATCGAATCGCCCGTATGCCTGCACGCTATCGGCTTCAAGCGGAGTCTGCCGATTGGACAGCCCAGCCATGCTTTCTTATGCAACCAGCATGGAACAGATAGACTTCGACGACTTCCTGAAGATCGATATTCGCTCCGGCACGATTATCGAAGCAGAACCCTTTCCCGAAGCGCGCAAACCCGCGATCAAGATGCGGGTCGATTTCGGCGGGGAGGTAGGGGTAAAGAAAAGCTCAGCCCAGATCACCGACCTTTATGACCCGGATGGGCTGATTGGCCGGAAAGTGATGGCCGTGGTCAATTTTCCACCCCGCCAGATCGGGCCGATCATGTCCGAAGTGCTGGTTCTGGGCTTTCCCGACGAAGAGGGGCGCATCGTGCTTGCCTCGCCGGGCGATGCTCCCGATGGCGCTCGCCTTATGTGATCGACAGCGGACCCAAGAATTCGGCTTCTCGTTGCGCTGGCTTAATCGACTGCGATATAGACCGGCCTTCCAAAGGGGATCGTCATTGAAGAAGCGCCACGCCCTTTCCACACGCTTATGGCATTGGCTGAACGCCCTTTGCCTTATCGTGCTTTTCATGAGCGGGCTCAATATCTCGAACGCACACCCGCGCCTGTACTGGGGTGATAAGGGCTTTCTGCCTTCGGAAGCCTGGCTGTCGCTGCCCGATTTCCCCGGCTGGATCACAATTCCAAGCTATTACAGCCTCGCCGCAGCGCGTGACTGGCACGTCGTCTTCTCGCTCGTCTATGCCTTTGGCCTGTTGGCCTTCATGATAATCGCCCTCATCAACGGCCACATCTGGCGCGATCTGGTGCTTCGCGCTGCAGAATGGCGCCCGCAAAGCATCTGGCGCGATGTGAAAGCGCACCTCCGGCTCAATTTCGACCACGGCACCGGCAAATACAACGTCCTGCAGAAACTCGCTTATGCTTTGGTGATCTTCGTCCTGCTCCCAGCCATGATCTTCACAGGCATGGCGATGAGCCCCGGGATGGAAGCGGCCTGGCCGTGGCTGAGCGACATTTTCGGCGGCAGGCAAAGCGCGCGGTCGATCCACTTTCTGAGCGCCTTCGCTCTCGCAGCCTTTTTCATCGTTCATGTGCTTCTGGTGCTGCTTGCAGGCCCGATCACGCAGCTCCGCGGCATGATATTCGGCGGACGCATGGAAACCAGCGGAGGCCGCAATGCGCAGGCGTAACTTTCTGGTAGCCCTGGGGGCCACTGTCGTCGCGGGCTGCGATGCAGTCGGCGACAGCGCATGGTTTGGCAAGATCGTCGACCGAGCACAGGACTGGCATCGTGGTTTGCACCGGACACTTGGCGGCGGGCGCATTTCCATGGCTCCCGAATATGGCCGCGAGGCAATCTCGCCCTTCTTTCGCGGCAACGGCACCCAAAGCGTCGACACCGCAGCTTATCGCGCGGCCATGGAAGATGGCTTTGCCAACTGGACCATTAGCGTATCAGGACTTGTCGAGCACCCGCTCGATCTCTCGATGGAAAATATCCGCGGCCTGCCGCAGCGCACACAAATCACGCGCCATGATTGCGTGGAGGGATGGAGCGCTATCGGTGAATGGACCGGACCCCAGCTCTCGACGATACTGGAAGCTGCGAAAGTCCGGCCGGAAGCCCGCTTTGTTATCTTCCGCTGTGCCGACAATTTGAACGGCGGCGATTACTATGAAAGCTGCGATCTCGACGATGCTTTCCATCCCCAGACCATTCTTGCGCATCAGCTTAATGGAGAGCCGCTGCCCGAACGCAATGGCGCCCCCGTCCGGCTGAGGCTGGAACGCCAACTAGGCTACAAGCACGCGAAATATCTGACCGGCATCGAACTGGTCGAAAGCCTCGATGAGGTTGGCGGCGGAAAGGGCGGCTATTGGGAAGATCGCTCGGGCTACCAATGGTATGCCGGGATCTGATCACAGACATCTAGCAGCCCTAGCACGAGAGGCAGAGGCCTATCGGACCGTACCGATCCCGCCTCCAAGAGCGACGAACAGTGTCGTTCCGTTCTGCAGATAGGCCCGTCGCGTGGTGAGCAGTTGCTGCTGGGCTGAAAACAGATTGCGTTCCGCATCGAGCACTTCGAGATAATCCGCCACGCCTTCGCGGTAACGCAGGCGGGCAAGACGGGCGAGCCTTTCCTGCGCTGCGACGCCGTTCTCCAGGGCCGCAACCTGCTCGGCCAGCCAGCGTCTTCCGGCTAAGCCGTCCGACACTTCCCGGAATGCGGTCTGGACCGTCTTTTCGTATATCGCGACCTGTTCGACCTCGCGCGCTTCGGCAAGGTCCAAGCTCGCCTCGCGGGCACCCCAATCGAAAATCGGCAGCGTTACTGACGGGCCGAACGACCATGAGAAACCATCCGACCCGAATAGGCCGCCCAGATCGCTCGACGCCAGACCCGCGTTACCGGTCAGCGAAATCGTGGGGAAGAATGCCGCCCGGGCGGCGCCGATGTTCGCACGCGCGGCGCGGAGCTGTTCCTCCGCAGCCTGTATGTCGGGGCGCACGAGCAGAAGATCTGACGGCGTCCCAGGGTCCAGAGCCATCCCCCTGTTCTGCGCAGTCATTGGCAAGGGCTGAGGCAAGTTGGCGGGGATCGTCCCGCCTACCAGGACTGCCAGCTGGTTGCGCAACCTTGCCTGAGCGAGACGCTCGGACGCCAGCTGTTGCTGAGCCGTAGTCAGCAGCGTTTCCGCCTGCCGGAAAGGCAGCGCGGATGTCACGCCTGCATCAAGGCGCCGCTGAGCAATGCGCAGACCTTCCCGTCGGCTCTCCAGTGTCGCCTCAGCCAGCTGGATCTGCGCTTCGGTCTCCAGCAATTCGAAATAGGTCGATGCCGTGTCTGCAATAAGAGAAAGGTAGAAGGCTCGCTGGTTTGCTTCGACCGCCAGATACTGCGCCCGCGCTGCTTCGGAGAGGTTGGCAACCCGTCCCCAGAAATCCAGTTCGAAGGAAGATACGCCGACACCAACATTGAACCGATCCGTGGTTATTGCGCCTTCGGCGCCCGGTTGCACCGTACCGAGAGGCGTGCGGGATCGGGTAGCAGATGCGCTTGCGACCGGGGTCGGCAATCGGCGGCTGTCCTCGATGCGATATTGCGCGCGAGCTTGTTCGATCCGGGCTGTCGCCGCCACAAGGTCGCGGTTGTTCGCAACAGCCGTATCGATAAGCGCGACCAGTCTCTGATCGGCAAACCATTCCGCATAGGTCAGCGTGCTGGCGACCACGGTTCCGTCCGGCCGGTAATCAGCGTCGTAGGCAAGTGGCGTGGAGAGAGCGGGACGCTCATGATCCGGTGCCATGTTGACGCAACCGGAGAGAGCCAGAGCCGAAAGGCTGGCTGTTAGCAAGCGTCTCATTCCGTTTCTCCTTCGAGATGGCCCGCCGGTTTGGGTTTGCGTCCTCCCAGTCTGGTTCGCACCAGCAGGTAGAGCAGCGGAATGATAAAGATGCCGATTGCCGTAGCCGCGATCATCCCGCCCATGACACCTGTTCCGACCGCGATGCGGCTGGCAGCACCAGCGCCGGAAGAGAGAACCAGCGGAACCATACCCAGAATAAACGCAAGCGAAGTCATGACGATCGGACGCAACCGCAACCGTGCTGCTGCCTTCACCGCCTCAAGCGGGCTCTTGCCCTCTGCCTCTTCCTCAATCGCGAATTCGACGATCAGGATGGCGTTTTTGGCGGCAAGTCCGATAATCGTGATGAGCCCTACGTTGAAGTAAATGTCCGCCGACAATCCGCGCAGCATGGTGAACACAACTGCACCCAGAACACCCATCGGCACGATCAGCAGAACCGAAAGGGGCACGACCCAACTTTCGTAGAGCGCGGCAAGCACAAGAAAGACAATTACGACTGAAAGGCCAAGCAGCAGGCCGATCTGACCGCCAGCCTGCTTTTCTTCATAGCTGATGCCGGTCCATTCGAACCCGATGCCTTCCGGCAACTGGCTGGCAAGTTGCTCCATCTCTGCGATGGCGGCCCCCGATGATGCGCCAGGCGCCGCAGTGCCAGACAGAGTCATCGCAGGGTACCCGTTATAGCGCGCCACGGCCGGCGGGCCGGCAGTCCACTCCGCAGTGGCGAAAGCACTGAACGGTACCAGCGCGCCTTCCGCATTGGGAATACGGAGCGATAATACATCCTCAGGCGTCATCCGATGCGGCGCATCTGCCTGAACGAGAACCTGAAGGACACGACCCTGCCGGTTGAAATCATTCGCGTAAGCCGAACCGAAATTGATCGACAGCGCGTTGTTCACGTCGTTCATCGAAAGGCCCATCGCACGTGCATTGACGCGGTCCACTTCCACGTGAAGTTGCGGCGCCGGTGCCTCGTCCTCTGGACGGATATTGGCCAAGGTCGAACTTTGTGATGCCATGCCCAGAAGTTGGTCACGTGCTGCGGTGAGGGCGTCGCGGCCAAGACCGGCACGGTCCTGAAGTTTCATCGTGAAGCCGCTGGCCTGACCGAGTGACTGAATTGCCGGAGGCTGGATCGCGAAAGCCAAGGCGTTGTCGAGCCCCATGAACATACCCATGGCACGGCCCACCAGACCTTCAGCCGAACTCGCATCTCCGCTACGCTCGCCCCAGTCTTCCAGAGGGGTGAAGATGATGGCGTGATTTTGCCCTTGGCCGAAGAAACTGAAGCCTCTCACAACCACTCGATCTTCAACCTCTTCTTGTGAGGCCCAGAATTCTTCGACCGGAGCCAGCGCCTCGTTCAGCCTCTCGCGGGTAGAGCCCGCAGGAGATTGGACAACGGTGATGACATAGCCTTGGTCTTCCGTGGGCAGGAAGCCGCCGGGAAGCCGGAAGAAAAGCAGTCCGGTGAGACCGGCAAGCAGGAGGAATACTGCGAAGCCACGCATCGGTCGATTCAAGATCCGCTCGTTTGCCTTTCCGTAGCGATCGGTCATCTTGCCGAACCAGCGGTTGAAGCGACCAAAGAAGCGCCCCGTCGAACGGCGGGCTTTCTCTACCACCCCGCGCCAGCCATCGGGTAACGGCTCGTCGGTCTCACTTTCGGCAGGCGTCTCGTCGCCGTGGCCCTGAATATCTTCCTTGCGAAGGAAAGTCGCACACAGCGCCGGCGTCAACGATAGCGCGAGGACGGCGGAGAAGAAGATCGAAATGGAGAGGGTTACGGAAAACTGCCGATAAATGCCGCCAGTGGACCCAGGGAAAAATGCCATGGGAATGAATACGGCAATCAGGACCAGCGTGATGCCGATGATCGCTCCTGTGATCTGGTCCATGGCTTTGCGCGTCGCCTGCAGCGGACCAAGGCCCTCTTCACGCATTATGCGCTCCACATTATCGATGACCACAATTGCGTCATCAACTAGAATGCCGATCGCCAGCCCCATGCCGAACAGGGAAAGCACGTTGATCGAAAAGCCGA
>NZOF01000020.1 GCA_002695185.1 Erythrobacter sp.
CGGGGTGCCGCCATCGGTATCGCGCTGATCTTCATCATCCGCCCGCTGGCCGGCCTGTTATCGGAATCGGTCTGCAACCTGCCCTTCCCCGGCAAGCTCGCCGTCGCCTTCCTGGGCGTGCGGGGCATGGGTTCGATCTACTACCTTGCCTATGGCCAGAACCACGGGAAATTCTTCCAGTTCGACCAGCTGTGGGCGATCGCCAGCTTTACGATCCTCGTCTCGATCATCGTGCACGGCGTAGTTGCCGGCCCGCTCATCCGCATGATCGAAGAGCGCAAGTGGCACATCCATCTGGGCGAGGACGAAGGCTTGCCCAGCCTCAGCCCGGACAACCCCACGATCATGCGCAAGTCGGATCGCACATCCTGACAGGCAGGCCGGAAGTGGCCGGCCTATCTGTGACTCCGGAATACTTCGGCCGCATCTGCCGTGAGCACAAAAGAAAAGGGCGGCAGGATCGCTCCTGCCGCCCTTCCCTGATTTGATACCGAAAGCCGCTTACTTCTTGTCGGCAGCTTTCTTGGCCGGTGCCTTCTTCTTGGCAGGAGCCTTCTTTGCAGCAGGCTTTTTCTCTTCCGTCTTGTCGTCGGACTTTTTCGCGGCGGCCTTCTTGGCGGGAGCCTTTTTCGCGGCAGGCTTCTTTTCGGCCTTCGCATCGTCCGACTTGTCGGCTGCGGCTTCCTTCTTTGCAGGAGCCTTCTTCTTGGCCGGCGCCTTCTTCTTGGCAGGCTTGGCTTCGGCTTCGGCGCCTTCTTCCGCTTCGATGGCGGCTTCGAGTTCCTCGCGCGTCACTTCGCGGTCGGTGATCTCGGCCTTGTCGAACAGGAAGTCGACGACCTTGTCTTCGTAAAGCGGAGCACGCAGCTGGGCGGCAGCCATCGGTTCCTGCTGGATGTACTGGATGAACCGTTCACGGTCTTCCTGGCGATATTGCTGGGCAGCCTGCTGGATGAGCATGCTCATTTCCTGCGAGGTCACCTGCACGTTGTTCGCCTGGCCGATTTCGGAAAGCAGCAGGCCGAGACGGACGCGACGTTCAGCGATGTCGCGATATTCTTCCTTCTCGTCTTCCATTTCCTTCAGCGTAGCTTCGGGATCTTCCGAACGAGCGGCTTCCTGCTGGAGCTGAGCCCAGATCTGGTCGAATTCGGCATCCACCATGCCCTGCGGCACGGGGAAGTCGTGACCGGCAGCCAGCTGGTCGAGCAGCGAGCGCTTCATCTGCGTGCGGGTAAGGCCGGCAGTTTCCTGCTCGAGCTGGCCGCGCATCAATTCCTTGAGCTTGTCGAGCCCGTCGAGGCCGAAGTTCTTGGCGAAATCATCGTCGATGGTGGTTTCGCCTTCGACCTTCACCTGCTTCACGGTGACGTCGAATTCCGCCTTTTTCCCGGCGAGATGCGTCGCCTGATAATCTTCGGGGAAGCTTACCTCGATGGTCTTCTCGTCGCCGGTCTTCACGCCAACGAGCTGCTCTTCGAAGCCGGGGATGAACATGCCCGAACCCAGAACCAGCGCTGCGTCGTCGGCCTTGCCGCCTTCGAATTCCTCGCCGTCTACGCGGCCGACGAAATCGATGATCAGCTGGTCGCCATCGGCAGCCTTCTTGGTCTTCGCAGCGTCCTTGTAGCTCTTGTTGTTTTCGGCCAGCTTGCCGATCGATTCCATCACTTCCTCGTCGGTGACGGGAACGGTCAGGCGTTCGATCTTCAGATCGTCGGTCGAAGGTGCCTCGACTTCGGGCAGCACTTCGAGTTCGACGGTGAGCGTGGCGTCCTTGCCCTGCTCATAGCCTTCGCCGACTTCGACCTTCGGCTGCATGGCCGGCTTCAGCTTGTTGTCCTGCATGGTCTTGTCGACCGATTCGCGGATCATCGAATTGACGGCTTCGGCGTGCAGCTGATCGCCATGCATCTTGCGCACGAGATTGGCGGGCACCTTGCCGGGGCGGAAGCCGGGCATTTTCACCTGCGGGGCGATCTTCTTGATCTCCGAATCGATGCGGGCATCGATATCCTTGGCAGGAATGGTGATCGCATAGGCGCGCTTGAGGCCTTCGTTGGCGGTTTCTTTGATCTGCATGGGTGTCGAAACTCGTAAGTTACTGTCTGTCTGAGCGAGGGTTCACGACAGAGCGGAATTGGTGCGGGCGAAGGGACTCGAACCCCCACATCTTTCGATACTGGTACCTAAAACCAGCGCGTCTACCAATTCCGCCACGCCCGCAAACCGTGAAAGCGAATCCGCGCGCAGACGGGGTCCGCCGCGTATATAGGGGCGTGCCTCTAGTCGGATGCGGCGAAAAGGGCAAGCGCGGCGACAGGGTGGATGCGAATTGTGGAACACACCCGCCTTCAAGGCCGTTTGAATGGAGAAAGGATCGCACCCATGAGCGACTATGAAACCCCGAAGGTCCCGCCTGCCACACCGCCGACGATCGACCCCGACGTGAAGCCGAAGACCGCAGCCGAAATGGAAGCGGAAGGCGAACGCGAGGGCGATGTACTCGCCGACGATACCAAGCCCGACGAAATCGATGTCGAGACAGAAGAGGCCATGCGCCCCGCCATGGATGGCGGCCATGATGGCGAAGGCGAGCAAGCGCTCGACGCCGCTACGATGCTTCCACCCGATTAAGGCACCCGATTGAGGAGAATAATCATGGCGACCCAGCCAGACCCCGATACGATCAACCCGGGCGCCCCGCCCGAAATGCCGCCAAGTTCGCCACCGGACGAGACACCCATGGAGGAACCGCCCTCTATCGAGCCCGTCCAGCCCGACTATGACGAGCCCGATCGCGGCCCCGACGAAATCTGACCTGTCCGGCCATGCGCCCCGGTTCGAATGATCTTGCCGGGGCGCACCGCGCACAGTACAGGCGCGCCCCATGAGCGAAGATACCAAGACCGACGACAAGCCCCAGACGCCCCCCATGCAGCTTTCGGTTCATCCCGATAGCGAGCATTTCGATGTCGACGTGCTCCAGCGCGGCGTGGGCATCCGGTTCAAGGGCCGCACGCGTACCGACATCGAGGAATACAACATCTCCGAAGGCTGGGTCCGCGTCCAGGCGGGCAAGACCGTCGATCGCAACGGCAAGCCGCTGACCCTCAAGCTCAACGGTCCGGTCGAGGCATGGTACGAAGATCTCGGCGATAATCCGCCGCTCGCGAAGGCCGACTGAAACAGGCCTTTCCTACATCCGGCTTTTGATGGCAGAGCAGCTTTCATGGACTGTCCGCCCCATCCAAAATCGCACATTTCTGCCGCCTGGGCTGCATTCGGCCCGGCGGCATTTTTTCTTCCAGGACCGTGCTCCATGTGCTCCATCCTGTAGGAAACGCCCTGCGGCCTTGCCAAAGCCGTGGCTATCGCCCACCTCCGCGCAAGGCACGATCATGACAGATACAGCAAAACCCACCGTAATCATCATCGGCCGACCCAATGTCGGCAAATCCACGCTGTTCAACCGGCTCGTGGGCAAGAAGCTCGCGCTGGTGGACGACCAGCCGGGCGTCACACGCGATCGCCGCATGGGCGATGCCGAAATCGCCGGGCTGGAATTCACCATCGTCGATACCGCGGGCTGGGAAGACGATGATCCCGAAAGCCTGCCCGGCCGGATGCGCAAGCAGACCGAAGTCAGCCTCGAAGGGGCCGACGCTGCCCTGTTCGTGGTCGATGCACGCGCCGGCCTGACCCCGCTCGACGAGGAAATCGGCCGCTGGCTGCGCGGACAGGATGTGCCGGTGGTGCTGGTCTGCAACAAGGCGGAAGGCAAGGCTGCCGAACCGGGTATCCTTGAAAGCTATAGCCTCGGCCTGGGTGAACCCATGGGCATCTCCGCCGAACATGGCGAAGGCATTGCCGATCTGTTCGCTGGCCTGTGGCCCATCATCGGCGCGAAGTCGGAAGCGGCCGAAGCGGCTGCGGAACTCCAGGCCGAACTGGACGAGGAAGACCTCGACGGCCCGCTCAAGCTGGCCATCGTCGGGCGCCCCAATGCGGGCAAGTCCACGCTGATCAACCGGCTGCTGGGCGAAGATCGCCTTCTCACCGGCCCCGAGGCGGGGATCACCCGCGATTCGATCGCCGTGGATTGGGAATGGTTCGATCCCAAGGCGAACGAGCAGCGCGAAATCCGCCTGATCGATACGGCGGGCATGCGCAAGCGCGCCAAGGTGACGGAGAAGCTGGAACGGCTCTCGGTCGCCGACGCCAAGCGTGCGGTGGACTTTGCCGAAGTCGTCGTGCTGCTGCTCGATGCGACCAAGGGGCTCGAGCATCAGGATCTCAAGATCGCCAGCCAGGTGCTGGAAGAAGGCCGCGCGTTGATGGTGGCCATCAACAAGTGGGATATCGCGGAAAACGCTTCCTACCTGTTCAACGGCATTCGCGAAGCGCTGAACGAGGGCCTTAGCCAGGTGCGCGGCGTGCCGCTGTTCGCCGTGTCGGCCAAGACCGGCAAGGGCCTCGACACCATGCTGTCGGCCGCATTCGAGCTGCGCGAGGCGTGGAGCCGCCGCGTGCCCACCGCCGCGCTCAACCGCTGGTTCGACGATGCGCTTGCCGCCAACCCGCCACCGGCGCCCGGCGGTCGGCGGATCAAGCTGCGCTATATCACGCAGGCCAGTGTCCGCCCGCCCCGCTTCGTGGTCTTCGGCACGCGGCTGGATGATCTTCCCAAGAGCTACGAACGCTATCTCGTCAACGGCATCCGCGCAAAGCTGGGCTTCGATGCGGTTCCCGTCCGGGTCGTGCTGAAAAGTCCCAAGAACCCCTACGATTCGAACCGCGGGGGCGGCGGCAAATTCAGCGGAGGCAGCGGGCGTGATTGATCTGCTGGCAGTGCTGCCCGGCTTCGAATTCATCGAGCGTACCAGCTCGACGGTTCGCGTGCAGCATGTCGTCCAGCTCAGCCTTGCCCCGGCCTTCCTGCTCGCCGGGATCGGCGCGGTCATGAATGTGATGACCAATCGCCTGCTGTGGGTCGCCAACAAGATCGAGCGCATCCTTGCCGCAGACGAACGCGACGAGGCAGGCGATCAGCTGAAGGAAATCCCGGCGCTTGAAGCGCGGCGGATCCTCGCCCAGCGCGCCGTGATGCTCAGCACTGCGGCAGCCTTCACGATCAGCATCGTGATCCTGCTGCTGTTCATCAGCGCCTTCGTGTACACTCCGCTCGGGACGCTGGTCGCACTGACCTGGGTCATCACCATGGGCCTGCTCATGGCGGGCCTTGCCTATTTCCTGCTCGAAACGCGCACCGCTGCGAACCGCAATCTGGAAAGGATGAAGGAACGCCAGTTCGGGCCCAGGGATGATGAGGGCGCCGACGATTCGTCGCAGAAATAGAGCCGCTTCGCGCCCGATTGCCCCGGCCACAAGGTGACCGCAAAACGGTTGTCACGCGTTAATCGGCATGGCCCCACCCCCTTTCCTACACGAAAGGAGATGTGCCATGCAGCGTATCGAGATTGCCCTACTCCCCGCGTCGGGGATTTTGAGCGGACCGGTAACAATCGAAGCCCTGGATCTGCCAACTGCACTGACCATCGCCGACATCAATGTCGAGGCAGGCTCGGCAGAATTATGGTGCGACGGTAAATGTGTCGGGACGCTTACAAAACATGGTGGGCGTCACGCCACGTTCTGGGAGCTGAGCCGGACCTAGCCCTGCTCGCCCTCGCCCGCCGGCTTGGAGTTCAGCTGGACATAGTTCTGCAGTCCCATGCGTTCGATCATATCGAACTGGGTCTCGAGGAAATCGACATGCTCTTCCTCGCTCGCGAGGATGTCTTCGAAAATCTGGCCGGAGTGAAAATCGCGCATCGACTGGCAATGCTCGGCAGCTTCCTTGAGCAGCGGAATCGCCTCCATTTCCATGGCGAGATCGGCGCGCAGGATTTCCTCTACCGTTTCGCCGACCTTCAGCTTGTGGATCGCCTGGAAATTCGGCAGTCCGCCGAGAAAGAGGATGCGCTCGGCAAGAATGTCGGCATGTTTCATCTCGTCGATCGATTCGTGGCGCTCGTAATCGGCCAGCCGGCTCACGCCCCAGTCTTCCAGCACACGGTAATGAAGCCAGTACTGGTTGATCGCCGTCAGCTCGTTGGTGAGCGCCTTGTTGAGGAATTCGATGACCTTGGGATCGCCCTTCATGGCATTCGCCTCCGTTGCGATGGAATTTCGGGGGTTATGCGCGCGAGCGTAGCTGCCGGCAAGGCAAGGCGCGTTCGAGTGAGTGGGAAATCAACGGATTTGAGCCAGTGATGAACCCTTGTGATCAGGCGGCAACCGTGTCCGGTTTGAAGGCAAGCTCACGCTCTTCGAAAAGGATCGCATCGGCTTCGTCCAGGCAGGACCCGCATGCCGGGCGCTTGCCCAAGGAAGAGTAACAGGCCTCTGCATCGCCGGGACACCGCCGGGCAGCCTTGCGCAACTCGCTTTCCCGGATGGCATTGCAGATACACACATACATGATCGGCCGCTCCCTTGCGATTGATTCGCAAACGCAGATGTAATGCGATCAATTCTCAATAGCAAGGTTACCGGCGAAGGGTGAAACCTTTGCCGTAGGTGAGGCAGCGCCATAGCCATTCGAGTGGGCCATACCGGAAGCGCTCAAGCCAGGGTTTGGACCAGGCCAGCATAACGACCCAGCTTGCGATAACGACCAAATAAAGCTCGCTCCGACCAAACTGCCCGAACAGACCGAGGCCCCAGTTTCCGAAGACGAATAGCATCACGAAGGACGTGCCGAGGTAATTCGTAAAGGCCACCCTTCCCGCCGCGGACAGACGATCCCCGAGCCAATTGCCTGCGCTGGGAGCATAAAGTGCGAGCAGAGCGACGTAGCCGAGGGTCATAAACAGCCTCGGGAAATGCGAGGTGCCAAGGAAAGCACCCAAGGTCGAATAATAGGTGAAGCCTCCCTCCAGAGTGGCGATGGCAATCCACGCTGTAAGCACGCAGCCGGATAACATCGCAGCCCACCCCCAAAACCGCTGCCTTCTGTAATCAAATCTGCCCTCGAAAAGGCCGTAACGATAAAGCGCCATGCCTATCAGCATGAGCGGAAGGGTCTCGAAGATAATCAGCCAGCTGGATGCGAGAGGATTGGTGCCGTGCTCTTTAACGGTGTGGCTGACGAATTCCGAATAGGACCCGTCTTGGCGAATCGTGGTTTCAAGTCGGCCGTCCGTCAGATCCGTCTCGGCGGCGGATTGAAAATCCTCCTGCACTTCGGCCAGTTCCGCATTATCGGGTACGGGGCCATCGGCAGTTATCTGCATGAACACCATACTGATGGCGTAGAACAATCCCCCCAGAATATACCCCAAGGCGCCGATTATCATCTGCTTGCGAGGGCTGAACCTGATGAAGAGCAAGGCCAGCAGCCCGGCCACAGCGTAGGAGAAGAGAATATCGCCCCGCCAGATCAGGAAGAAATGCACCAGGCCGAACAGGCCCAGCCACAGCAGCCGTTTGACCTGAAGCCAGCGTGTAGCGCCCTTGGCCCACGCTTTTTCCATGAAAAGGTAAACGCCGGCGCCGAAAAGGAGGGTAAACAGGCCTCGCATCTTGCCATCGATCAGCACCAGCTGAGCCGCCCACATCCAGTCTTCCGACTGCGAGTGACCGGTCGTGAAGGCTTCCGGGTACATGTAGGCGGTGAACGGCTGCCCCATCGCAAAAATATTTGCCGCCAGAATGCCGAGAACCGCAATACCGCGAATAAAGTCCAGACTGGCGATCCGGCCGCTGGCGGGGGCGACCGGCTTAGCGTTGTCAGGCGTTGCCTGTTTCGATTCGCTTATATCGTCCATATCGGTACCCCTGCCGTCCATCGGGTATTGGTAGCCGACAATCCCGGATCTCCCACCTCTTTTCGGCCTGAATTCACAGTTTCCAGCCAATTCCGCACAGGGGCGCCAACAGGGCGCTTCCGAAACTCAAACAGCATTAACCCTAAATTAGGGGTAGTCTGCGATCCCCCTAAATCGAGACCGCCGCTCACCAGCGGCATAAGGATTGATACAGGCGCTATAGGGGGACCTAGCCTTGCGTGTACTGGCATTGGCATCGCAGAAGGGCGGATCGGGTAAGACCACGCTCTCAGGACATCTGGCCGTTCAGGCCCAGCGAGCGGGCGCTGGCCCGGTCGTCCTGATCGACATCGACCCGCAGGGTTCGCTGGCCGATTGGTGGAACGAGCGTGAGGCGGAACTCCCCGCCTTCGCCCAGACCACCGTGGCCCGCCTTGCCGCCGACCTGGCGATCCTTCGCCAGCAGGGCTTCAAGCTCGCCGTCATCGATACGCCGCCTGCCATCACCATGGCCATTCAGTCGGTAATCTCCGTGGCAGAGCTCATCGTCGTTCCTACCCGCCCCAGCCCGCACGATCTTCGTGCCGTTGGCGCCACGGTCGACCTGTGTGAACGCGCTGGCAAATCGCTGATCTTCGTCGTCAATGCGGCAACGCCCAAGGCGAAGATCACATCGGAAGCCGCCGTCGCGCTGTCGCAGCACGGTACTGTCGCACCGATCACACTTCACCATCGCACCGATTTCGCGGCCTCGATGATCGACGGCCGCACGGTGATGGAAGTCGACCCTGAAAGCCGTTCGGCTGCCGAGGTCACCGCGCTGTGGAAGTATATTTCCGATCGGCTCGAAAAGCAGTTCCGC
>NZOF01000003.1 GCA_002695185.1 Erythrobacter sp.
ATGGGGTGAAAATCGCCTACATTTCCCAAAATATGAACGGCCGTCGTGGCGGGGGTTGTTACGTTGTGCGTGGGTAATATCCTCGGTCGATAGCTGCGACGGTAAGTTGGTCCGAATATCCAAGGCACTTCGCCATCGCTACTATTATGCCCATATATGCGTTTAAGCGATTGGTGTGATTATCAGCTCCATTAGTGTAGCGAAGAAACTCATCCCAAGCATCCAAAACATTGCGTTCGTCTTGAAAGACGATGACTATCATATTGAGTGCTGCGACTGGTTCTGGCGCCGAAATGTCTACCCCACGATACTCCATGAGTGTTTTCAGTATTTGATAGCGTTCTCTCCGTCGCTCCAATTCCGCATCATGTTCTCTCTGAAGATTTGCCGCTTGAGCGGGAGCCTTGTATGTAACCCAGACGGCGATCAAAGCCGCGATAAACGCCAAAACGGAAGAAATGGCTTGCGCAACCGTCGCGAGTTCTATCATTCCCATGGTTCAAGATTAGCAAAGGAAACGTCGCTCTCAAGGCCTAACTCTAAATCGCAGACCTATGCACATTCTGTCGAATCGGCTATTCAATGCGCCGTCGCAGCCTTCGCCACATACCAACAGCTAATTGCCAGACTGGCTGGCCGGATAGGTCGTGGAAACTGCCCATAACCCGCCCGCGCGCCATGTGGGGCAGGGTAGGTGAGGCTAAGTGATTGAATTATTGGTCGGGACGAGAGGATTCGAACCTCCGACCCCCACACCCCCAGTGTTGTGGTCTGTGACGGCGTTCTGCCGTCGAAAGAGCGACTCGTCAATAGATACAGTCAAGTGCCTTCCCGGTGTTTCCTTGATGTTCCCCCTGTTCCCCGCTACCGTGCTTGCTAAGTGATTGCTGTTATGGATGGCTGATGTGGCGCAGGGAAAGTTGAACAAGCGAACCATAGATGCGCTCGATAAGGCAGATCGCGACTATTTCCTGTGGGACGAGGATCTGAGTGGGTTTGGTCTGAAGGTCACACCAGCAGGCGGCAAGGTCTTCCTCTTTCAATATCGGCTCGGTGGCCGGGGCAGTAAAACTAAACGGTGGACGATCGGGCGCTATGGTGCCCCGTGGACCCCGGCTCAGGCGCGCGACGAGGCAGAGCGCCTTTCAATTCTTGTGTCGCAGGGCGTCGATCCAATGGCCGAGAAGAAGGATCGAGAAAGGGTCCGCAACACCAAGTCCTTCGTTGCCTATGTGGAAACCTTCGCCGCCGGCTATCTGGAACCGGAATGGGGCAAGTCTTGGCAGCAGGCGAAGCGGGTGCTGGAGCGCCACGCGGTGCCCGTGCTGGGCGACAGGCCGCTCCCAGACATCGGCGCCGAACATCTGCACCAGGTTCTGGACAAGCTGCGTGATCGTCCCGGACTTCAGCGTTCGACATGGGCCGTCCTTAGCTCGCTGTTTCGCTGGGCGGAGAAGCGTGAGGACATTGCCCGATCGCCGATGGGCAAGATCGACCCTCCATCCGGATCCAAAGCTCGAAAGCGCGTGCTAACCCCGGATGAGCTGGTGGCGATCTGGAATGCCAGTTTCACGCTAGACGGCCCCCGCGGCGCGCTCGTGCGTCTGCTGATGATCACCCTTCAGCGCCGGAGCGAAGTCGCAGGTTTACCGTGGGCGGAATTGGAGAAGGGCAAGGGACTTTGGCATCTGCCCGGCGAGCGGACGAAGAACGGCCTCGATCATCTGGTGCCGCTGAGCGGATCTGCGATGGCGGAACTGGAAATCGTCGGCTGGAAGAAGTCTGGCTTGGTCCTCCCATCCTCCACGGGGACGACGGCGGTGTCGAACTTCTCTGACATGAAGACCGCCTTGGATACTGCAACGCTGGCTGGCTTGAAGAAGATGGCGGCCGATCGCGGCGAGGACGCCGACGCGGTCACGTTGACGCCGTGGCGACTGCACGATCTCCGCAGGACCGGCACGACGAACCTTCAGGCGCTCGGTTTTCCGATTGAGGTCACCGAGCGGGTCATCAACCATCATCAGGGCGGCGAGGTGTCGGGCATCCGGGGAATCTACAACCTGTACGAGTATCTGGACGAGAAGACGAACGCGCTTAACGGCTGGGCGGCCCGTCTGAGCAGTCTGGTAACAGGGGCGCCGATGCCCTCGAACGTCGTTCATCTCGCGGACGCGCGAGCCTGAGCAGAGGCGGCTAGGGTAGCCCCCGAAAAGCCGGTCAATCCACCCGGCCTGCCGCCTCATCAGTAGAGTGGATCGCTCGGGAGGGCGAATTGGTAGGCTGGACTGAAATCAACAAGGCGCGCTTTTTACCGGCGGGTTGCGTGCATGTGTCCGATGCGTTCGAAACGCTTGGCAAAGCTGTGTTTAGTCGGCCTGAAATTCATCCTGTCAATCAGTGGACGGGCAATGAGGCTGATTTCCGCGAGTGGGGTGAGCGGCCGGCGCGAGCGCGCGAGGTCTTCGCACAGCATGACGTCATCATCGACCGTCAGAAATATGAGCAAAACAAGGCAAAGATCGCGGCGCTGCTCGATGTGAACCTGTCGATGCACCCCATACCGTTCACCGCCGATGAATGGTGCAGGGCGATTGATCGGTGGGAAAAATGGGAAACAGAGCGCGCCGGAAATACCCATCGGCGGAATGAGATATTTAATTTCATGCAAAGGCTTGGGTCGGCAGGCGGCTTGGACTTTGTCCGTATCGAAGCTGCAACGGGCGATCCTTGGACGGTCAAGAAAACCAGATGGAACTGCGATCATCAGCACGCCGCAGATCGGTTCCGCTATGCCGCCCTCAACACCAATATGAAGTGGCTTATGGGCGGAACGATACGGCCGTGGGAACGCGACAGCTACTTGAGATCCTTCGACGAGCCATTCTTCGTAGGTAGCCGATCGCTCGCCTTCATGCTCAAGGTGATCGAGGAGCGTTGGCCTGGCGCAGTGGCCACCGTGGCTGCTGGTGGTGACTTTGCCGATATGTTCATGGCAGAAGCGCTACGAGAGTTAGACGATATAGAAGCCGAAAGGGTCTCGGTAGCGCCAAGACATGTGTCGTCATCGGAGGATGATGCACCGGTGTCAGCGCGGCCCAAGCAGTTCGTCACAAAAGACCAGACCGAGCAGTGGTATCGCGACAGGAAGGCCGAAGCTGATCGACACGGGAAGAAGTATTCGCGGATGAAGGACGAGGTCGATGGTAAAGCGGCAGGCATTCCCAGAGAGCGCGTTCGTCAGCTTCGTCGTGAACTTGCACCTGAGTGGGGCGACCCTGGCCGGCCGAATAAACTTGGCGGATAATCTGGCGGATTAGTTCGGCCGCCACATTTGCCAATTTAGACTGCCACTTTTTGCTCCCTCATTTCCTTCCAACACCCCGGCAATCCCGCCGGGACGGAGGCGAGAATGAGGGAACTCCTCACCACTGATCAGGCCGCGCCCTATGCAGGCGTCGCGGCGAAGACGCTCCAGAACTGGCGCGTTCTGGGCCAAGGGCCTGCGTTCCTGAAAATCGGAACGAAGGTCAAATACGATCCGAATGACATCGACACGTGGCTCGCGGCATGCCGGCGCCACAGCACGTCGGAAGCGATGTGACCGGCAATGGCAATCGCAAAGGGTAACTCGCGCCCTAGTAAGCGAGAAAGCCGCCCCGCTGTAACGGGACGGCCTTCGAAATGTCAGCTTGGCGGCGACAGGACGGAAGATAGCAGCAGCGCTCTCCGGGTTCAACTTCTCACCGGGCGAATCGGCCTGACGTTCGAACGCGCTCGCCTTGTGGCGCTCGCCTGGGGAGGCGCACATGGGTGACGCGCCTTCTTATCCATTCGCTGGGGCGACAGGTTCGACGGACACGTCAGCAGCGGCGGCTGTCGCTATCGATATGTCGGTGGGCTATCTCCAACGGGTTGCCCTTCGCGCCATTCGCGATGCCGGAAACCGTGGGCTGACCACCAACGAACTGGCCGAAGCGGTCAGCATTGGCCGCGAGTCGATCCAGCCCCGCACTAGCGAACTGCGCGTGATGGGTCTGATCCGGGACAGCGGCAATCGCCGTGAAAACGCCAATGGCAAAAGCGCGATCGTCTGGGTCGCCAGCGCGGGAGACGCGGCATGACGGCCCGTATCCTCGACTATCGTCATTGGCAGGCAGCCCGCGAACGTCGCACGTCCCGCGAGCGCGCTGCGATGCGTGCGCTCTATGCCGGAAGGCCGCAGCGCAAGCGGACGTCGCTCGATGAAATCCTGGGACCGGCCTTCGAACCCAACGGAGGTGCAGCATGAGCGTCGAACGCACCATCACCATCGGCGCGTGCGTGTTCGGCGGGCGCTATGTCGTTTCGTTCGAACCTCGTTCGATCGCCTGGCCCAGCCTTGAGTTTCGCACCTATGGCGAGGCTCGGTCCTGTGCGGAGCAGCGTCACAAGGCGCACGGCTGGGCCATTGTAGATCAAGCAGGAGCGGCTCATGGGTAAGGTCGTCCCGCTCAGGCCGCTGATCCGTCAGCTCGTCATATCCGATGAAGGCGACGCTTTCGCCCTCTCCATGCGCCCTGCTGTCAGTGATCGTGAGCGTCATTGCCGCATGTCGTTTCCCACCACTTCGGCAGCCAGGGTTTATGCAAGCGTCTGCATGCGGGCGTTTCCCTCACTCTATGTCGGCCTCATCGACGAAACGGAGGGCCGGTGATGGCTACCGCTCCCACTCTGCATGAAACCCTGATCAATGCGGCATTATCCTATGCTCAGCGCGGTCTGCCGGTCTTTCCCTGCCACGCCGATAACAAACGTCCACTGACGAAAAACGGCTTCAAGGACGCGAGCACCAGTCCAGCAATGGTTACGGAATGGTGGGCGAAGTGGCCGAACGCCATGATTGGCATGCCCACGGGGGAGGCCAGCGGCGTCTGGGTGCTTGATGTCGATGATGTCGATCTGTTCGAGCGCGAGTGCAAGATCAGTCTGACGGCGACGCGACAGGCAAGCACCGGTGAGGGGTATCACCGCTATTATGAGTGGGATGCGACTGCTCCGGTGCGCAACGCTCAACTCAATAAGAAGGGCTGGCCCTTTCCCGAGCTTCCGGGGTGCGATGTGCGGGGGGAAGGTGGCTATGTCATTCTGCCGCCATCGAGGCATCCGTCTGGCCGCCTGTATCGCTGGCAGCACGAAGGACCGTCCCAGCCCGCGCCTGCCGAGCTGTTGCGAATCGTGCGGAAGGAGCGCGCAGAGCAGGAAGCGCCGAGACTCGCTCTCGCAGCATCCAATGATGTGGGCGATACCCGCTATGGCTTGGCCGCATTGGATGACGAATGTGGTGGGATTCTTGCTGCGCCAAGCGGTGCGCAGGAGGCCACGCTCAATGAGGCAGCCCTGAAGATTGGCGCTCTAGTCGCCGGTGGGTCGCTGACCAATAAGACCGCTTGCGAGCGCCTTTTTGCCGCTGGAATGCAGATGCCATCGTTCAACTCCGGCGATCCGTGGACGCACGATGCCATCCGCGCCAAAGTTGAGCGGGGCGTCAGCGATGGTATGGGGACACCGCGCAAGCCCGCAGAGAAAATGATCGGGAAGCCAAAGGCCCGCCCGCTGAAGCTGGTATCCAGCGCCGCTTTGGAAGTGTCTGATCCGAACGGCCGGCCCACAATCCAGATCAAAGCTGGTGCGCTGCACGTCATGGCGACCGCCGCGGAGAAGGTGCTTATCGCTCATAACGCTCCGATCTATGATCGTGGTGGGCTGGTGAAGCCAGTGCTCGAACAGGTGCCTGCATCGAAAGGACGGCGCACCAGCGTGGCCTGTCTGGTCGAAGTGGATGACGATATGCTCGTCGATCACATGTGTCGCGCTGCTGACTGGATAAAGTTCGATGGCCGTAAGAACGATTGGACCCCGGCCGATCCGCCTCGGGCAATCGCGGCCATTATTCGTTCCCGTCGTGGCGAGTGGGCCTTCCCCGGCTTGGCGGGGGTTATCACGACGCCGACGTTGCGGCCGGATGGCTCTATTCTTGACGAGGTCGGATATGATGAGGACACGCAATTGCTCCTCATGAGTTCGCTGGCGCTGCCGGCTATTCCTCGCAATCCGACCAAGGCCGACGCCGACGCCGCGCTCAAAACCCTTGATGAATTGCTCGACAATTTTCCGTTCGTGGACGCTGCGTCGCGATCCGCCGCCCTGTCCGGGCTGATCACACCGATTGTAAGGGGCGCTATGTCTGCCGTGCCGGCTCTGGTGGCGCGTGCTCCGGTTCCCGGTTCTGGAAAGAGCTATCTGATCGACCTGTGTTCGGTCCTTGCCACCGGTGAAATGGCGCCGGTTATCTCGCCTGGCCGGAGCGAGGAAGAAATGGAGAAGCGGCTTGGCGCGGTCCTGCAGGACGGGCGTGCCATTATAGCGATCGACAATGTGAACGGCCCGCTGGGCGGCGACGTGCTCTGCCAGGTCATCGAGCGTCCTGTCGTGTCGGTCCGCGTCCTGGGCGCATCGAAGATGCCGAAGATCTCGAATCGCGCCTGCGTCTTTGCGACTGGCAACAACATCATGGTGGTCGGGGACATGACTCGCCGCGTCATTCTTTGCTCGCTCGATCCAAAAATGGAGAGGCCGGAACAGCGGGCGTTTTCAAGCAAGCCACATGAGCTGATCCTCGCCGATCGCGGGAAATATGTCGCGGCAGCCCTCACGATTGCGCGGGCCTATGCAGTGGCGGGCTTTCCCGACGAATGCCCAGCAATTGCCTCGTTCGAGGATTGGAGCAGGTTCGTCCGGTCGCCCCTCGTCTGGCTGGGCTGCGCTGATCCCGTGGACACCATGGAGAAGGCCAGGGGAGAGGATCCTGTGACCACGTCACTCCTCGCGGTCTTCGCGGCCATTTACGACGCCGGAGGGACAACCGCCCGCACCAGCGGCGGCATCAAAACGCTGGCGGAGGAGCAGAACACCTTCAATCAGCGGACGAATCAGGGGCTTTATGATGCCATCTTCGAGATCGCCGAGAGCCGTCGTGGCGGGGATATTGATGCCCGACGTCTTGGCAAGTTCCTCAGCCAGTATGATGGCCGGATTGTGGGAGGATACCAGCTTACCGGCGATTTCGATGCCCATGCGAAGCAGAAGACATGGAAGGTGGTGCGGCCATGAGCGCAATCGGCTGCGGGTATTGCGGGTATTGGCGGGG
>NZOF01000021.1 GCA_002695185.1 Erythrobacter sp.
CAATCACCATCGGCCCCACACGAGCCTCGACGGGCTCACCCCGTGGGAGTATCACCAACGGGCAGTAGAGGACCAAACCCTGAACAGAGCGAACTAATAAACGCGGACTCCGAGGGGAGCACGTCACGGCCCTTGGCACCCATCGTCTGGCGCGCGCCGAACCCGATCACCTCGAACCAGACGCCCGCATTTCCTGCGAGGATCAGGATTGGACCCGCTCCGTAGCGCAGCCAGTTGGGAACCTGCATTACACCCCAGCCGAGGAGCCCAAGAGCGATGACGGATGAGAAGAAAGCGAAGGTCGCGCTCCAGCTTACGACCGATACCGTTGGCCCAAAGGTCTGCGGCGGCCAGACGCGGCGGTCGGGTCTTGCAATGGACCATGTGACGGCAATCAACGTCAGAGCGGCGATCATCAACGCCACGCCCGACAACAGGCCACCCATCAGACTCATCTCTTTGCCTCCCCGTCCGGCGCCGGCGATGCGTTAGTGCGAATGCCCGACATCTTCGCTAGCCGTGCCGTGCCCATAGAGATCGGCATCCTCATGGGCACAATCTTCGTGCTCGAACTCGAGGCTCGAATGAGCAATGCCGAACCGGTCCCGTAGCGTGTCCTTGATGCGTTGCTTTGTTGACTCGATGCTCGCCCAGCCTTTCCCCGTCAGCACGACATGGCAATCGAGTGCGACTTCGTGCTCCTGCATCTGCCACAGATGGACGTGGTGGACGTCGGCCACCCCCTCTGCGCCGCGCATAGCGTCTATGACACTTTCGCAATCGAGGTCAGGCGGGCTGCCCAGCATCAGCGTTCGGATCGGGCCGCCTATCTCGGTAAAGGCTAGATATAGAATGTAGAGAGCGATCCCGATCGTGATCGCCGGGTCCACCCAACGCATGTCGTAGAGGATGATGAGCGATCCGCCGACGATCACAGCGACCGACGCGAGCGCATCGGAGAGGTTGTGCAGGAACAAGGCGCGAATGTTCACGCTGCCCTTTTGCATGGAATAGGTCAGCAGCGCGGTAAGGGTGTCCACGACCAGTGCGACACCGCCAAGGATCACGACCGTCCAGCCTTGAACCTCTGGTGGGTCGATCATCCGCATGCCGCCCTCGTAGATCAGGTAGAAACCTATCAGAATAAGCGTGGTGTAGTTGATCAGCGCGGCGACGATCTCGATCCGGCCGTAGCCAAAGGTCATGCGCTCATCCGCCGGTCGCCGCGCGATTTTGCGCGCGGCGAAGGCGATCACAAGCGACGCCATGTCCGAGAAATTGTGTAGCGCGTCAGCGATCAGCGCCAGGCTGCCCGAAAGGATCCCGCCGACGATCTGCGCGACGGTCAGAAGGCCGTTGGCCCAGATCGCGACAGACACGCGGCGGTCGCCGGATTTTGGGTCGATATGAGTATGGCTATGATCGTGCGGCACGGAAAGCTCCTCGAATCGGTCGAGGAGCAAGCTAGTTGCTATAGTGGCTGTAGGTTCAATGCCTTTAACTCATTCCGACCTAGACCTTGGGCCTTCGGCTATCCGATGCTGCCAAGGACCGGGAAGGTTTCGAGCAACCAAAAGGCCAGACGGTTGATCTGGCCGGTCATCACTCCGATCCCCATCAGCACCATCAGCCCGCCCGCGATGCGATAGAGCCACCGGCCTGTCGCTCCGATCCGTTTGAGTTTGCCCGCGATTTCATTGGTAAAGAGCGCGATCAGCAGGAACGGCACGCCCAGACCCACGGAATAGATGGCCAGAAGCGCTACGCCATCCGCGCCCGATGTCGCGCTCACCGCGAGGATCGAGCCGAGCACGGGACCGATGCAGGGCGTCCAACCAAAGGCAAAGGCGAGACCCAGAAGATACGCCCCCACCGCGTTGCCGCCTTTCGTTGCGACATCGGGCCTTGTGTCGCGCATCATCGCGGGGACCCGGATCGCCCCCATCATCACCAGCCCGAAAAGTATGATTAGAGCGCCCCCCGCAAGACCCAGTTCGTATTTCCAGCGCAGCAGCATTGCGCCCAAAAGGCTTGCCCCGGCCCCGAGCGCCACGAAGACCGTGGAAAACCCGAGCACGAACCAGAGGCTCAGGATCACACTGCGCACCCGGTCGCCGATGCCTGTCGCTGTTCCCGATGCCGGAGCGGGTTGCCCCGCGATATAGGAGACATATCCCGGGGCCAGTGGCAGAACGCAGGGCGACAGAAACGAGACCGTCCCGCCCAAGAAGGCTGCGATGATTCCGACACCGGAGATTTCGAACATTCAGTTGCTGCCTTTCCTGCACCTCAGTTGAACGGGCTTTTAATGGCTACGACGGGTTTAGCTTCAAGAGAATTTCCTAAGCCTGGCGCGGAGCCGCCAGGATGATCGCTGCCCCGACAAGGCAGATTGCGGTGCCGATCACATCCCACCTGTCTGGTCGCTGTCCCTCGACCAGCCACATCCAGACAAGTGAGGCGGCAATATAGACGCCGCCGTAGGCCGCAAAAGCACGCCCCGCCGCAGCGGCCTCAACTTGGGCGAGTAGCCACCCGAAGAGTGCAAGCGCAAGAAGACCCGGGGCCAACCAGAGCGGCGAAGCCCCGAGGCGCCACCATGCCCAGATGGCGAAGCAACCGGCGATCTCGGCCAACGCGGCCAGAGAATAGGCGATCGCTGCGGCCATGCCTCACGCCTCAATCTCTTCATGGTCGGTCAGACATGCGGAGTGATCGCGTAGAACCTCGAGCACGCGGCAATCGGCCGTCCGCCCGCCGCTGCATTCATGCACCATCCGATTCAGTTCCATGCGCAGCGCCTCGAGCCGAGCGATCCGCCGCTCCACCTGTTTCAATTGCCGCCGCGCGATCGCATCGGCCTCATGGCAGGGTCGGTTGGGATGGTCGCCGAGGTCTAGCAATTCCCGGATCGCATCGAGCGAAAAGCCAAGCTGGCGCGAATGGCGGATAAAGGACAGCCGGTCGAGCTCGGCATCGCCATAGCGCCGCTGCCCGCCTTCGGTCCGGCCCGGCTCGGGCATGAGTTTGATCTGCTCGTAGTAGCGGATTGTCTGCACCTTGGTGCCGGTCTTCTTCGCCAAGCTTCCGATCGTGAGCATCTACGCCTCCATCAAACGTACAGTCGTGGTAGATTTGATGGGCCGCTTTGGCAACGACGACATGGCTTTCACATGCATGTGACAAAGTGCGGCAGCCGCGGCAAAAGCAGTTGAACCTCTAGTGGCTAGAGGATGTATCCGCGCCGTTGTCAAGAACGGCAGGCAGGCAGTTTACGTGACGCTGACATTTCTTCGCATAACGCTTTGGGCGTCGGTGGGCATTGCAGCCCTGGCATTGGTCTGGCTTCTTCTCTGGGCGGACTATCGCGCCGATCGTGCGCGAACCGAAACGGAACCTGCTTTCCGAGCGGATTTTGAGCTGACCGATCACAGGGGAATGGTCCGCACCCAGGAGGATTTTGCGGGCCAGTGGATGCTGGTCTTCTTCGGCTTCGCCAATTGCCCGGACATCTGCCCGACCACCCTTTCCGAGGTTGCCGCGGTCATGGACGGTCTTGGGGAGAACGCGGAGCAGGTTCAGCCGCTCTTCATCTCGATCGACCCGGAGCGCGACACGCCGGAAAAACTTGCCGACTATGTGCCGCTTTTCGATGCGGGCATCCTCGGCCTGACTGGAACGCCCGACCAGATCGCACGAACGGCCGCGAACTTTCCGATCTTCTACAAGAAGATCGAGGAGGCCTCTGCGCCGGACGGATACACGATGAGCCACACGTCACACCTGTTCCTGTTCGGCCTGGAAGCGGGTCTCGTCACGACCTGGAGCTATGGGACGCCAGCCGAGGAGATCCTCGCCGATCTGCGTGAACGGATCACCAGATGAAGCCGAGAGTTTCCCCCGATACAGCGCTCGCCGCTGCATGGATCATGGCGCTGGCTGCATCGCTCGCCGTCCTGTTCATCGGCGAGGTGCTGGGTCAGATGCCGTGCCTTCTGTGCTGGTACCAGCGCGCGTTCATGTTCCCTCTGGCCGTCGTTCTGGGTCTCGGGCTATGGTGGCAGGACCGCTGCGTCGGGCGTTACGGCGTGGCTCTCGGCCTTGGCGGAGCAGCGATCGCGCTCTGGCACTCGGGTCTCTACGTCGGTCTCGTTCCCGAACCGATCCAGCCCTGCACAGCGACCGGTCCTTCCTGTACCGACGACAACCAGTTGGTTCTCGGCATCCCGATCCCGTTTTTGTCGCTCATCGCCTTCGCGCTGGTCGCCGGGCTGTCGGCACTTTCCTTGAAGGAATCACATTCATGAGCCGAAAATCACTCGTCCTGTCAGTCTTGGTGCTTGGCCTCGCCGGCTTCGCGCTCGCTGCCTGGTTCGCCACCCGTCCCGCGCCAGTAGCGCAGAGTGCGTCGATTCCGGCGGAACAGGCGGAGGCCCTACTGCGCCCCTATTCGCCGATCCTGGGACCGGAACAGGCGCCGGTCACCATCGTCGAGTTCTTCGATCCGGCCTGCGAGGCCTGCCGTGCCTTCTATCCCGTGGTGAAAGACATCATGGCTGAGCATGGCGATGCCGTCCGTCTCGCGATCCGCTACACCCCGTTCCACGGGGAAGCCTCGGAAGAGGCCATTCGCGTCCTGGAAGCCGCCCGGATGCAGGGTGTCTATGAGCCCGTTTTGGAGGCCATCCTGCGCGAGCAACCCCGCTGGGCGTCGCATGGCGCTCCGGAACCGGGGCTGATCCTCGAGGTCGCCGCCACGGCGGGTCTAGATGCTGAAGCTGCAGAGACGCAGATGATGGCTCCTGACGTCATCGGCATACTCAACCAGGACCGAGCAGACGTCGAGACCATCGGCGTAAGCGGGACGCCGACCTTCTTCGTCAACGGCAAGCCGCTCGATCCATTCGGAGAGGCGCAACTCCGGGCGCTGGTCGCGTCGGAAGTCGCGGCCGCCGGAAGCTGATCCGACGGGCGCGCAATCGAGAATCGAGAAGGAGCTGCAATGAAATACACCATCCACGCCACGTGCTCAGTCCTGATGCTGCGGTTCATGCTTGCGACGTCGGCAATGGCAGGCTCCGCGGATGTCGTCGTCGAGAACGCCTGGGCGCGGGCCTCGATCGGCACCTTCCGCCCCGGCGCAGCTTACATGGAAGTCCACAATAGGGGCGACGAGCCGGTCACGTTGACCGGGCTCCGGACAGACCTCGCCATGATGCCCGAAGTTCACCGGACCGCGACGGACGAGCAGGGTGTGAGCTCGATGTCGCCGGCGGGCCAGATTGTCATTGCACCTAGCGAGACCGTCGCGTTCGAGCCCGGCGGCCTGCATGCCATGCTGATGCAACTTCAGCGCCCGATGGAAGAGGGTGAGTCCTTTCCGTTGACGCTGACATTCTCCGATGGCGGCGAGACAACGGTCGAGGTGCCGATCCTCGGTATCGCAGCGCGCGGGCCGGAGGATTAATGCAGAGCAGATCAGTTCTCGGCTACGGTGCCGCGGCTCTCGGTGTGCTCGGGCTCGCTCTATTCGTCGGCTGGTGGCAGGTTGACGGCCCCGGAGCGCCTCTACCGAACGACGGACGGCCGTTGCCGCTAACCGCGATGGAGTTCGACCTCACCGATCACGAAGGACGTCGGGCTGGTCCGGATACGCTGGTCGGGTCGCCCTCAATGGTCTTCTTCGGCTTTACTTACTGTCCGGATGTGTGCCCGACGACGCTTGCAGACATTTCCGGTTGGTTGGACGCCTTGGGAGGGGATGCTGAACAACTGAACGTTGTCTTCATCACCGTCGATCCGGAGCGGGACAATGTCGATGCGATGGCGGAGTACGTCGGCTATTTCCACCCGGAGATCCGTGGCTGGACCGGTCCGGAGGAGCAGATTGCTTTGGCGGTCGAGGGTTTCCGCTCGACCTACGAAAAGGTCCCGACTGAAAGCGGCGGTTACACCATGAACCACACGGCGAGCGTCTTCCTGTTCGATGCCCAGGGGCGCTTCGTGACCACTATCGACTACCACGAACCGAGAGAATTTGCGGTGCCAAAGATCCGCCGCGCAATGAACGAAAAAGACGCAGAAGGGGCAATATGAAGTTGAGATATTGGGCGGCCGGATTGGCGATGGCGGGGGGCGTCTCGGTAACGGCAATTGCCTTGTCCAGTGTGGCGGCGAACGAACCGGTACCACCGGGTTTGGCCGAGGCTGGCCGCTGGCGCCCCGAGCCTTTCGCATCGCCTGTGGAAGGGAACTTGGTGGCGCCCCACGCTGTGTCCGCGGCCTCAGCTTCGCCTACCAGTGCTTCAGCTCCGGCTCTCCCGACCGCACCGGCGGCGAATGCTCCCTTGCCTGTGATCAAGCCGCCCCTCGCCGTATGGTCTCGTGAAATCGCCTCTGGGGATACACTCGACGGTCTACTCGCCGAAGCCGGCCTCACTGGGCCGGACCGCACGGAGACGTCGCTGGCGATCTCCGCAGAATACGATCTGCGTCGCCTGCGTCCTGGCCACGTTCTGACAGTCGAGATGTCTGCCAATGGCAGTCCACGCCGCGTGGCGCTCGATGTGGACGATGGCGTACGGGTCGAAGCGACGTTCGGCGATACGCTCTCGACCCGCGTCGTGTCCCCCGAGCCCGAGATCGTGGTGTTGGCCGGAACGACCAGTATAGAGAGTTCGATCTTCGCCGCGCTGGAAGACTCCGGGATACCGCCGCGTTTCGCGGTCGATCTGGCGCAGATGTTGGGCGGTACGGTGGATTTCCGTCGTGACCTCGGCGGGGGCGAGACCCTTCGCCTTCTGTGGCGCGAGGCACGTGTCGAAGGTGATACCATAGGACAACCCAAGATCGCCTTCGCTTCGCTCGATTTGGGGGACGCACTCTACGAGGTTGTCTGGCCCAAGGACGGCACGGGTCGCGCCACGATGTACCTCAACGGCGAAGCAGTTCGCGTCTTCGCTGAGCCCGTGAAGGGGGCTCGGCTTAGCTCCGTCTTTGGTCGGCGAAAGCACCCCATCTACGGCAATGTGCGCATGCATACCGGCGTCGATTTCGCGGCACCGCGCGGAACGTCGGTGCGCGCGACGGCACCGGGGCGCATCGCCTTTATCGGGCGTCGGGGCGGCTACGGGCGAGTTGTCGAACTCGCTCACGGCCCGGAGACCATGACCCGCTATGCACATCTGAGCGCTGTGCCTGATGGTCTCGCAGAAGGTCAGCGCGTCTCGGCCGGCGACATTATCGGACGGGTCGGGGCGACCGGAACGGCGACGGGGCCAAATTTGCATTACGAGGTGCGCGTGGACGGTCGTCCGACCGATCCACTTTCTGACGAGCGCCTGTCGGAAGCGGTCGAGGGCGAAGCACAGGGCAACGCGGGCCTGGACCGGCTGGCTGAGGCGCGTGCGCGCTTCAATGACGCGCTCTCCAGTGATGCTGCACCCAGCACTCCCGAAAGTCTCTGACCCATGATCCTGCTGCTCCCCCAATGACAGCCCGACTGAAACCTTTGCAAGCTACAATGGAAACTGATCAATGACGCCAGCACACAGCACCGGCAAAGCAGCCCTTCTGGTCGCGGGCCTTCTTACGCTCGGAGCCTGCACCCTTCCCGTGGCCCGGATTGCCGAACCAGAGACGGGGCTTTCACAGGAGAAGATGGCTCAGTTGAGCGCCATGGCCGCGCCATACCAGAATGTGCAAACCGTAGTCCTGCGGCCAGAGGACGGCTGTTATTGGTACCGGCATTTCGGGCCGGTGGAGACCACAATGCTGCCGCTCCGCACACCTGAGGGGCGTCCGATCTGCACTGAACGTGGGGCTCAGGCTGCGAGCTGACGTATGTGCCGAACAACGTCATGGCGCGTTCTTCTGAACGGTTGGCGGCGTCCACAGTCCCCGTCGACTGTGAAGTACGTGGGAAGCAAAAGCCGATTTACGCAACCGCCATCCGATAAACGCCGTTCGCGTGAATTCGCGAGACAATTAGCTATGCGCCGTCACGGGCCCATCGTTTTCAGCCGGGTAGAGAACGGCGGTCACGCCGGTTTCGACCTGCTCGTACAGGTCGTTGATATGAGGCATGACCATGCGCACACATCCCGAACTCGAGCGGGAGCCGATGGAGCGTGGATAAGGCGTTCCGTGGATCCGAAGGTAGGTGTCGCGATCACCGACATAGAGATAGAGCGCCCGCGACCCGAGCGCGTTATCGGGGCCAGGTTCCATCCCGTCCTCATACTGCGCATAAGCTTCAGGCTCCCGGCGGATCATGTTCTGCGTGGGCGTCCAGTGCGGCCACTTGACCTTACGGCGTATCGTGTATGTGCCCGGCTCGTAGAGCCCCCCCTCACCGATGGCCACACCGTACCGCATCGCCGTACCGCCGGGCTCGATATGGTACAGATAGCGTGCGGTGGCATCGACATGAATGTCGCCAGGCATGAGACCGGGCCGCGCCTCGACTCGTTGCGGCAGCAGTCGCGGATGCAGACCCCAGGGATTGGTCGTGGCCGGGTCATAGTTTGCCGGCGTCACTTGAGCGTCCCAAGCAGCCTTCTGCGCCTCCGTAGGCCACGTGTTTGCGAACATGGGGCCGGCGATAGGCGCCGAGAACATCGCCGCGGTTGTTGTGATGAAATGGCGTCTGGTCAGCATTACAAAGGGTCGCTCCCGGAAGTCTTTGATGTTCAGAGCTTCCTTGGAAGCCATTGGAGAGAATAGCCAAGATGCTCCCGAATGTCTCGTTCGGTCACATGGGTGTGACATCAATACGGTTTACATCCGAGCATTGTTTCACTGTTTGTTCCGCCGAGCGGGGCGTGCCGGGCCGCTGGAGAAGCGCCTTGCCGCCCAATTCAATTCCAGTGTTTTCTCAGGTGCGCCCATGATCGAGTTGTCTCCGATAGCGCTCGGCTTCCTTGGCAGCCTCGCCGCCGGTCTGCTGACCGCGATCGGGGCAATACCGGTGCTCTTCGGCCGGGTCCCGTCGCGTGCCACGCGAGACATGGCGCTCGGCTTCGCAGCCGGCGTGATGCTGGCGGCGTCCTTCTTCTCGCTAATCATTCCCGCGCTGGATGCGGCCGAGCCGATGTTTGAGAGTGCTGTCATGCCAGCGCTGATCGTCTGCATCTCGATCCTGCTCGGCATGGGGGCGGTCGCGCTGATGAACGAGCGCCTACCGCACGAGCACTTCAAGACGGGGCGAGAGGGCCCAGATGCCGCCTCGCTCCGGCGCGTCTGGCTCTTCATCATTGCGATCACCATCCACAACTTTCCCGAAGGTCTTGCCGTCGGCGTGGGCTTCGGCGCGGACGGGCTCACCGGCGGACTGCCGCTGGCGATCGGCATCGGCCTTCAAAACGCACCCGAGGGTCTGGCGGTCGCCGTGTCGCTCCTCGGCGAGGGCTACACCAAGTTTCGCGCTTGGGTCATCGCAGCCCTGACCGGCCTGGTCGAGCCAATTGGCGGTCTTCTCGGCGCCGGGATCATCACATTGTCGCAGCCGCTTCTACCTTGGGGGCTCGCCTTCGCAGCGGGCGCGATGCTCTACGTTATCAGCCACGAGATCATTCCCGAAACGCATCGCAGCGGGCATCAGAACCGTGCGACGCTTGGCTTGGCCGTCGGTCTGGTCCTGATGCTGTTCCTCGACGTCTGGTTGGGATGAGAGCAATGAAACGTCCCACTTTTGCCTCAGCTGTTTCAGGCTGCATCGCTGTAGCGACATTGGCAACCGATCAGACAACGAAGGCCCTGGCCAGCGCCAATGGCGAAGCCCTTGCCGGCGGTCTCGGCGTCTTCCCCGGCTTCAACCTCGTCTTTCATCGCAACACCGGGGTCAGCTTCGGGATGCTCGGCGACGTGTCCCCCTTCATACTGGTGGCGCTCGCATTGGTCATCGCCGCGTGGATTGCAGTCCTCGCATTCCGTACTGAACGGTCAAGTGATGCCGTGGGCTACGGGCTCATCCTGGGCGGCGCGATTGGCAACGTGGCGGATAGGGTGCGGTTCGGCGGCGTCACAGACTTTCTCGATTTCTACATCGGTGAGACGCACTGGCCCGCCTTCAACCTCGCCGATACCGCGATCTTCTGCGGCGTGGTGGTGCTTCTGTTCTGGCCCCATCGCCACGTCCGGCAGCAGAACAAGGTCACTTGATCGGACGTCTCATGCGGGTTGGCTCAAAACACATCACCCGTCATGCGACTCTGTCACATGGCGTCGGCGCTTTCATGGCGGGCGCTGCGGCGGTTTTGACGCTGCCTCCTTTTTCGATGCTCGCACTCGTTCCCGCCGCCTACGGCGCATTGTTTTTGCTGGTGCGGGACCGCATCCCCTTGGTAGCCGGCGCGATGGGATGGCTTTTCGGCTTGGGCTATTTCGGTTTCGGGCTGTCGTGGATCGCCGAAAGCTTCCAGATAGACGCTGAGCGTTTTGGCGCGCTGGCGATCCCTGCCGTTGCGGGGCTTAGCGCGCTCCTTGCGCTCTTTCCGGCGCTAGCCATGGCCCTCTTTATCCTCCTTTGTCGAAGTCGGCTTGTTGGCGGTGTGGTCGCTTCATTCCTGTTTGCGGCGTGCTGGGCCGGCGCGGAATGGCTGCGCGGTCACGTCTTGACGGGCTTTCCGTGGAACCTCGCAGCCTACGCGCTAGCGGATTTCGATGCGCTCCGCCAACCCGCAGCGTGGCTTGGCAGCTATGGTCTGAGCTTTCTCGTTATTCTCGCCAGCGTGCTTCTGGCACAGGCGATCCTCGCGAGAGGAGCCTCCCGCTGGCTGACGCTCCTGTTCTTCGCGCTCGTCGTCGGCGGCCTCTGGGTCTCGGGTCAGGTCCGCATTTCCCGGCCGATGCCGGAAGCCACCGGCATCTCGCTGCGCATCGTGCAGGGCAACGTGCCGCAGCGAAACAAGTGGGCGCCGGGAAGCGCCCCTGCCACGCTTTCGCGATATCTCCGGCTTTCCGCGCAAGGCGACCCCGTCGACGCACTGCTATGGCCGGAGACGGCCTACCCGGGCTTTCTGGACGAGAACGAGGATGCGAAACGCCGCATAGAAGAATCTCTTCGAGGCGGAAGGGTGCTGCTCACCGGCGTCCCCGACCGGACCGCGCGAGGAGCGGAGCCGCGCTACTTCAACACGATCCAGGCTTACGACGGGTCTGGCACGATCCTCACAGGCTACGCCAAGCATCACCTCGTGCCCTTTGGCGAATATGTTCCGTTCGGGGACTGGTTGCCGATGGACCGCCTGACCGCGGGGCTTGGTGACTTCACGCCCGGACCCGGGCCGCGAACGCTCGCGGTTCCGGGCCTGCCTCTTCTGGGCGCTGCGATCTGCTATGAGATCATCTTTCCCGGCCATGTCGTAGATGACGAGATCCGGCCGAACTGGATCTTCAACGCCACTAACGATGCCTGGTTCGGGACGTCCATCGGCCCCGAGCAGCACCTCGCGTCGGCTCGGATGCGCGCCGTCGAGGAAGGGCTGCCGGTGATCCGCGCCGCGAATACAGGCATCTCGGCGGTGATCGACGCGAACGGGACCATCATTGAGGCGCTCGGGCTGGAAACGACCGGGATCATCGATTCCGGCTTGCCCGCTGCGCTGCCTGCCACGCTCTACGCTCGCGCGGGTGATTGGGTGCTTCCTCCTCTCGGCATCGCCGTGTGGCTGATTGCCCTTGGGCTAGATCGGTCTGGGTCACGCCGGACCGGTTTCCACCGTCTCAAATCAAGGAGGTCCGAATGATCATGATCACAGCATTTGTCGGGGGTGCAGGATGGGGCGCCCGACTGGCAAAGAAACGTGGCGGCAACCGGCTGGACATCGCACACTACGCCACAGGCTTCGCCGTGGCTTTCGGGCTGCTCGGGTTCATCGTGACGATCATTCTCGAGCGTGTCGCCGGTTGAGCGTGCGACGCCTGGCCGATGCCGCCATCATTTGTCGCGGGCGGCGTGCCTTGCAAGGCGTGGCTCGTCGTGGTGCCACTCCATCGACCAAAGCAAGCAAAAGAAGGGCGACTTTCGACATTGCCTGAGACCGACCCCGATAACATACCGAGGACGGCGGCGGAGCAGCGGACGCAGAGCAGCGGTGGCAACCGCGCCGTGGCCATGCTTCTGGTCTGCGTCACCCTCGTCCTTCTCGGCGGCGCGCTCGGGGTCGGCCTGCTGGTGCTCTATGGTCCGTTCTGAGGGGCGATGGCTCTCCCGACGCGCCGCGCTCAGCCTCGCGGCCATGGGCGGTGCGGCGGCGCTGACGGGATGCAGGACTGAGACGTGGTACGGGAAGGACGTCACCGGAATCCTCCCAGATCTCGACTTCGCCTTGACCAGCGCGCAGGACCGGCAGGCCGTCACCGAGGCAGACTATCACGGCCGGATCGTCGCCCTCTTTTTCGGCTTCACCTTCTGCCCGGACATCTGCCCCATGACCCTGTCGAACCTCGCCGGTGTCGCGGATCGGCTCGGGGAGGACGCGGAGAACTTCTCGATCCTCTTCGTCACCGTGGACCCCGAACGTGACACGCTGCCGATCTTGGCCGACTATGCCGCCGCTTTTACCCCTCGCGCGGCGGGCTTGCGGGGCACGCCGGACCAGCTCGCGCGTTTGGCACGGCGTCTGAAGGTCACCTACAAGGTCGAGCCCCACCCCGAAGGCGCGCGTGACTACGCCGTCTCCCACGGGAAGTCGGTCTACGTCTTCGACCGTTCCGGCGCAGCGCGCGTGCTCTGGCCGGAGTTCGACACGTTACAAGCCGATGTCGCGGCGGCGACCGAAGATATCCAACGTTTGATCACAGGCGAATGAACTGCCCTGTGCTAGAGATCGGCGCCCGCACGCCGCATGTTGCCGACCACGACCAGGAGCGCGATCACGCTCATCATCGCGGGCGGGATCCAGATGACGATCCCGCCGATCTGCTGGTCGGTCACGGCCGAGATCGAGGGGAAGTAGCGTCCGCAAAAGGCGTAGTAGGGAAAGAGATCGGTCGTCGAGAAGGTGATGAGCGCGCCGAGAACGATCTGCGGAAACATCACGCCGACAGCCAGGGCGGCGCGGAACCCGAACCTCACGCGGGCCGGCGGGGCCGGCCGTGTATCAAGGACGAGCGCCCAAAACAGAACTCCGTCGACGACCATCGACCAGTTCATCACCTGGTAGAGGACGGGATCGAGCATGGCGACGAAATGCACCGGAGGGATCAGCCAGAACCAGAACAGGCCCACGAACAGCACGACCGCAACGACCGGATGCTGAAAGGCGCTGTAAAGCCTTCTCGCGGCCCGGTGCTCACAGGACGCGCGCAGCCATCCTGGAGCACCGGCCAGCACCGCTGGTCCGCCCGCGCTCAGCGCGAGAAGGACCGGCCCGATATGATGCATTGCCACGTGCTGGAGGCGGTTGGTGAAGAACATCCTCTGGGCAAGATACTCGAAGCCGGTCTGGGTCACCGCCCAGAGCAGACCCAGCCCGACCCAGAACGCCGCTTGGCGCCAGATCCTCGGACGCTCCGCCTCCGGCAGGCATCCGAGACCTCGTGCGAACCAGAATCCCAAAAGCGTCACGGCCAGATAGATAGGCCAGGAGAATTCGTAGGGTGCCCAGGCCGGCACGGAAGCGGGACGGAACGTGGTCGCCAGCCAGAGGACAGCGCCAACGACACCGATCACGGCGTAGATTGTCGATGCGGCGCGCGGCAATCTGCCGGTAAGCCAGGGCGCGTCGATGGTCATGTTTCCACGCTTGCTCGCCGGCCTCCAATCGGCAAGGCGAAATCAGGGCGTCTGGCCGAGACGCACCGTCGCAGTGAACCGCGCCGCACCGGGGCGACGATGGTGTCGCGTAGGACCGACAAGCCTCTGGAAATACATCGATGACGAGCATGCTTTCATTCGATCCCCTCGGGGCGCAGCTGTCCCCGGTATCGCTCATCGTGGTTGCCGCGCTGACTGGGCTCTACATGCGCGGTCTTGCGCGACCCAGGCGTCTTCGACCGCAACCTGCCCCCTGGCAAGTCGGGCTCTTCTTCGCCGGTCTAGGGTGCCTGCTGTTGGCCTTCAATGCGCCGCTTTCGCCGCTCGGCAGCTCGCTCTTTTCCGTCCATCAGATCAATCACCTCCTAATCCGCCTCCTCGGCCCCCTGCTGCTCGCGATTGCGCAGCCATGTGGCATCTGGACCGCGGGGATGCCGCGCGGCGCGCGACGACGGATTGCCGACGAGGCCCGTCGACCGTTCGAACGGGCCTTGCGAAGCCCATGGGCCGCGACCGCTTTGCTTGTAGCTACACTCTATGTCTGGCAGGTGCCGGCCCTCTTCGACCTTGCGCAGCGAGTCCCGGCCGTCGAGTTGGCGGCGCATCTCGGCATGGCCGCGGCGGGGCTCTGGTTTTTTGCGTTGCTGCTCGACCCTCGCGATCCCCCCGAGGGGATGCGACGTGGCGCGCGACTGCTCTGCGGGATCGTCGTCATCGTCTCGAATATCCTTCTGGGGTCGCTGATGACACTCAAAGAAGTTGTGCTCTACGGTGCGACAGGCCCGGGCGTCAGCCTCACACCGCTGACGGACGAGACCATCGGGGGCTACACGATCTGGGTGCCGTCCTCGATGATCATGATCGTTGCCATTGTTCTGGTGTTCAACGGATGGAACCGAGCCGAGGAACGCCGCTGGAACGCGCGTCATACGTTAATGCGGCAGTCTAACTCGGCCGCTCTCGAATTTCCCGAAACTGCCCAAGAACTTCGGCTCAAGGTCACGCGACCCAATCGTGACCTAGGCCGTACGCTGGCAGTGGCGGCGCTTTCGATGTTCGCCGTCGTCATGGTGACGGCGATCACCGTGGTGTCACTTGGGTGAAGGCATGAAGGCTAGCCGTGCCTCGCGAACCAACTGTCACTTGTCCCCCGAGTGATGGAATGCGGTCGTCTCCGCTCCACACTCGCCGACCTCAGAGGCCATGCGCGAGCGCGTACTCGGCCATTCGTTCACACACTCTTTTGCGATCTTTCGGTGTCGGGGCCTCCGACGTCGCGCGCAGCAGCCGCAAGGCATTGGCGACGACCAGCAGCGAAACGCCCACATCGGCCGCGATCACGCCACACATCAAGGCGATCCGAAGACTTCACTGCGCTAATCACGATCGACCGCATTTGTGACTGTGGCGCAGCATAGAAAGCTGCCGCAGCACAGCAGGCATGCTTCCGCGAACGCACACAGCGAGAACTTGGCACTTCCGCAACGGGCTCTGAGCCAGCCTTGGTTGACCCGCCTCTACGCGTCCGGTTTCGGATGGCGAACGGCGTGTACCGTTCGCCGAGGTTATCAGATGTCTACCGGCTCGGTGATGCTCAGGGGCATCCTCAAGTTCGACGCCCAGGTAGCGGACGGTACTGTCCACCTTCGTGTGGCCAAGCAGGAGCTGGACCGCGCGAAGATTGCCTGTCTTGCGGTAGATCTGCGCTGCCTTCGTGCGCCTCAGCGAGTGCGTCCCGTAGCCGCTCGGTTCGAGACCGATCGCCGTCACCCACTCCCGGACGAGCCGTACGTACTGGCGCGTCGAGATGTGCGGCCGGTCGTGAAACCGGCTCGGGAACAGGAAGGTGCTCAAGAGAAGCGCTTGCGCAAGGCCACGTTCAGAACCTCTATCGCGATGACAAGCAGGATCACAGCGATGGTCACGCTGGCCGCCTTGTCATATTGAAACGATCGCACGTAGGTCTGGATGTAGAACCCGATCCCGCCCGCGCCGACGATGCCGAGGATCAGTGACTCCCGCAGATTCAATTCGAAACGAAAGATCGTATCGCGCGCAATGACCGGTGCCATCTGCGGCCAGATCGCATGACGAAGCCGGACGAGCGGACCCGCGCCCGCGCTTTGCAGTGCCTCCACCGGCGGACGGGCGACACCGTCTATGGCTTCGGCGTAGAACTTGCCCAGCATACCCGTCGCATGAAAGGCGACCGCGATGACCCCCGGCATCGGTCCGAGGCCGACAGCCCCGACCATCAGCATGGCCACCAGAAGCAGCGGGATCGCCCGGATCAGCGCGAGCAGCGTTCGAACGCTGCGGTAGATCACCGGAGGGACCATTGTCTCTGAAGCGGCAAGCCCCAGCGGAACGGAAAGGATGACCGCACCCAACGTGCCGAGGATGGCGATACGAAGCGTCTCGGCCGTCCCGTCGACGATCTCTGACATGACAGTCAGGTCGGGCGGTATCATGCGGCCAAGGAACTCGCCGATGCGCGGTCCGGCGGAGAGGAGCCGCGACAGCTCCATGTCGCTGGTTGCGAAGGACCAGAGCACCACGGCGCCAAGGCAGACGCCTGTGAGGAACCCTCCGGAGCCACCACGCCGGATCATTGCACGAGCCTCAAGGCGACCGCACCTTCGACCACGTCATGGTAGAGTGCCCCGATCTCGGCGTCGGACATGGCGCTCACCACACGATCGAGAACGACGCTCCCACCGGCCATTCCCACAGCGCGGGACGCGAAGCGCAACGCAAGCTCGGGTTGGTGAGAGGAAAACACCGTCGTTGCCCCGCGCTTGGCGGCGGCATTCGTGATCAACGCCAGAATCTCGTCGGCGCGGGCGGGATCGAGATTGCTGACCGGTTCGTCTGCAAGGATCAGCCTCGGTTCCTGTGCAAGACACCGCGCAATTGCAACCCGCTGCCGCTGTCCGCCACTCAGAGAGTCTACGCGACGATGGGCCAATTCCCCGATACCGCAATCGGCCAGCGCCTGATGGGCGGCGTCGAGATCATGCTCTGAATGGCGACCGAAAAAAGCCGCGACGCTCGACATCCGCCCAAGCCGCCCGTTCAGCACGTTGCGCAGAACGCTCGACCGCTCGACCAGCGCAAATTCCTGGAAGATGAAGCCAGTATCTGGTCGCGCCGCCACTGGCGGTGGGGCGTCGGGCGCAAGACCCCTGCCGAGGACGGAGACGCACCCGGTCCAGCCCTGCAACCGTCCGTCGAGAAGCGCGAGCAGTGTCGTCTTGCCCGCGCCGGAAGGACCGAGCAGCACGACAGCCTCGCCCGCCTCCACGACCAGGCTGACATCGTTCAGCGCCGGCAACTCTGCTCCGGAATGAAGGAAACTGAGGTCGACGAGGTCGATGACACGGGTCACGAAAGCAGCCCGGCCTCGCGTGCCATGTCGCGGACCGCCTCGAATGCCTCCGGGTCGGCGGGCACGTAGCCGTCGGGACCGTAGAGATATTGCAGCTTGGCCCGATGCACCGGTTCGTTCAGGCGCAGCATCGTCTCGACGAAGCGAGCGCGTAGATCCGCGTCGAGGCCGGGCCGGGCGATGACGACGTGGCTCGGAATTTCAGGGCTTTCGGCGATCCAAGTCACCTGAGGCTGTTGCTGGGGGGTAAGCAGGAGATCGGCATACTGGCTTGCCCCCGCTGCCGCGACGAGCCCTTGCGCCATCGCCTGCATCGCCTGCTGGTAGCCACCGGCGAAGAATATGCGCCCGAAGAAGGCCTCGGCCTCGTCGATACCGGCGATCAGCCCCGCGCGTTTGAACTCTGCCAGCGGATACAGGTACCCCGATTCCGAGATCGGGTCGGCGAACGCGATGTCCCGGCCTTCGAGATCGGCGAGCGACGTGATCCCGCTGTCGCGCCGCACGAAAATGCGTCCGGTATAGTAGGGTTTGCCCCGATAGACCTCGGACAGCAGCGGCACCGCGCCGATCTCTGCCTCGGCCAGCACGAAGGGCAGCGCTCCCATGAAGGAGATATCCGCGTCGCCGTTGCGCAACGCTTCGACGGCCGCCGCGTGGTCGATGGTCACGAACCCCTCAACCGGAACCCCCAGCTCCTGCGACAGCCAGCCGCTGATGGCCTCGATGTCACCCAGAAGCTTGTCGGGATTCTCCTGAGGAATGAATGCCAGCCGCAACGGGCTCGCCTGGGTCAGTGCGGGCAGCGGATGCGTGGCGAGCAGTGAACCGACCCCCGTCGTCAGCAGAGTGCGCCGCGTGAGTTGAGCCTTCATCAGTAGACCCTTTCCTCGATCTTTTCCGCTTCGGCCTTGAAAGTGGTCCAGTGCGCTTCGGCAGCAGTCCAGTCATCGGCCCTGACGGCCTCGCCCACATCGACAAGCAGGCGCGCCAGACTGTAGATTTCCGGCCGGGCGCTCTGGTTGGACATGGTGCCGGCGTCGGCCGCGAGGTCGGCAGCCACAGTGTCGGTCAGCAGCAGCGTGTGTTGGCGGTCCCTTGCCGGCAGCAGGGTATCGAGCGTGGAGGCAAAGGTGGTGAGCTCCTCGAAGGCCAACCGGAACGGCGTATTGCGCTCTCCGAACCCCTCATACGGGTCGTCGGCCGCGCCCACGGCTTCCAGATAGGCGGTCAGATCGGAACGTTCCTGATCGCTCAGTTCGAGGGACTTGGTCTCGTCGAACCAGTCGACGACGCTGGCCAGAGTCGGAAGCGCCCCGTCATGAAAGTAGGGCGCGGTATAAGCGGTACCCAGCAAGGTCGGCGTATCGAACGCCCCCGCTCGTGCGCCATCATAGCCCGGCTCCGCCGAACCGATGTCATGCGCACGACCGTCCAGAAAATTGGCGGACGGGATGTGGCAACTTGCACAGGACTTGTCATCGAGCCCAGCCATCGGCCGATTGAAGATAGCCTCTCCGCGATGGGCAGCGTCAGAGGCCACCTCGGTCAGCGCACCCTCGGGCGTGACCATCGCGTTCGGCAGGAAATCGAATTCGAACAGGTAGGCAACCAGCGCATCCAGCATGAACGGCGTTGGCTCCGCGCCGCCGAATTCGTTGACGATGACGTTTCGACTGAATTCACGCAGCGAGGCGAACCGACCGTCACGCCCATAAGGGCCGGTGAACCGCAATCCCCGCAGACTGGGAATATCGAGCGAATCCGCCCGCCGATCGTTGAACATCGGATTGAAGAAGGCGCCGTCCACATCGACTGCGCCGGGCTGATGGCTCACCCCTGGGATGAAGAAGCGCTGGTTGATGTCCGACCGGTTGTGGCAGCTGGAACATGCGATGCCGACGCTGCGCGCCGGCTCGCCGAAAATCTCCGGGCTATCGAACAGCATGTCGCCATAGGCGACCATCGGTAGATCCTTCTCGTCGATTCCCTGCTCCTCGAAATTCAGCACCAATCGGGGTAGCGGGTCTTGATCGAAGATGTCCGAGCCTGGCGGCAGCGTTGCGGGTATGTCCGTCGCGGTGCCGCCGGCCGCGACGGTTTCGGGCACCGCCGACAGTTTGGCGCGTCGATCAAATTCGGAGGTCAGGTAGTTGGCCGCAAGATAGTCCCGAATGACCTTGCCGGCGGCTTTCATGCGCGCGTCGTCAAGCGCGACGGCTCCTGCGCCCAGCACCCCGCTGGAGCCGGCCGCGCTAGTCAGCTCCAGCCAGGCAAGCCCAAGCTCGCGCGCCGCTTCCGGGTCGGCGGCCTGCACATGGTCGCCGAATGCGCGGTAAAGTTCCTGTGCCTCCGACACCGCGGCCTGCGCGGCGCTCGGCGATGACGCCGCAATGGCTCGGTCAAGCTCTTCGCCAATACGGCTGGCCAGCAGCCGGGTTGCAGCGCCGAACAGCGCATGCCGATCCTCGGCAGCGATCGCGGCGGCCACGGCCTCTGTACTCAGCGCGCTGTTCTCCGCTATGCGGTCGAAGGCGCCGTCAGGGAACTCGGCACCGCGATAGGGTTCGCTCCAGGCCTCCGCGATTGCCTCCCAGGGCACCGGGGCAAGATTTCCATAATGCAATGTCAGTCGGTAGGCGGCCGCTTCCGGTAGCCAAGGCACCTGTTTCGCCGGGGTCGCCAGCGCAACGCTGCCCGCGAGCGCTGCGGCAGCGCTTACGATAATGCATTTCACTCGCAAATTGGGTGAGAGAGTCGCTTGCATGAGTCTGGCATCGCCCTTTCGGTGGAAATGTTTGAAAGTTAGCCTTGACTAAGTTTTGTAGCACAGGTGAAATTATTGTCAATCCGCGTGCCATGTTTAAGTCTACTGCCATGAACACTTCCCGCGACAGATCCGGCGCGCGCGATGTCACCTTGGCGCCCGCTGATGAACGAGCGGCGGCCGATCAGGCTGACGCCTTTGCCTCAGTAAGGAACGCGCATGAAAGCGAGATGGCCGAGGACTACGTCGAGCTGATCGCCGAACTCGTCGACAGAAATGACGAGGCCCGACCGGTGGATCTGGCCGAACGGCTTGGTGTCAAGCCGCCCACGGTGACCAAGAATATCTCCCGGCTCGTGCGGGCCGGGCTAGTCCGCCGCGAGCGATACCGCTCAATATTCTTGACGGAGAAAGGGGCGGCCCTTGCGGACGCGTGCCGTCGCCGCCACCGGACTGTCGTCGCAACGCTGGTCGCGCTCGGCGTGGACCCGGAGAGCGCCGAACGCGATGCAGAGGGCATCGAACATCATGTCAGTGATGAAACTCTCGAAGCGTTCGAGCGGTTTGTGACGTCTTGCAACTGCCCCCTCAGCGGCATGAAGCGTTCGAACGAAATGTAGCAAGGTCGGCCAAGGGCCATGCGCCACGTGGCGCGTCTCGCTGCAAGCGAACAATCGCCCCGTCGCACCGGAGTGAGATTGCGCTCGACGCTTCCAGACGGCGGAGGCCCCTTGTCCCGGCCCCTTTTATGCAGCAATGACCGCTTCCGCGGTGCTGAAGCGGGATCGGATTTGCAGCGAAGGTCTGGAGTCCGACCGTCGCGTCGATCATGCATTTTCCGGCGTGGATACCGGGCTGAATGTCCGCTTCTACAGAGCCAGGATTACCCTTGCGGCCGCGGCGAAGTCCGGAATCCGCCCTTGTTGTTTGTGACAGCTCGCAGGTGCGGCAAGGATTGAGCAAGTGCGGCGAAGGTCCGGAAGGTCCGCGGTGCGGTGGCTGCTCGCGAGGATTTCGCTGTGCGGCGCATGAACGGCAGGTTTCACAGCTGCGATGCGGCATGAAGATCTGCCGCACCGCAACAGAACTTTTTCTGCGAGCGCACGCAGCGAGAATTTGACACTTCCGGAATGGGCTCGAACCGGAACTTCTCCGCAAAGCAGCATGCGCTAAAACTCAAGCGTTTCTGTCACCGGCGGAAACGACCGTTTTAGACTTACATTCCGTCACTTGCTCCAGATCAACTCCCGTGGTGTCCAACTGGTCTAGACCATTCCCGACATAGCAACGGACCAAAGCCGTGGTTCATCTTGTGAAGGGGGTCTCCAATGGATCTTGCACGTCGCCTATTCATGGCGCAGGCCGCGCGGATCACCGCGGGTGCAGCCTTCGTGCCGCTGGCCAGTGTTGCGCAGGCCGGTATCAACGACCAGCCGCCGCGCCGGGATGGGGATGCCGCCAAACGCTATGCCATGCTGATCGATCTGCGCCAGTGCATCGGCTGTCAGGCCTGCACTGTGTCGTGTCATATCGAAAACGAAGCGCCTCTAGGCAAGTTTCGCACCATCGTGTCGCAATACGAGGTCGAAAACGAGGAGACTGGCGATCTGGCACAATTCATGCTGCCGCGGCTGTGCAACCATTGCGACAACCCGCCTTGCGTGCCGGTCTGCCCGGTGCAGGCCACGTTCCAGCGCGAGGATGGCATCGTCGTCGTGGATGCCGACCGCTGTGTCGGCTGCGCCTATTGCGTACAGGCCTGTCCCTATGACGCGCGGTTCATCAACGACCGCACACAGGTCGCCGACAAATGCACTTTCTGCGCCCATCGGCTTGAGGCGGGGTTGTTGCCCGCCTGTGTCGAATCCTGCGTCGGCGGTGCGCGGATTATCGGCGACATCATGGATCCCGACAGCCAGATCAGCCGGATGATCGAAGAGCACCGCGACGAATTGAAGGTACTGCAACCGGACAAGAACACGGTGCCGCATGTGTTTTATCTCGGCATGGATGAACGGTTCATCGACCGGCCGCAAGCGGCGCCGGGCCTTTGGGATGTGCGCGACAGCGCAGGGGCAGAACTGGGGTATGAATATGGAGAGCATTGAGATCATCGCACCGCGTTACGGCATCGCCTGGTATCCGCGCGCGGTCGAGTATTTCTTCCTTGTGGCGCTGGCCTACACTTCGCTCTGGCTGGCACTGCCCGGCGCGGTCTTTGGGGTGAACCGCTGGAAACCCATAGCGCGGCTGGCGCTGGTGGGGGCGGTTACGACCGCCATCGCAGCCCCTGTGTCGCTACTCGCGGATTTGCATCAGCCGCTACGGTTCTGGCATTTCTACGCCCATTTCACGCCTTGGTCCTGGATGTCGATCGGATCGCTGATCCTGCCAGTTTTCGTGGTACTGACCATCGGGCTGGCCTGGCTGGTCTGGCGTGAACCCATGCAGGATTGGCGCGGCGAACGGGGTATCGTTGGTTGGGTGGCGCGTGTAGCGACGCTGGGCCATTGGGACAGCCCGCGCTGGCTGATCGTGCTGACGGGGCTGGGTGCCTTCGCCGCGTCGCTGGGAATGGCGCTCTATACCGGTTACGAGATCGCCGTTCTGAAGGGTCGTCCGCTCTGGCACACCGATTTCCTGCCGGTGATGTTTGTGGCGACGGGTCTGATCGGATCGGTTGGTATGCTGCTGGTTCTGGACCGGTTTTCCGGCATGCGTGCCGCAGAACTGGCAACGGCACCCCAGACGCCCGTCGTATCCCCCAGCCGCGCGGTGTCGCGTCAGTTGCTTGGTGTTTTGCTAGTGGCCTGCATCTTGGCGGGCATCACCGCGGCGCTGTGGTTCGCGGTAGGGCTGACCCAAGCCGACCCATCTGTTGCGGCCGCATTGGACTCGGTCAAGGGTAACCCCGATTGGCGCGCGATGACCTTCCGCGCGGTGGCCACGGGGGGCGTACTGTTCCTCGGTGTGTTGGCACTGCTGATGCGGCCGGGCATTCGGGGCCTGGGGTGGGTCTTCGGCCTGCTTGCCCTGCATACCGCGTGGATGTTCCGCTGGGCCGTTCTGATGAACGTGCAGACGGTGCAGCGCCAGACCGCGGGTTTCAGCGAATACCAGTTGGGCATGGGGTCGATGGGCCTTTTGGGGATCATCGGTGCCTTTGCCCTGTGGCTGACGGTGCTGATGCTGATCGAGATATTCGTGCCTTGGCGGGCGGCCCTTGACGGGCCCTCTACCGTCCCCGTTTCCAAACCTTCAGACGGAGTGCCTTCTCATGGATAAGACGCGTCGCAGACTGTTGCAGGGCGGCGTTGCCGTCGCCGGGGCCACCACCTTTGCCGCCGGTTATTCCGAGCCGCTGGCGCGTATGGCGCGGGGCATCACAGGCAGTGCGGGCGAAAAGCCCGCGCATCCCATCTATGGCAACGCACCCACGCCGGAATACCGCGTGGACCCGGCCAGCGGCGATCTGGAGATCAACGAGGATCAGCGCCTGGCCTTTACCGTCTGCTATGGCTGTACGACCAAATGCGGGATCCGCGTGCGGATCGACAATGCTACCGACACCGTGCTGAACGTGCGCGGCAACCCCTATCATCCGCTGTCCTCGGACGCGCATCTGGATCAGGAAGTGCCGGTAGCCGATGCCCTGCGGTTTGTTTCTCGGCTGAACGAGAACGGGCAAAAGCACCGCTCGACCGCCTGTGCGCGGGGCAACGCGATGATTGCACAGATCACCAGCCCCCACCGCGTTCTGAACGTGTTGAAACGGGTCGGGCCGCGCGGGTCGGGCGAATGGCGCAGCGTCCCCTTCGAACAGGCCATCGAGGAGATCTGCGAAGGCGGCGATCTGTTCGGCGAAGGGACCGTCGAAGGTCTGCGCGCGCTCAACGATTACGATACGCCGCTTGACCCAGAGGCACCCGAACTGGGGCCAAAGACCAACCAGCTGCTGGTGATGGAGGCCACGGATTACGGGCGTTCCGCCCTGCTCAAACGCTTTGCCTTCAACGCCTTCGGCACGCGCAACTATGGCCACCACGGCAGCTATTGCGGCCTGGCCTTTCGCATGGGCGCGGGCGCGGTGATGAACGATTTGGAAAAGAACGCCCATACCAAGCCTGATTTCGCCAACGCCGAATTCGCGTTGTTCATCGGCACCGCGCCTAGCCAGGCGGGCAACCCCTTCAAACGGCAGGGTCGCATGATCGCCGATGCCCGCGCCAAGGGTCTGGATTACGTGGTGGTGGACCCGGCGCTGAACGCCTCCGTCACCAATTCGGCCGGCGGGTCGAACTGGGTGCCGGTGCGCCCCGGCACGGATTCCGCGCTGGCCATGGCGCTGATCCGCTGGCTGCTGGAAAACGATGGCTTTGCCGCCGATTTTCTGGCCCTGCCGTCGCAGGCCGCGGCCGATGCGGCGGGCGAGGTGGGCCATACCAACGCAACGCACCTGGTCATCACCGAGGAGGGTCACGAAGGACAGGGCCGTTTCCTGCGCAAGTCCGACCTGGGCCTTGCCGAACCGGAAACGCCACAGGATGGTCCGATGGTCATGGCGCAGGGCATGCTGACCGCAGCTGACACCACGGGGCGGGGCGATCTGTTCGTCGATGACACGGTCACACTTCCCGATGGCACTGAAATTGCCGTCCGGTCCAGTCTTTTGATCCTGCGCGAAGCGGCGCAGGAGCATTCGCTGGCTGATCTGGCTGCGGAATGCGGCATACCGCAGGCGCGGATCGTCGATATCGCGCAGCGCTTCAAGGCCGCAGGCCGACGCGGCGTGGTCGATTGCCATGGCGGCATGATGTCGGCCACCGGGTTCCACGCGGCCTTCGGCATCCAGATCCTGAACCTTCTGGCTGGCTCCATGAACCACAAGGGCGGCGCGGCCCATGGCGGCGGCAGCTTCAACGGCTTCGGCGACGGGCCGCGTTATGACCTGGCCAAATTCGACGGCATGCGCAAACCCAAGGGCGTATTCCTGTCGCGCTCGCGCTTTCCTTACGAAAAATCGTCGGAATACAAGCGCCGTGTCGCGGCAGGCGAGAACCCCTACCCATCCAACGCTCCGTGGCGCAAGCTGGCCCCGCCGGTGCTGACCGAACATCTGGCCTCGGCGCTCGATGGCTATCCCTATCCGATCAAGGCGGTGATCGGCGTCATGGCAAACCCGCTATATGGACAGGCCGGGCTCAACAACCTGATCGCCGACAAGCTGGCCGATCCGAAACGCTTGGGGCTTTACGTGTCGATCGACGGGTTCATCAACGAAACCAATCGCTACGCCGACTATATCTTCCCGGACTCTGTGATGTACGAGGTCTGGGGTTTTACCGGGGCGTGGTCGGGCAACCTGACCAAGATGACGACCGCCTGTTGGCCCGTGGTCGAGCCGCGCCAGGCCAGAACCGCCGAGGGCGATCCGGTGAGCATGGAAAGCTTCTTTATTGCCGTGGCCAAACGGCTGAACCTTGCCGGTTTCGGTGCAGGCACAATCCAGGGGGCGGATGGTCTCGCCCATGACCTGAACCGGGCCGAGGATTTCTTCCTTCGCGCCGCGGCCAACGTGGCCTATCAGGGTGAAAGGCTGCCCGATGCCAGCACGGAGGACATAGCGCTTGGCGGCATTGCCCGTCTGATGCCCGAAATCGACGCCACGCTGCCGGTCGAGGAACGCGGCGCGGTCGCGCATCTTTATTCGCGCGGCGGGCGGTTCCAGACCTTCGATCAGGCTTATGACGGCCAAAAGCTCGGCAATCGCTGGGCGCGGACGCTGTGCCTTTACAATGAGGATGTCGGCACCGCCATCGACAGCGAAACCGGGCGGCGCCACCGCGGTGTGCCCGAATTCCGCCGCGCCGCACTGTCGGACGGCACACCGATGCGCGACGTGTTCACCGAGGATGACTGGCCGCTGCTGGCGTTCTCGTTCAAGTCGAACATGATGAACTCCTATTCGGCGGGGCTGGACCGGCTGCGGATGATCAAGCCAAACAACCCGGTGATGGTGAACACCCACGACGCACGCCGTGCGGGCGTGGCCCATGGCGATACCATCGAAATCGAAAGCCCCGGCGGCCGCGTCATCGGCGTGGCGCTGGTCAGCGAGGGGGGGATGCGCGGTGCGCTGGGGATCGAACACGGGTTCGGTCACAGCGAACTGGGCGCGGGCAAGCATGTGATCGACGGGCAATCCTATGGGGGCAACCCTTGGGTCGGCGCCGGCGTGAACCTGAACGCGCTCGGCTTTGCCGACCCCACGCGCCGCGTTGCCGGAACCTGGCTGGAGCCGATCAGCGGCGCCAGCATCCGTCAGGGCCTGCCGACGCGCATCAGAAAGGTGCAACAGGCCGTCGCCTGAGGCACAAGAGCCAGCCGTGACATCATCGCGGCTGGTCAAGGTTTCCGATCTCGATGCTGCACCGATTTTGTTGGGAACGATTCTGCTTCTGTGAAATTGCGTTCCAGAGCAGTTCCCACAATCAGATTGCCAAACAGAACCGCTGCCAATAGCGAGCATTCGTTGATCCGTGAAGGCTTTGCATAAGCTGAGCCAAAAAGTATCGTTCTAAAACCACCGTTTTCTGTGCCCCCGGCGGCATCGCAATGTGCCAATGTGATGCGTGTGAAGCCATCACAGAAGGAGGCGCTGTCGAGGCTGGACCCTGATCTTCGTGATGAACCACCGCTCCAACATAGACTAGTGCTGGTCACGCATCTCGCCGCCGATCGCTCGGCACTTTCCTATGCGGTGGGGGAGTGGCGCAGGTCTAGCCTTTGTCGCGCCTGATTCCGGTCGGTGGGCGCCTAGGTTGTCATCCGCGGTGAGACCCGGATGAAAGTCTCGGTGCATGTGCTTGTTGACCAGACGCGGGTTGTCGAGGCCTTCCGGAATGGGCGGAGACCGATATCGGGCGCCGCCGAGGAGACAGGTTATGCCTCCTGCATGGCATTGTTGCAGAACGGCGTTCTGAGGCGTGAGGGCCCCTTTCCCCGTAAGGTTCAGGCCACGCGGACGATCTCGGCTGTTCCGAGGGCGTTGAAGCGGTTCATGAGGGCGACGCGGATGTGGATTTCGGCGGTCTGGCGGTCGGGGTCTCTCGCGGCGATGCGCTCGCCGAAGGACTTGAGGCAGCGCATCTTTGCTTCGACGCGGCTGCGGGCATGGTATCCGGTCAAGCGCTTCCAGAACGCGCGTCCATAATGGCGCGTGGCCCGGAGGGTTTCGTTGCGCGCCCGGGCCGCCGGGCAGTCCTCTTTCCACGGACGACCGTTCTTGCGGATTGGGATGATCGCCGTGCCGCCGCGCGAGATAACGGCGCTGTGGCAGCGGCGGGTGTCGTAGGCGCCGTCCGCAGTCACGGTGCCGATGTCTTCGCCTTGGGGGATCTGGTCGAGCAGGTCGGGCAGGACAGGGCTGTCGCCTTCCCGGCTGGGGGTGAACTCGATGGCGCGGATGTCCGAGGTGGCGGTGTCCATGGCCAGATGCACCTTGCGCCATTGGCGGCGGCCTTGAACACCATGCTTGCGGGCATGCCATTCGCCGTCGCCAAGAAACTTGATGCCGGTGCTGTCCACCAGCAGATTCAGCGGCCCGTCGGCACGGCGATAGGGGATCTGCACCTTGAGGGTCTTCTGTCTGCGGCACAGCGTAGAGTAGTCGGGAACGGGCCAGTCCAATCCCGCGAGCCGCAGGAGGCTCGCGACCATCCCGACTGTCTGCCTGAGCGGCAGCTTGAACAGCACCTTGATCGACAGGCAGAACTGGATCGCTGCATTGGAGAAGACCGGCGGGCGCCCTGGGCGCCCCTCATGCGACGCGTGCCAGGCCATCTCCTTGTCCAGCCAGATCAGCAACGACCCGCGCTTGCGGAGCGCAGCGTTGTAGACTGACCAGTTCGTCGTGCGGTAGCGGGCGGGCTTGGGCTTGCTCATGCCGCCCGTCTAACCGCATGGATTCGTGATGTGAATCCTTCACGGCGAGAGTTCTGCAACAACGCCG
>NZOF01000022.1 GCA_002695185.1 Erythrobacter sp.
CAATGCCAGTCCATGCCATTGATCACTCCATCTCTCGCAAGGACGGCGTGAATCATAACATGCTGGTATTGCTCAACAACTTTTGGATCGGGCTCTAAGGATTCGGACGACGGCCTTCCGGAAGCGGCCTGAGCTTCGTGCCAGCCGGCGCTGCATTCCGCGGCGCTGGCCTTTTTTCGCGTTCCCGACGCCCTCCGCCGGGAGGGAGGAGGGGGACGGGGGGAGCTGCCGCGCAGTGGCAGGATCCCCACCGAAAGGAGTTTCCCGATGACCCGTTCACTTCTCGCCGCTCTTGAAGCGGGCTCAAACCCGCTCGACCAGAAGATCTGGACGATCGCGGCCGTCGCCCGATCGCTTGCCGACCTCATTCGTGCCGGTCAGCCTGTCAGCCGCCAACGGCTCTCTGGGCTGATGATGGCGCATTTCGGGGCGGATGACAGCTCGGGCGCCTGGTCGCTTCGGGACGCCTATGATGCTCTCGAGCTGGCGCAGGTCACGGCATTTCTCCAGAGAGATGCCGACAGCCATGACGACGCCCATCCTGATCGCGCGCTCTTGGCCATCACTGCGCTCGCGAGCCGATTGCCGACACAAAGCTATCGGTCCGAGCGCCAGATCGACATGCAGCAATTCTCGACGCCCGCTCCGCTTGCTTTTCTGGCTTCCCTGGCCGCCGCCATCACGCGGGACGATCTGCTCCTAGAACCTTCCGCTGGGACCGGCATGCTGGCGGGCTTTGCGAAGGCAGCCGGCGCACGCCTGTTGCTGAATGAGCGTGACCCGCTTCGGGCAGGCCTGCTTGCTCAGGCGTTCGGCGCGGGGGTGACACGGCACGACGCCGAACATATCGACGATCTGCTCGACGCGGCGCAGCGCCCAAGCCTTGTCCTCATCAACCCACCCTTCAGCCGGAGCGAAGCGCGGGGCAAGGATCGCCACGCCGGCGCGCGCCATCTCCGCTCGGCTCTTGCCCGCTTGACGCCGGGCGGACGCTGTGTCGCGATCATGTCGCCGGCTTTCGCCCATGATGGCAGCGCGGCGAGCGGCTATGAAGCGGTCGCAGCCCTCGTGCCGCCCCGGGTCGAGATCACGATACAGGGGCGCCCATTTGCCAGGCACGGCACCAGCATCTCGGTTCGCCTCCTTGTCTATGACAAGGGATGGGAAGGGACGCCGCTCCGGGTCACGGTGAATGGCGTCGACGCTCTGCTGCCGCATATCCTTTCATTGCCGCCTAGGCTCGGCGGAGCGGTTCCGCCCGAACCCGATCAACCGGCAGTTCGCCGTCCATTGGCTCGAAATTCGGCAACCAACGCGCGCCCGGTCATCCGATCGCTGTTCTCGGGCAAGAAAGGCGCGATCGCACCGCTCCTCAAGCCCCGGCCAATCGTAGCCATTGATGGGACCGTCGAGCCGCTTGCCTATGCTGTTCGCGAAACGCCGCTCCCCGCCGCCGAGCAGATCGGCATCTACATACCCTGGCGGCTCTCCCGCATGGAGATCGCTGGCGCGAAGGCGCATCCCGACCAGCTTGTCGAGTCGATCGCCATGTCCTCGATCCTGCCGCCCAAGCCGACCTATGTGCCGATGCTCCCACAGTGCGCCGTCGCCGCCATGTCGGACGCGCAGCTTGAGACCCTTATATATGCTGGCCAAGCCTTTGAGCGCGACCTGCCCGGTCTCTACGCCCCCAATGAATCCGGCACGCTGTTGTCCCCTGACGGCAATGGCGAACCCTATCGCATGGGCTTCTTCATCGGCGACGGCACCGGCGTCGGAAAGGGGCAGCAAGTGGCTGCCTGCATCATGGATCAATGGAGTCGCGACCGACGCAAGGCCGTCTGGATTTCCAAGAGCGCCGCGTTGATCGAGGATGCCAGGAGAGACTGGGCGGCGCTTGGTGGATCGCCTCTCGATATCCAGCCGCTCGACGCCTTTCCTGTCGGCGCGCCGATCAGCATGACGAGCGGCATCCTGTTCCTTACCTACGCGACCCTCCGCTCACAGCGGCATGATGAAGCCTCGCGCCTTGCCCAGATACTTGCCTGGCTGGAATCCGATTTCGAAGGGGTCATCTGCTTCGATGAGGCCCATGAGATGGCCAATGCCGCCGGCACCGAGAACCAGTTCGGCAAGCAGAAGGGTTCGGAACAGGGGCTGGCGGGCGTCCGGCTGCAAAATCTGCGGCCGCGCGCTCGCATCCTCTATGTGTCGGCAACGGGCGCGACCGATCCCGCCAATCTCTGTTATGCGATCCGACTCGGCCTCTGGGGGCCTGGCACCTCCTTTGCCGATCGCGCCGAATTCATGGGCGGGATCGAAAAGGGCGGCATCGCCGCCATGGAAATCGTCGCCCGCGATCTGAAGGCGCTTGGCCTCTATACGGCACGGGCGCTGACGTTCCGGGGGGTCGAATATGAGCCGCTCGAGCATCCGCTCAGCCAGGATCAGATCGCGATCTATAACGCCTATGCCGATGGCTGGGCCGTCATTCACCGCAATCTCGACGAGGTCCTCGCCCTCACCAATATCGTGGACCGGTTCGAGGACAAATCGCTCAATGCCCAGGCCAAGGGATCGGCTCTCTCGCGGTTCGAAAGCGCCAAGCAGAGATTCTTCGCGCAGTTGCTGATCGCGATGAAGGTTCCGAGCCTGATCGAGGCGATCACCCATGAGGTGGCGGCGGGGCACCATGCCGTCGTCCAGCTCGTCACGACGGCCGAAGCCATGCTGACGCGAAGGCTTGCCACCCTGTCGGCGGACGAACGGGCGCAACTCGATATCGAGCTGTCTCCACGCGAAGCCATGATAGATTATTTGAAGACCGCCTTCCCGGTCCGCATGATGCAGGTGATCAAAGGGAGCGATGATGTCGAGCGCTCCGAACTCATGATCGACGCGGAGGGCAATCCTGTCTTTTGCCAGCAGGCGCTCGCGCTGCGCGACGCAATGATCGAGGAACTTTGCGCCCTGCCGCCGATCGGGTCTGCGCTCGACGAGATCATCCTGCACTTCGGCACGCAGGCTGTCGCCGAAGTCACCGGCCGCTCGCGGCGTCTCGTAGTCGACGGGAACGGGCGGCAGAAGATCGAAAGCCGAGGGGCAAGGAGCAATCTTGTCGAAGCCGAGGCCTTCATGTCCGGGGCAAAGCAGATACTGGTCTTTTCCGACGCCGGCGGCACCGGGCGCAGCTATCATGCCGATCGAAACTGCAAGTCATCGGACAGGCGCCGCATTCACTTCCTGCTGGAACCGGGATGGCGGGCTTCGAACGCGATCCAGGGTCTTGGTCGATCCAACCGCACCAATCAGGCGAGCGCGCCCATCTTCAGGCCGGTCACCACCGATTGCCGCGGCGAGCGGCGGTTTATCAGCACGATCGCCCGCCGTCTCGACAGCCTGGGCGCGCTCACCCGCGGGCAGCGGCAGACCGGGGGGCAGAACCTCTTCGATCCGGCGGACAATCTTGAGAGCGATTACGCCCGTGATGCACTCAACCAATGGTATCATCTGCTTTATCGCGGCAAATTGACCAGTACCTCGCTCAGCGCCTTCATCGCGATGACGGGGCTCAAGCTCCTCGACAAGGAGTCCGGTGGCCTTCTCGACGATCTCCCGCCGATCCAGCGCTGGCTCAATCGGCTGCTTGCCCTTCGCATCGAGACGCAGAATGCAATCTTCGAGGAATATATGGCGCTGATCCAGGCCCGGATCGATGCGGCGCGCGAGGCCGGCAGGCTCGATGTCGGCGTGGAGACGATCCAGGCCGAGCGCACCATCCTGCTGGATGAACAGATACTGCGGCGAGACCCCGTCACAGGCGCCGAGACACGCCTCAGCCGGCTGGAGCTGCATTATCGCCGAAGAGCGACCGGCTTTGCCCAACTGATCCGGCAGCATGGCGAAGAAGCCGCAGGCTGGCTGCGCAACGGCAAGTCGGGCCGCGTCGCGCTGCAGGTGACGAGCTGGCCGATCATGGACAGTGAGGGGGAGCCGATCACGATGTGGGAACTCGTGCGGCCCACGGGCCGCGAACGTATCCGCAATCAGGCTTTGGTCGAGAGCCATTGGTCGCCCATCGGCAAGGCCGAGTTCGAAACGCTCTGGGAAGCCGAGGTCGCAGACGCGCGGTCGAAGCTCGATGTCGAGACGATCAATATGGCGACCGGATTGCTGTTGCCGGTCTGGAACAAGCTGCCGGACGACGATCTACGGGTCTGGCGCGTGTCTGACGCCGATGGAAACTCTGTCCTCGGCCGCATCATCTCGCCAGGCGGCCTTGAGAAGCTCGCTACGGCCTTCAGCGTCTCAATGCAGATCGCCCTGTTGCCTTCGGAAATGATCGTTGCGGCGCGTAATGGCGAAGGCGTGGCCATCCCCGGCATGGAACCCGCAAGGCTCATCTGGGCCTTCGTGAACGACAGCCGACGTTTGGAAATCAGGGATTATCCGGCATCGCGGCGCGAATGGCTGAAATCGATCGGCTGCTTCAGCGAGATCATCGCCTACAAGACCAGGCTGTTCATTCCGGCAGATCGGGCGACGACAATAGTCGAGCAGATCAGCCGGACAGGTGCCGAATGGGGCAAGCTCGTTGCCCTCTCGGACAAGGCTGCGTGACCCGGCAGGAGGTGGCCGGGCCTGCCGTGACGGCAGGAGGGAGGGGGAGAGGATGGGATGGCGAAGGTTGGGGAATGGCCCACCCGATCGTCAACCCATCCAACTCTGGAGGTTCCCATGACCGCAATCACTGCATCTCAGACCGCTGTCACGCGCCCTTACCGCGTCGATGTCTCGCGCGGGGCGAACAATTCACGTGTGGCGTCAGAATGGTTCAGTCGGCCGCAGGACGAGCGATATCTTTCGCTGGGTGACCTCTACGACAGCGTTCGGACCAGGGCGGAGCGCGCCACGACCCGTATCGTAGAAAGCCGGACGGTGCGCGTCGAAGCCCGCAGCGATGAGCCTGAGCGCTTGTCCCTCATATTGTCGGAGGATCAGGAGCCGGTCGCGCCGACCAACTGGTCCTTCGGCCAGCTCTGCAGTCTGGTCGGCGCACCGGCGTCCTATCTGCGCCAACTTCCAGCAGCCCTTGCCGGCATCAACCTCCAGCATGGCCTGATCCGCCATCAGGGCGAGCATGTGAAGATGCTGCAGACGGGCGATGGCCGCACCGAACTGCGCGCGGTTACCGGACCTGACTATGGCCGCATCTGGGATCACGAACTGGTCGGCGCGGTGATGAAGATCGCGGGCAATGGCACCGGCGACACGCGCTGGAAGGTGCCGGGCGTGCTCGACTGGGGATCCATGACCTACAATCCGCATGTCGATGTGAGCAGCGACACAACCACCCTCTATGCGTCCGACCGGGACGTGTTTCTGTTTCTCGTCGACGACCTCCATCCGATCGAGGCGGGGCGACTGCCCAATGGCGATCCCGATCTCTATTTCCGCGGATTTTACTGCTGGAACTCAGAGGTCGGCTCCAGGTCGTTGGGAATAGCGACATTCTATCTTCGCGCTGTTTGTCAGAATCGTAATCTCTGGGGCGTAGAGAACTTCCAGGAAATCAACATCCGCCACTCGAAATTCGCCGCGAACCGCTTCGCCCATGAGGCTGCGCCCGCGCTCGCGCATTTTGCCGACAGTTCCCCCCGATCCTTTATCGACGGCATCACGGCGGCGAGGTCTGCCGTCGTCGCGCGCAAGGACGAAGATCGCGAAAGTTTCCTGCGCAAGGAAGGCTTTTCCAAGGCGGAGACCGGAAAGATCATCGCTGCCGTACTCGCGGAAGAGGGGCACCCGCCAGCCTCGGTTTATGACTTTGTTCAGGGGATAACCGCGGTGGCCCGCAGCCGGCCCCATCAGGACGGCAGGCTCGAACTCGAAGGCAAGGCCCGCAAGCTCCTCGAACGCGCCCGCTAACCCGCATCTGGCGGACAAGCTGCCGACGATCTTCATTTTTCAGGAGAATGACCATGGCCACCACGCCAGTAATAACGCACGCCTATGATGTGCGGATAAGCTATTATTGCGACCGCGATCTGTTCGCCACGGTGACGATGTGCGTCGAGACATCCGCGGACGACGACGTCTGGGCCGCAGTCCGCGAGGCGGCGGAAAACTGCACTTATTTCAACGAGCGCATTCCAGCCCTTAGCTATGAGATCGCATTTATGCCGCCCGATCCGACCGAGCCCCCTCCGGCGGCCGACTGGGGAGCGGTAAAGCCCGTTTGCAGTCGTTGCGGTTCAGATACCTTCGTTCGCGACGCTTGCGTGCGCTGGGACATCGAAACCCAAAAATGGGATCTCTCCGGCAGCTATGAATGCACGATATGCGACCTTTGCGGGTCCCAGAGCGACGAGTTGGCGAAATGGGTGCCGGCAGGCGACATCACGCCGCTCGAGGCTTTCAGCACCGAGCTTGCAGCAAAGCTCAATGTCGAGGGTCTGAGTGAAAGGCCCGAGTTTCAGCGATTTTGCTTTGACCATTGCCTCCATCAAACGGTCGATGAGGCCGCGGTCTCTTGGTGGGTGTCCGGCGAAACGAGCCCCTGACCGGCTCTCCAGTCGCCGATCCAGGCGCATCCTCCTTTCCTCTTTCCCCAGCCTCGTGCCGATCGTGGCTGCGGCCTCGGCCTATCCCGGGAGCTACCCGCCGGGGTTGGATCGGTTCTTCCTTCCTGGAGTTCTGATCATGCCTGACTTCCCCGCTGATGATCCGCTTGTCCAGCGCTTCAATGCGCGGCTCGCCGAACTCAACTCGCCTGCACGCGTTGCCCTCACGCATCTACTGAGCCACGCCGACATGCTGGAGCTTCGGGATGACGAGCAGAATTTTCTCGAATTCATCCCAGCCACAGCAACCCCCGAAATGGCCGCGGTCGCATTCCGCCTGTACGCGCGGGGCCTCAATCGCGGGGTGCGCTCAGGCGAGGACGCGGCCTGGGCGAAGCTGCGTTTCCTGATCGGCGCGGCGGCCACTCCCTCTCACTTCTGATCCAACTGGACCTGGCACCATGGCAGACACATTCATTTCCGCGAGCTTCGTCATCGCCTGTACCAACGCCGAAATGGCGCTGCTGGAAGAGGCCTTCCTCGCATGCGCAAATCTCGACGCGAAGTTCGATCCTGACGATCCCAGCCCGGAATTCCTCACCGCTTTCCCGCCGACGGATGGGGGAGACCGGTAGAGTGGCCTGCTCGCCCTCTTCGACGATCCGCTCTTCCCGTCGCTCGGCGCCGAGCTCAGCGGAAGAAATAGTCTTGAAGATCCTTCGCATTGCGCTGCGATCATTTCTGGTACTACAGATTTCCAGCCTTGGAGCGTTGCCCAGATCATTCAGCGCTGTTGTCGGGCCACGCTTGCGCTCGACCCCCTTGGCTTTGAATGGGCCGTCACATGCTCCCGGTCGCGTCCAGGCGAGTTCGGCCGTGGCTATTGCGCGATTTTCGCTGATCGGGTGAAAATTCAGTCTACTGGCAAGGCGCTCTCACAGGCATTGGCGTCGGGTTCGCCTAGCGCGAGCGGCGAAAGAGCGGGCCGTACATCGATGGTAGGGCAACATGCCGATGTGACTGCTGGGCGGAGCCTGTCACTCAACGCACCCGATATTTTCCAGGACCCCACCTTTCGTCGATGGCTCATGACGACTGGCCAAAATTCACGTGGCACAAGTCCGGCGATCCGGATGAATGGTCAGATGTCGTCGTTCTGGTGGACCCGAGCCTGTCGGGAGAGGGCAGCGACAGTGACATGCCTGCGCATATTTGGGACAGGATCATCGCGATGTGCCAAGCGGAACTCGGCGCGGGCCGCAGCGGCGATCCACATATCATGGTTCGCCTCACCAATGTGGACTGTTGAAACCATGGGCATACAGCTGGCCCGCGTCTCAGGATCTGGCGGCGTGTCGTCGATCTAAATGGCGCGCGCGCCTGCGGCGGATCTGGACGCGACACGTAATTTTGCCGGCTTGGCCCCTGACGCCTAGCATTCTCCCAGCACTACCCGTACCGGACCAAATCAATGAGCTTCACCCGCACGCGCGCAGCGCGACTTCTGTCGCGCAAAATCCTTCGCGCCGAATCGCTGAGCGGGGGAGACATTTCTGCGGTGAAGCGGCTGTTCATCGCCGAAGGCGAGACGATCATCGCCAAGGAGACTGTCTTCGCCGACGCGGAAGCCGGCATGCTCCGGGCGCTGGAACGGACCGGCGCGCCAGTGCCGCAAATCCTTGGCGTCGAGCGAGACCTGCTCCTCCGGTCTGACATGCCCGCAGGAGGGAAGCTATCGAGATCCTGGGTGCACCTCGCCGAGATACTGGACCAGGTTCATGGAACGCTAGGTGAGAGTTATGGTTGGGACCATGACTATGCCTTTGGCACCGTGAAAATCGTCAATAGCCGCACGGACGTGTGGCATGCCTTCTGGGCCGCGAACCGTCTTCGTTGCCATATTCCGTTCATAGACCGGCATGTCGGTGAACGAGTTGGGGTTTTGGCCGACAGGCTGGGTGACCTCTTGCCGGCGCGGCCAGCGGCATCGCTCCTGCATGGCGATCTATGGGGTGGAAACATCCTGGTCGCGAACGACCATGTCACCGCGGTGATCGATCCCGCCAGCTATTATGGCGACCGTGAGGTCGATCTTGCCATGCTGAGCCTTTTCGATCGTCCTCCAGCGGTCTTCTACGAGGCGTGCGGGCTGCCGCAGGGCTGGGAGGAACGCCAGGCGATTTATCGGCTCTGGCCGCTGCTGGTCCATCTGCGGCTGTTTGGAGACAGCTATCGTCAGGCGGTGCTTGAGACCCTGCACGCCATCGGTGGATGATCTTCTATCAGCTCAGTCGTCAGGTGGAATATAGTCAGGATAGAAGCCGCTATCCTCCTCGGTATCCGCTCTTTCCACCTTCACCGCGCGGGGCGGCGGCAAGACAGGATCTTCGCCGCTGAAGCTGATGCGGATGATCGCGCCGCCCTCCACCGCCTCCTGGAATATCCCGCGAATTTCTTCGCCCTGCGCCATACGCGCACCGATCCAGCCACATCGCTCAGCAGAGACATAGCCGATCTGAATGCCGCGCACGCTGAATATGGCGATAGCGGATGGGTCGAAGGGATTTTTTGGCTCCGGGACAAGATCGACCAACTCGCCAGGAGCGCATAACCGGATTTCGAACAGCCGGTTGCTGCGATCCTTATTATCATGAATGGCACCGACGACGGCGAGGCTCATATCCGGACAACTCATGGCGAGATCGATAGGATCGGCTTCACGGTCGCCAAGACGGATTAGCACTTGCAGGCGACAAACCTTGGGGCTTTACGCTACGGAAAGCAGAAATCAGCCGCCTATCCTCCTTCGGTGGATTTCTCGCTCCGCTTTTCCGCTCGACGTGCTGTCTGGTTCCCGCCGAGGTCGTCCGCTTGCCGTCCGACGACCTGACGTGAAAGCGGAGAAGCGGTGGTGAATACTGCAGATTTTTCGTGCTGCTCACACGGCGGCGCGCGGCGAGAGTGCAGGTAACGGAGGGGAGGAGGATTTTGGAAGGTGTCGCTTTCGAATGGTCGAGAGTGGCATCATCCAAGGAGTTGAAGTCATGAATATCGGTGAAATCAAGCCCGTGAACGGTCGTCTTCAGGGCCATATCGCCACCCGCACGATCGACCTTCCCAAGGTCGGGCTGCGCCCGGTGCAGAGCATGCATGAACGTGCACCTGTCTTCGAAGTTGTCGCCCTCAATGTCGGCCGCCGCTGGGTACAGGTTGGAGCCCTCTGGGAAGCAACCGCCAAAAAGACCGGGGAGAGCTTCCTGCAAGGCTCGATCGATGATCCGAGCCTTCACGAGCCGCTGCCGATTGCCCTGTTCGGTACCGATGCCGAGGGTTATCGGGTCGCCTGGCGCCGGCCCGAGATGCGCGATGACTTCGGCGCCGCGCAGCAGAATGCCGAGCGGGCGACCGAGGGCCAAGGGGCTAGCGGCGGCTTTGGTGCAAGCACCGCAGACGCCGACGGCGCGCTGATGATGCACTCGGATTACGACGAGCAGTTCGCCAACTGATCCATCCAAATCCGCAACACGAGGCCGGGAAAGCACCATGCTTTCCCGGCCATTTTTCGTCCTGATCTCCCTCATCATGAAAGGGAAGTGCCATGGCTACGAATTTCCGCGCGAGCGTCGATCGCTTCGCCGACCTGCCGACCCTCTACGCTCAGATGACGGCTACCCCCGAATTTCAGGCTGCCTTTGGCGACCCGCTCAGCCTGTCGATTGTCGAGCCGGGCGAGGAACCTCGCGAGCATGAGATGCCCGAGCCGTTCGCAGCCCAGGCCGAATGCGGGGGCATCGTTGCCGCTATATTCGACCTCTTCACGGGCACGCGACTGGAGCCGCTCGCTCCCGACATTGCTTGGGGCATCGTCAACAGCTTCCACTTCGTCGCCGGAAAACTCGAGCGGCGGGAAGATAGCCTCGCCAGGGAGGTGGGCGATCTGGCCCGCGACCCCGACGGCAGCGAGATCTATTCGACAACGCTGGAGGAGAGGCAGCTTCTTTGCCAATCGACCGCCGAACAGCGTCAGGCGATCGAATGCATGCGCGACTATTCCGCAGAAATGTACCGAGTCCAGTCGGGTTGGCCTTGGTCGCCGGCGCGCGGGACGAGGGCATCTTCAGCATCAAGCGCAAGCCAGATTGCGGCCCTGGACTTCCTGCGTGCCAGGCAACTTGCGACGCGAGAAAGGCACATGCCCCAGGGGCCTATCGTCGTCGTGACGGGTCCCGCCGACTGGCATGACTGGAGGCAAATTTGGGATCGGCTCGATGCGATCAAGGTCCGTGTGCCGCATATGACGCTGGTCACAACGGGCCAGAGACGCGGCGTCGATCAGATCGCGGCGGCTTGGGCCGCGCGCCCTGAAATCGGGGTTCCAGTCGTCGTCTACGGTCTCTACGGATCGGGGCGTAAAACAGCGTTCACCCGAAACCGCAAAATCCTCGACCTGAAGCCCGTCGAGGCGCTGCTGTGCGAGGGATCTGGCATCCAGGCGAACCTCTATCAACTCCTGCGTCAGGCCGACATTCCGATCCATGCGTTTCGGAAGGTCGATCAATGTGTCGATACCGAAGCGATGGCACTCAGTCGTCGGCGCCCTGTTCATTGACGGGAGGTGGATATGGCGATCCCGGACTATCTCAGGGATAATTTCAAGACGCTCCTGCGCGGGGCAGCCGATCAAAATCCAGCGCTGATGGAATGTCAGGACGTTGCGACTGGCGAGCCCCGATACGTCATCTGCGCCGTAGGTCGAGACGGCAGCGCCTATGTCATGACGTCCTTTGGTCATTTAGCCGAGGGCAACCCCTATGACGCCTATCTTCCGCCTTCATAAGGGCGGGAGGATCGGCGGCTCAATCTGAAGGGATCGGTAGCGCACTCCGCTGCCGGTCCCTTTTTTCATTCGGAACCGGGGGAGGCCTAACGCCCAATCGGCAGGTCTGGCGGACAGGAAGGGGCTCCGGCTCGAGAGGTCACTTCAAGAAAAATTCTCTCTCAACGACTTCTTATTTTGGCACGGGACCGCGTCGGCCTCAAGGACGCCGGGGCCCCACCATTTTCTTTGGCGGGGCTGTCGTCGCGCGCCGCCGCCAGAATGATGTGCCGCCAAAGAAAATCGTGACCCCCAGCGCCGCTTCGCGGTCGCTTCGCGATCCTTGACCCCGCCGCTCGGAGCCCGTGCAGGGAGGGGAGCCTCTTGAAGAAGAAGGAGGTTCCGATGACCAAAATGCTCAGCCATGACGCAGCCCTGGATCTATTCGCCGACGCCTTTGTGGAAACTACCGATCGCTACCGCATCGTAGCGGGCGAGGATGTGACAGACGCGCCAATGCCCGACGGCGAGACGGTGGCGCAGGCGACCGAAATGGTCGTCCGCACGCTCTTCGATGTGCTGCGCGATACGCGGCTGGAGGGCATTGCCGGCCAGATCGCATGGGGAATTGTGCACAGCTTCCATAAGGTCGCCAGCCAGATCGAAGGGCAAGCAGACAAGGCTGCGCAGAACGTCCGGCGGCTTCTCGAGCAAGCCGACGGAAGCGAGGTCGGCTCGGTGGAGCTGGAGGAAGCGCAGATGCTCTGCCACTCACTCGATGAGACACAGGATGCGCTCGCCTGCATGCGAGACCATGCCGCCGCAACCTATCGCGCTGAAACCGGCAAGCCCTGGTCGTCGCCGCGGGCATCACTGACATCCTCGAAACGCACTGCATCAGTGATTGCGGCCACTGATTTCCTCGCCGCCAGGCGCAAGCGTCAAATCGATCAGAAGGCGCCGCAGGGGCCGCTCGTCCTGTTTTCGGGAGGGCAGATGTGGGAGGACCACCGCCTTCTCTACACTGCGCTGGACAATATCCGCGCGCGCATTCCCACGATGGTCCTCGCCACCACCGCCCAGGACAAGGGGTGTGACGCCATCGCGGCAGCGTGGGCCGCGCGCAATGGATGCAAGATCATAGCCTTCACCCTCAATCGGAAGCTGGGGAACCGGGCCGGTTTCGCGCGCAATGACCAACTGATCGGGTTGCGCCCGGTCGAAGCAGTGGTGTGCGAAGGGTCAGGTCTTCAGAGCCATCTCGCCCGGGAGGTCCGCAAGCATGGCATCCCGGCACACTTCTTCGCAATCGCAGATCAGCGTCGAGGCGAGGCTGCGCGATAAGGCAAGGACCGAACGCAGATGGGCGACGGAGCGCTTGGTTCCGCCGCCCATTTTTTTGTCGCGAGGGAGAAGATCGACGTGCTCGGGGACCCGGACGAAAGGCGCCATGCGCCTGTCGTCCGCGCCCGTCGCACGTCGATGCAGGCTCAGCCGGGCTGACCCTGGCCAGCTGCGCGCGGCTCCGCCGTGCTCGCTGCAGGGACAACCCTTCGGGTTGGCTTGGGAGGTGGGATGCTCCCGCGTTCGGCGATGACGCTCCGCAGAGCGTCCATCACCCTTTCTCCGCCGATCCGAATTGCGTGGTCCACTATGTCGCGAAAGGCGCGCTCGCTCAGATGCTCCACGGCGAGATCCTCTACCAGCAAAGCATATTTGCCGCGCAAGGCGCGGCGGGCGCCAAGCACCTCCTGGGCGAGTTTCCTCTCCCGGGCCTCCAGATCCGCAAGCCGTTCTCTGTCTGTCATTTTTGGCACTACCATTGCTCCTTCGATGCGATGGTCTGCCCGCCATCTCCATCTTGGCCGAAGTCGCAACCAATGTGCAAGAGGCCTGAGTGTAAGCCCCCTTCGGGGGAGCCCCGCGCCTACCGGCACGATGCTGACGCAGCGGCTGAACCGCTGCGAAGGAAGGACGCACGGCTCGAGGCCGTTTGTAATGCACCGTACGCACGGGTGCTGCGGGCGCGAATCGTGAGGATTCCTGCGGCCTTCCGGGATGTTTTTCGGTCAGAGGCAATGGCACTGATGGACGCCGGGCGGCACTGATCGGCAGTCAATTATCTGTAACTCTTTGATCTGCCTTGGCACCATTTAGCTGCCGCCTCGTCCCAGCATAATCATTTGAGATCGGCCTGTTGGTGCCGTATAAGGGCGCTGCTTCATCATCGTGATCAGGCGTCGGACAGGAGTTCGGCGCTTGCCCAGAATTACCATCAGGTTCAAGGACGCGCTCTATGAGCGCCTCGTCGGCGGCGCCCGAGCCTCCGACACAACCGTTCCCGACTATGTGCGCGACATCCTCAACCGATTCGAGGGTATGGACGCGGGCGGTTATCATGGCCGCTTCGATGAGGTGCAGGCTACCCTCATACAGGTCTTCGCCATCCTTGCCGCATCGGTGGGAACGAGGCGCCCCGACATTCTGCAAAAAGGGATGGAGGATGCCCGCGCCCTGCTCCTCGAACGCGGGCTGCTCGAAGCTGGGGAGGGTGCGCGATGAGCATCTTCCGAAACGATACGCTGGGCTCGTGGACCCGGGGCGGACAGGCCATTGTCCACAATGTCCGGATGACCACCCAGGTCTTCTTTCAGACGACGCTGGCGGGACTGGTCATCTGGATCGGCGGGATGGTCTGGTATGTGCTGGAAAAGTCCAGCGACTATGAGCGCTTCGTTGCTTTCAAGATTGCCGAGGCGACCTTGAAAAGTGATGTGCCGGGGGGCGCGCCACTCCTTTTTCGAACTCCTTCGGGCCGACAATATTGGACCAGTTCGGATGCCCTGCTGGGTTCGCCTGTCGCATTGAAGACGATGCAGGCGATGGAGCATCACCTTGTCTATGGCGCGGCTCTGTCGGGTGCCTTCGCACTTCTGATGCTCGTCTGGGCCTGGTTCTACTTCACCCGGACGGGACGGGGCCTTGGCTCCAACCAGTTCCTGCGCGGCGCCCGGTTCGGAACCGCGCGGCAACTCCGGCGCCTCCTTTGGCGGACGAAGAAGGGCAGCTTCTCGATAGGCGGTGTGCCCGTACCTGACGAATTCGAGCCGGAGCATATCCTGATCTGCGGAGCGCCAGGAACCGGCAAGACCAACATCATTCTCAAGATGCTGGCCGGAATGCGCAAGGCCGGCAAGCGCGCCATCGTCTATGACACGGCCGGCACCTTCGTGGAAAAATTCTATCGCCCAGGGCACGATATCCTGCTCAATCCCCTCGATGAACGGGCTGACCGATGGTCGCCCTGGGTCGATGTCCCGAGGGACTATCATTATGATCAGATCGCAGAGTCGACCATCCCGGACAAAGGGGGCGATCCCTTCTGGGCGAAGGCTGCACGCGGAACACTGGTCGCCGTCTTTCGCAAGCTCGCGCGCAGCGACCGGATGCTCGTTTCCATTCTTCTCGACACGATCCTCCGCAGTCCCCTCAAGGCCTTGGCGGCGTTCGCAGAAGGCACCGACGCAGCGGCGTTCATCTCTATGGAAGGCGATCGCACCTCGGCTGGCATCCGCGCCGAACTTGCCTCCGTCATGCGCAGCTTTTCCTACCTCGACGATACTTCCGACGGCTTCTCAATCCGTGACTGGGTTGCGAATGAAGAGGATGACAGTTGGCTGTTCATTACCGTGAAGGCCGACCAATTGCCGTCGCTCCGGCCTCTGGTAACGGTCTGGCTCGATATTGCGATCAGCGCTATCATGAGCCTTCCGGCTGATCGCAAGCGTCGTCTTTATTGCGTGATCGATGAACTCCCAACCCTCCAGAAGCTGCCTTCCCTGAGCGACTTTCTCGCCCGCGCTCGCAAATATGGTGGATGCGGCATCTTGGGGTTTCAGTCCTATCCGCAGTTGGAGGCAACCTATGGCATCCAGGATGCCGCGGCCATCACCGGCTATTGTTCCACCTGGGTCGCGCTGCGTGCCAATGACACCCCGACCGCCAAGCATGTCTCGGAAAATCTGGGGCAGGTAGAGCAGGTCGAGGCCAATGAGGGCATGTCCTACGGCGTCAACGATATGCGTGACGGCGTCAATCTCTCGCGGATGCAGGTGACCCGGCCGCTGGTGATGCACACAGAGGTCACGAACCTCCCCAATCTTGCGGGTTATCTTCGTTTCGGGAGAAACCTCCCGGTCGTGCGCTTTGTCGACAGATATAATGGTCTTCCGACAATCGAGCCGGCCTTTGCGGAGAAAACAACGCCGCCGTTTCGATTCGAAACAGGGGCGTCAATCGAGTCAAAGGAGGACAAGCCACGCCCCCGCTGTGGCACTGAAAAAAAGGAGAAGCCACACCCTCAACTGCCGCTTGATACGCCGCCGCCCGTTGAGAACCGGTCGGATGAAGAAGCATCACAATCGCACCATCAAGACGGCGCAGAACCGAGCGCGGGGTTTCCCGACGGCCCGCCGCCGCTGCTCGGGCCATCGAGCGGTTTTCGCCTCCGCCAACATGGGCGAGCATCGGGTGATCGGGATGAAGCGAGGCCGGCATGATGCATCCTCGCCGCCTGTCCGGATCACCGGCAAACATCGCCCGTTATTACGCCATCGGCGACTATTATACGAAAGGCGATGCTGAAATCTCCGCCTGGGGCGGCAGCCTTGCTCAGGGTCTTGGGCTTTCCGGCGAGGTTAACCCCAAGGCCATGGAGGCGCTGTTCGCCGGGCAGGTGGCAGGGCAGCAACTTGGACGTCACCGGCAGAACGGAATTCAGCATCACCCCGGTTGGGATTTTGCGATCAGCGCGCCCAAGTCGGTATCGATCATGGCACTTGCGGCAGGAGATGAGCGGATCATCGAAGCTCATGAGAAGGCCGTCGATGTCGCGCTCGCCTATCTTGAGGAGCATGCGCACCTTCGTCGGCGCGAAGGAAAGCAGATCGTGCACGAAACGACCGGAAGGCTGCTCTGGGCGCGCTTCACCGAACATGCGAGTCGTGAGCTCGATCCGCATCTTCACACCCATATCGTCATCTTCAACATGACGAACCGGGCAGGGGACAAACACTATGTCAGCCTTGAAAGCCGCGCCATGTATGCTGAACAAATGGTAAGCGGCCAGATCTATCGCAACCAGCTGGCGCACGGCCTTCGCGAACTCGGATATCAGATCGATTTCGATCCGCGTCGGGGGCTTTTTGAAATTTCGGGTGTGCCGAGGCCTCTTATCAGCAAGATGTCCCAGCGTGCTCAGCAGATCGATGATCATGCCCGCGCGAATGGCCTGGTCGGTCAGGCCGAACGCCGCAAATCCTTCTACGCCACCCGCGGCCCGAAAGTGAAAGTCGGATTGGAAGTGCTTCACACTCAATGGCGTGAGAGGCTTCTTCCCCATGAGAAGCCGATTTTGGCTTTGCAGGAAAGGATGGAGGAACTGGGGGAGCGAAGGGTGGAGATCATGCCGGGCGATGCAGCGCGCGCAGCTTTGTTCGGGATAAGGCAGCCCGAGGGGAGAGAAGCAGTCAATGCGCTTGGCCGCCATTACGCCGCGGCGCTCGCCTCCCATGTGGGGGAAGTTCGTTTTTCCGACATCCGCCCCTTGATGGCGCACCATGAGGAGCGCCGGAAACTGCTCGCGACAGCTCATCAGACGGGCGATGACATATTGAACAGGAGTCGCACCAGCCGGCGATCAGCGAGGTTCGAACAATCCCTTTCCCAGCATATTGTCCTGGCGCTGGAAGACGCCACGCCGATAGCAACAGCAGATCGCCTGCTGGACTCGCTGGAAGCCGCGGACCTCTCCCCGGAGCAGGAGCGGGCCCTGGTTCACATGGCTCTGTCGCATGATCGGGTCACTGGTATTGCCGGCGTTGCGGGATCGGGGAAATCTACCCTCGTCGCTTGGTGTAGGGCAGCGGCCGGGCCTGAGAAGATGTTTGTTGCCCTGGCTCCGACATCATCCGCCGCCGCCGAACTGGGTGCCAAGGCCAAGATCGACTCGCGAACGGTCGCCAGCCTTCTTGCTGGCGGTGGGCACGGTCTGACCTCTGATCATGTGCTCGTCCTCGATGAGGCCGGCCAATTGGGAAATCGCCAGGCGCTGCGGGTCCTTGAACTCAGCCGGCTAACCGGGGCGCGGCTGATCCTCATGGGGGACAACAGACAGACTGGCGCTATCGAGCAGGGAAAGGCTTTCTGGCTCATGCAGCGGCTTGGGCTGGCGACCGCTGAGCTGACAGAGACCCGACGTCAGGAAACCGAAGCGATGAAGGCTTCTGTCACGGCGGCACGCGCAGGAGACTATGAAGCCTCGGTCGGCGCGCTCGACAAGGTCTTCAGCGGTGCGGTCAGCGAGGACCTCGCCAAGGGGCTGGTAGCAGAATGGACGCGCCTCAAGCCCCGCAGCCGTGCCTCCACCAACATACTTGTTCTCGACAACGCGACACGTCTCATCGTCAATAGCCAGGTTCGGGAAGCCCTGAAGCGAGAGGGGGCCATTGCCGCCGAAGACAGCAGGCTCTCGATCCTCACGCCTGGAGGGAACAGCGATCAGGAAAAGCGCATGGCACGTTTCTACTCCGGCGGTCAGATCGTGAAGTTCAGCCGGGACCAACCAGCGTTGGGGCTTGTCCGCGATGGCGAGTATCGCGTTATCGGGATCGGCCGAGACGAGAAGGGTAGGCAGCATGTTCGTCTGATCGATGATCAGGGACGCATCCATCGCTGGGATCCTCGGACCAGCAAGGCAGCGCAGGTGAATGTGTTCCTTGAAGAAAAGAGGGATCTTGCTGCTGGCGACCGCATTCAATGGCGGCTCGTCACCAAAGATCTCAAACTCAAGAATGCGGAAAGAGGCACGGTCGAAAAACTCGATGGGGCGCTCGCGACAATCAGGTGGGACCGCGATGGCCGGGTCCAGGAAATCGACCTGTCAAAGCACAGGACTTGGGATCACGGTTACGGAGAAACAGTCTATTCCGCTCAGTCGAAGACCTACGACAGGGTCTATGTCCTGGCGCCAATCAGCTCTCCTCTGGTGAACGGACAAAACTTTTACACGGCCATCACGCGCGCGCGTTTCGGGGTGAAGCTCTGGACCGAAGACAAGCAGAAGCTGATCGACAAGTTGATGGTGCGTTCGGGAGAAAAGACCTCCTCGCTCGAAGGCCTCGGGCGGCTGGAACAGGATCATAGCAAGGCACTATCGGCGCGGCACGAAGATAGGATTGTTCGCCTTCGCGACGAAGAGATCCGTCAGAGGCAGGCACGCAAAGACGGGCAACTCGAGCGGCAGCTTAATCGACGGGCGCGCGGCACCGGTGGGCTGTCGGAGCGATTTGCCGAGAAGGCACGGCTGGGTGTCGAACGCCTGGAGCGGCATCTTCGGTCGTGGTTCCCCGTGCGCGATCAACGGTCTTTGTACAGCGAAGTGCAGCGGGGAGACGGGCAACGACATGATGAGCAAGTAAGGGAGGATCGTAATGCCGTTGATCGCTAGCTCTCGCGTTGGCCTGATCGGAATCTGCCTTGCGATGGCATGGCCGGAGGCTTGTATTGCCTCGCCTTTGCAGGCCGCGACCATCAAGGAGGAAGAGGTCGCTCGATGCATCCGCAATGCGGCCCGCGGGCAAAGGTGGCTTGAGAAAACCCTCTGGGGCCTCCGTGACCAGGAAGGAGGCTGGATCGGCGCTGAAATCAGGAACAACGACGGAAGCCACGATCTCGGACCGTTCCAGATCAACAGCTGGTGGATACCTAAGCTGGCCGTCGTGCTGGCGCGGTCACCTTCTCAGATTCGTGTCTGGCTTCGTGACGATCCCTGCTTCAACGCAGAGGCAGCACGATGGATATTCCTCTCTGCTCTCGGCTCTACGCGGGACTATTGGCGGGCGGTAGGGGGTTATCATAGCCCCAACGAGGGCCGCCAGCGACGTTATGCTGCAGGTGTGGCCAGCCGCCTCGCGAGGCGATTTGGTCCCGCGATCTTTCGCGAGCATGGAGATCGTTTATCAATTCAGCAAGATGATCGATATCGTGGTTCAGCGCCATGAGCCGTCAGCCGATCTTGTCTATATCGCGCAGTTCGCGTACAAACAAAACGCCGGTTGCAATCCGGCATTTTGTGAGTGCTGATATGAGCGTTGAACGTATTCAGGAATTGCTAGGAGGAGAGGGGCTGACCGGCCCTCTCCACAACGAGCGCGATATTGTCCGTCTCGTCCGGCGTGGCTTACCGACGCAAGCGGTTGATCATTTTCTTTCGACATCGGGCATCAGCTTCAATGCGCTTGAGCCCAAGGTACTCAGCCTTCGGACCTTCAAGCGCCGCAAGAAGCTCGAACAGCTGCTCGAACAGGACGAATCGGATCGGATGCTCCGTGTTGTCGGCATTGTCGCTGCCGCCGAGGAGACGTTCGGCAGCGCGGAAAAGGCGCAGGAATGGCTCAATCGGTGCAGCCGTGCGCTCGACGGTGAAACGCCGATCGCCATGGCGGACACAGATCGTGGCGCCCGCGCTGTTGAAGCCCTTCTTGGGCGGATTGGACACGGCATAGCGGCGTGATCGTTTATCGACTGTGTAAGGCAGCCCATGTTGCGCTCGACGGCGAAGGCGCTCGTCTTTGGCGCGGTCGCTGGGATTCCGCCGGACGCGCAATGGTCTATGCCGCAGCAACCCCAAGCCTGGCGGTTCTCGAGGTTCTGGTCCATCTTGACCTACCCGCCGAATTGCTCCCGGACGATCTGCGACTTTTGACCATCGAGATCCCGGATGACGCACCTTCGGTTCGAGCCGATCCGGGTTCGATGGACGATGCGGCATGCCTCCTGTTTGGAGACGCATTCCTCGACGCCGGTGATGCGCTTACGATGCTCGTCCGCAGCGTCGTTGTGCCGCAGGAATGGAATGCATTGATCAATGTCCGACATCGCGACATGGGGCGCGTCATTGTCCGGAATGACGAGTCCTTTCAGATAGATCCGAGGCTGTTAGCCTGAATGAGAGGAGCCGCCGCCGAGCGCTTCATCAGTGTCTCTGTTGCCCTGAGTTGATGGCTGGAACTTGACGTGCGAGAGGTCTACATCGGCTTTATGGCGAAACAGGGCAAAATGGCATTGATGGGCACGGGCGAGGTCAGCTCTGATTTCTGCATCGGATTGCATCCTCCACCTGCCGCTGCTCAACGCGGAGCGCGTGCATGATGCGCTCTATTCCCTCCGTGCCGCCGAATAGGGGCTTGTTCGAGGACTGCGTGCGGGGGCTTCGATGTGTTCCGAGCCCAGCTTGGCGGTGAGGCGCCTTATGACCTACGAGAGAACGCGGAGAAGGTGCCGCTGGCCATGACCGAATGGCTCGACGTTGTAAGCCCAATTGCGTGATGAAGGGCTGTCCGAAGAGAAACGGCTATTGATATTTTTGTGTGAACATCGTTAGAACAGATAGGTCAAAGCCTACCGAATTCGCAACCTATCCGTAGCACACATGGATGGAGGAAGAGAAGGTGGGATTCTTTGATTTAAGCCATTGAATTTTTGGGAGAAAAAGTCCCTCGAATCGACACTCTCCTACAGGTGGGGTAGATTCTGGGGTGGAATGATCAAACGGGCAGAGATTTCCTAATAATTCAGGTGCTTGGCACTGTATTTTAGGAGCTGCCGGGGCGACGAAGCCCGAGGATCTGGCGGTGGTGCCCGGAACGCGATGGGTGATCGCGAGCGGCTTTGCGACCGGGGCCGGGCTGAAGATCGTCAATGGCCACGCGCGCCGGGCATATAAGTGGTTCACCGGAGAAACGGACCAGGTCGCGCCCGATGCCCGCTATCCCGATTGCGCAGCGCCGCCCGATCCGGCGCTGTTCACCGCGCGCGGGATCAGCCTGCGGGTGACAGCGCCCGGACAGGCGCGGCTGCTGGTCGTCAATCATGGCGGGCGGGAGGCGATCGAGATATTCGCGGTCGATTTCCGCCGCCCCGATCTCGCGCCCTTGCTGCGTTGGCAGGGGTGCCTCGCCATGCCGACAGGGCATGTCGCCAACAGCGTCGCATCCTATAGCGACGGGACGGTGATCGCGACGGTGCTGACACGGCCCGGCACCAGCATCACGGATTTCGTGATGGGGCGCGATACCGGCGGGGGGTATGAACGCGGGCCGCGCGATCGAGAGTTTCGGTCGCTGCCCGGCACGCAATTGCCGGGCAATAACGGGCTGGAGACGGCGCGCGATGACAGCGGCTTCTACGTCATCGCCTTCGGACCGCGGCAGGTGGTCGCCTATGCCCGCAGGGACACGCGCCAGCCGCTGTGGCGCCTGACCGCGCCCGACTTCATGCCCGACAATATCCACTGGGATGGCGATCGTTTGCTGCTGGCCGGCATGGCGCGGGACGAGCCGGCCTGTGGCGGGACGCGCAAGATCATCGATGGCGTCGCTGACGCCATGGCCTGCCATCGCGGTTGGACGGTCGCGCAACTCGACCCGGTGGCGCAGCGTTTCACGCTGGTCGCATCCGGCCCGCCAGACCCGCTTTTCAACGGGGTTTCGGCGGCGGTCATCCTGGACGGCGCCTTGTGGCTCGGCTCCTATCAGGCTGATCGGATCGCCATCCGGAGCCTCGCTCATGATGACATGAACTAGTTAGTACATTTTGCTTGCGTCGCTTTTCGGTGGGGGTTATAGATTGATCTGCAAGATCGGGACGCGCATCCCGGCGGCTTGGGGAGGTGGGCCGATCATGGGCCAGAAAGTCATTCATGTTCTGAACGGACCCAATCTCGACCTGCTGGGTCAGCGGGAGCCCGCCATTTACGGCCAC
>NZOF01000023.1 GCA_002695185.1 Erythrobacter sp.
CATCAATTTATTGATGGTCTCCACCATGTGCACCGGGATGCGAATCGTCCGTGCTTGGTCGGCGATAGCCCTAGTGATGGCCTGCCGAATCCACCAGGTGGCATAGGTGCTGAACTTGTAGCCGCGGCGGTATTCGAACTTGTCGACCGCCTTCATCAGACCGATGTTGCCTTCCTGGATCAGGTCGAGGAACTGCAAACCGCGGTTGGTGTATTTCTTCGCGATCGAGATCACGAGGCGCAGGTTCGCCTCGACCATTTCCTTCTTGGCGATACGCGCTTCGCGTTCACCCTTCTGGACCATGTTCACGATGCGGCGGAATTCTTCCAGCGCCATGCCCGTGGCGCTGGCGATATCGCTGATTTCCGTGCGGATACGGTCGATCGCATCGCCTTCCTTCTCTGCGAAGGCGGCCCATTTCTTGTCCTTCTTGACGCGATCATCCATCCAGTGATCGTCAAGCTCGTTACCGATATAGGCTTCGAGGAAGTCGATACGCTTGACCTTGTGGCGTTCGGCAAGACGCAGCATCTGGCCACCAAGCGCGGTCAGGCGGCGATTGAACGCATAGAGGTTGTCGACCAGGAATTCGATCTTGGTCGCGTGGAACTGGACGCTTTCGACCTCGGCGGTCAGCTGATCCGACAGGTCCTCGTATTTCTTTTCCTTGGCCGGTGGGAATGCTTCGCCCCGGCCGAGGGTGTCCACGCGTTCCTTCTGGAGCTTTTCGAACTTGCCGAACAGATCCTTGATGCGGGCGAAACGCTCGATAGCGTCCGGCTTGAGCGCGGCTTCCATCTGGGCGAGGGACATGGTGTTGTCCTCGTCCTCATCGTCATCCGACTTGGACGAACCCTCTTCGCCGTCCTCGTCGTCGGAATCGGAATCGCTGTCGTCATCTTCATCGTCACGGATGGTCGGACCCGCGGTTTCTTCCGAAATCTCGCCGTCGTCATCATCGTCCTCGGCGCCTTCGGCCAGCTTGTCTGCCGGTGGTTCCTTGGAAAGCATGGCGTCGAGATCGAGGATCTCGCGCAACTGCATTTCCTCGTTATTGAGGGCTTCGGACCACTGGATGATCGCGTGGAAGGTGATCGGGCTCTGGCACAGGCCCATGATCATCATGTCGCGGCCGGCTTCGATCCGCTTGGCGATGGCGATTTCGCCTTCGCGGCTGAGCAGTTCCACCGCGCCCATTTCGCGCAGGTACATGCGGACCGGATCATCCGTCCGGCCTTCGGAAGCGGCCTTCTTGACCGGAGCCTTCTTCGCGTCCTTTTCCTTGGCGGAAGGAGCCGGTGCGATTTCCTCGACCTCGTCTTCCTGTTCGGCGTCTTCGTCGTGCTCGACGATCTGCACGCCCATTTCGGAAAGGGCCGACTGAATATCTTCGATCTGGTCGGAGCTCATTTCGCCTTGCGGCAGCGCGTCGTTGAGTTCGTCATATGTGACGTAACCCTTCTTCTTCGCTTTCGAGATCAGCTTCTTGATCGATGCTTCGTTGAGATCGATCAGGGGAGCGTCGTCTTTTTCGCCCGACTTCGATTTGGTTGCCATAAACTGCAATCAGTCCGTTCTATGCGCCGCCAGCAGGAGTTGAGCCCTGTGCGGTTTCTGAATCTTTCGCAGCCGCTGTTGCGGCCCGTCGACTTGCCATCTGTCCGAGTCTCGCCTCGAATTCCAGTTTCCGTTTCAGCAAACGCTGCTGATCCGCGAAAGCTCCTTCGGGGTCGATCTCGAAACGCGCGGTTGCTTCCGCAAGCGCGGCTTCGAGTGCCGGCCTTTCGACCAGCAATGACACGGCTTCGGCCAGATCCTCGCGCGCATCAACCGGATCGGTGCCTTTATCGAGAAAGGCGAAGCGGGTGTTTGCCGGTGGGGCGGGGAGGCCTTCAGGCAGCGATATGGGCGATTGTGCGCGCGAATCAAGCATTTCCGCAGCGGCGAGCAACGAATCTATTGCCGGGCCCGCATTCGGGTCACGCATTGCAAAGCGGGAGAGGGCGCTTTCATGCCGAAGAATCTCACCGGGATGCAGCAGCAGCCCGTGGATGACGGCGCTGGTCAGGGTATCACGCGAGCCGCCGGAAATGGCGCGTTTCAGCCGCTCCGCGGTCTCTTGCGACAGGCGCGGGGCCTGCTGCTTGAAGCCGTTTTTCTGCCACTCGCCCCGGGGTTTGAACGGGCGTTGCTGGCGGGGCGGGAAGGCAAAGTCGGAAAAGCGGTCCTGCAGCTCGCGCTTGTAGAGTGCGCGGATGTCGGGGTGCTGGATCGCCTCGACATGCACCATCAGCCGTTCCTTGAGGCCGGCCTTGTCCTCGGGCGATTCGAGTGGAACCGCATCGCGTTCGAACTGCCAGAGCGTATCGAGCAATCCGGTGGCAGAGGATAAGGCCTCCTCCATCGCGCCGATGCCTTTTTCGCGAATAAGATCGTCCGGATCCATGCCCGCAGGCATGCGCACGATAGCCAGCGAGTGGCCCGGCCTAAGCAGCGGCAGCACCCGGCCGATGGCGCGCATTGCGGCCCGCTGTCCGGCATTGTCGCCATCGAAGCACAGGATCGGCCGCTCGACCTGGCGCCAGAGCAGTTCGATCTGGTTCTCGGTCAGCGCCGTGCCCAGCGGGGCGACGACCTCTGCAATGCCCGCATTGACCAGTGCGATGGCATCCATATAGCCTTCGACGACGACGATGCGCCCGCTCTGACGCGCTGCGGGAGCCGCCCGGTGTAAATTATAAAGCGTACGTCCCTTGTCGAAGAGCGGCGTATCGGGGCTGTTGAGATATTTGGGACCATGCGCGTCCGCATCTAGAATACGCCCACCGAAAGCGATCACGCGGCCACGCGCGTCCTGGATCGGCAGCATCAACCGCCCGCGAAAGCGATCGTAGGGATCCTTGCCCTCGACATCGATCCGCATGCCCGCTTCGATCAGCATGGCGTCTTCGAAGGGCAGGGCGGCTGCCAGCGCCTGCCGCTCCACGGGCGCAAAGCCGAAGCCGAACTCGCGCACGACCTTTTCGGAAAAGCCACGGCGTTTGAGATAGCTGCGCGCTTCTGCGCCCTCCGGCGAGGAAAGCCGGTCGACGAACCATTGCTGCGCCGCGCTGGTTACATCGTGCAGGCTGGCACGTTTTTCCGCACGCTCGGCAGAGCGGGGGTCGGGCGCGGGGATTTCCATCCCGGCTTCGGCGGCCAGTTCCTTGACCGCATCCATGAACGGCAGGCCGCGCTGGTCGGTGAGCCAGCGGATCGCATCGCCATGCGCCTCGCAGCCGAAGCAGTGATAGAACCCCTTCTCGTCATTGACGTAAAAGCTGGGTGTCTTCTCGTTGTGGAAGGGGCAGCACGCCTTGAATTCCCGGCCCGCCTTGGTCAGGCGAAGGGTGCGCCCGATGACGGCCGACAAGGTCGTCCGCATCCGCAATTCATCCAGCCATTGGGGGGTGAGCGCCATGCCCACCTACCTAATGGCTGGAAACGAATTCCGCTAGTTGGCGGCGCGCTCACCTGCCGGTTTTTCTTCGGCCGGGAAGGGCCCCTTGGCGGCAGCCTGATTACCGTCGATTTCCAGCAGATAAGCATCGGAAGGACCCGCGGGCGGGAGGGTGGATTGCCACCAGAATGTGATGGTCGATCCGGGCTTCCAGCCTTCTCCTTCGGTGACCCGCCAGATCAGGCGTCCGCCATCGCTGGTGATCGAGATCGCGTCCTCGCTCCCCAGAGCGTTCAGCGCCTGAGCGTTGGAATAACCGACAGCGCGATTGAAGCCATGCGCCTCATTCGTCATGCGGAAAAGGGTAGGGGGGCTTTCCAGCACCTCGGGCCCCTCTTCGGGTTGATCTTCCACCTGTGGTGCATCGGCCAGCGTGACCTGATGCACATAGGTATAGATTGTATCGGTGGGCATATCCCCGGGCACGCATTCGGTAACGACTTCGGGACAGGCCACGAAACTCACCATCTTGCCGATCTCGCGATTGCCGGCGCTCAGCAAGGTTTCAACCTCGTCGCCCTGCGGCCCGACGATACGTGCGCCGAGGGTCGACAGGTCGAGATCGGCCGGTGCGAGCGCGCGCGGCTGAGCCACCGTGGGGGTGGGGGTAGGCGCGACTTCCGGTTCCTTTTCCCCGCACGCGGTCAGCGCGAGCGGCGCAAAGATCAGCAGCTTTTTCACGACAGCGCCTCCTTCACCAGTCCGCTGGCCTTGGTCATGTCGAGCGTCGCACCGTGGCGGGCTTTCAGTTCGCCCATGACCTTGCCCATATCCTTCATCCCATCGGCGCCAGTATCCGCCTTAATCTGGGCGATGGCGGCGCGTGTTTCTTCCTCGCTCATCTGCTGGGGCAGGAATTCCTCGATCACGACCAGCTCGCCCTGTTCCTTGTCGGCCAGTTCCTGACGCCCGCCTTCTTCGTACATGGCGATCGATTCGCGGCGCTGCTTGGCCATCTTCATCAGGACGTCGGTGACCAGCTCATCGTCTTCCGGCTTCTTGTCCGCGGTCCGCAGTTCGATGTCGCGATCCTTGATCTTCGCACCGATAAGACGCAGCGTCGCGGTGCGTTCCTTGTCCTTGGCCTTCATGGCGGTGACTGTTTCGGCCTGAATTTTTTCGCGCAGCATTGTGCCTCTATTCGTGAATCTGTGGATGGTTCACACTTCATTTAGAACAAGTCGCCGTAATGCCAAGGGTTCGTCCAATTAGGCGGTTGACGGGACTCGCTCCGGTCCTTAGCGGCTGGGACTTAGCACACATCGCTGGAAACCCCTGACACCGGAGCGCCCCCATGGCCCTGTCCGCATTTTCGCACGCGCAACCCAAAGACGCGACGGGAGTCATCGTCCTCGCCGACGGAACCTGTATCTGGGGGAAGGGCTTTGGCGCTTCCGGATCTGCCGTGGGCGAAGTCTGCTTCAACACGGCGATGACCGGTTATCAGGAAGTGATGACCGACCCTTCCTATGACAGCCAGATCGTCACCTTCACCTTCCCGCACATCGGCAATGTCGGTGCGAACGAGGAAGACGTCGAGAGCCGCGGCCTTGGCGCGGTCGGCCTGATCGTGCGGCAGGACGTGACCCGCCATTCGAATTTCCGGGCGCGCGACGAATTCGTCGAATGGTGCGTGAAGCATGGCAAGATCGGCCTGTCGGGCGTGGATACGCGGGCTCTCACCCGCCGTATCCGCGTGCAGGGCGCGCCAAACGCCGTTATCGCGCACAATCCGCGCGGCCAGTTCGACATGAAAGCGCTGCAGAAACAGGCTGCGGAATGGAGCGGGCTGGAAGGCCTCGATCTCGTCCCCGGTGTGACGCGCGATGCGCATGAAAACTGGAAGGGCGGTTTCTGGCAGCTGGGCACCGGATATGCCGAGGCTGACAATGAAAAGCCGCATGTCGTCGCCATCGATTACGGGGCCAAGGACAACATCTTCCGCAATCTCGTAAAGGCAGGCGCGAAGGTCACGGTGGTTCCGGCGCGGACGAGCCTTGAAGATATTCTCGCCTTGCAGCCTGACGGCGTGTTTCTCTCCAACGGCCCCGGCGATCCGGCAGCCACGGGTGAATATGCCGTGCCGGTGATCAAGGGCCTGCTCGACCGAGACATTCCGCTGTTTGGCATCTGCCTCGGCCACCAGATGCTCGGCCTTGCGGCAGGGGCGAAGACCGCCAAGATGTTCCAGGGCCACCGCGGCGCCAACCACCCCGTCCAGCGTGTCGGGGACGGGTGGGGCGACAGCACCGGCCTCGTCGAGATTACCAGTATGAACCACGGCTTCGCGGTCGACGGCGAGACTTTGCCGGAAGGTGTGGAGCAAACGCATGTCTCGCTGTTCGACGGGACGAACTGCGGGATTTCGATCAAGGGCAAGAAGGCGTTCGGGGTGCAGTATCACCCTGAGGCGAGCCCCGGCCCACAGGACAGCTTCTACCTGTTCGAGAAGTTCGTTGGGATGTTGGGGTGAGCATCGATTTCGCCACCCTCAAGGATTGGTTCTTTCTGGGCGTCGTTTTTCTATGCATCGTAGTGCTGCCGCTGGGTGTTGCTGTCAGCCTTCGGCGAAATCGTCGAGAGATAGAGGCATTCGAACACGCCGATTTGTCGGAATTGAAGCTCTGCATCCCGGTTCATCAGCTGAACTGGCTAAAATACAAGTTGGGTAAAATGGGGTGGCAGCTCATCTCGGAAGAAGCCGATCCTAAATTCCGGAACAACCTACACGTCCGCTTTTCGACGAATGGAAATGATGCTCGTCCTCTAAAGGATGTCCTTCATTCCCTCAACCGATCGCTCGCTTTGTCGATCGGCCCGCTCAATTTGCATCGCGAGGAACCGCAACAGTAATGCCAAAACGCACTGACATCTCCTCAATCCTCGTCATTGGTGCCGGTCCGATCATTATCGGCCAGGCCTGCGAGTTCGACTATTCCGGCACTCAGGCGATCAAGGCGCTGAAGGAAGAGGGCTACCGGGTCATCCTGGTGAACTCCAATCCCGCCACGATCATGACAGATCCGGAAATGGCCGACGCGACCTATATCGAGCCGATCACGCCCGAAATCGTCGCCAAGATCATCGACAAGGAGCGCCCCGATGCGGTGCTGCCGACGATGGGCGGTCAGACGGCACTCAACTGTGCGTTGGCCCTCTTCAACGATGGCACGCTGGAGAAATACGGCGTCCAGATGATCGGTGCCGATGCCGATGCCATCGACAAGGCGGAGAACCGCCAGCGCTTCCGCGAGGCGATGGACAAGATCGGTTTGGAGAGCGCGCGCAGCGGCGTCGCCAACACTGTCGACGAAGCCTATGCCGTGCTCGAGCGGACGGGCCTGCCTTCCATTATCCGGCCCAGCTTCACGCTTGGCGGAACGGGCGGCGGCATTGCCTATAATAAGGCCGAGTTCGAGCGTATCGTGCGCGAAGGTCTGGATGCGTCCCCCACCACCGAAGTCCTGATCGAGGAATCGCTCCTCGGCTGGAAGGAATATGAGATGGAGGTGGTGCGGGACCGCAAGGACAATTGCATCATCATCTGTTCGATCGAGAACGTCGATCCGATGGGCGTGCATACGGGCGATTCCATCACCGTGGCGCCGGCGCTGACGCTGACTGACAAGGAATACCAGATCATGCGCACCGCCAGCATCGAGGTGCTGCGCGAAATCGGTGTGGAAACAGGCGGTTCCAACGTACAGTTCGCAGTCAATCCAGCCGACGGCCGCCTGATCGTGATCGAGATGAACCCGCGCGTTTCGCGGTCCTCGGCGCTGGCGTCCAAGGCCACCGGCTTCCCCATCGCGCGCGTCGCGGCGAAGCTTGCCGTCGGGTATACGCTGGACGAGATTCAGAACGAGATCACGGGCGCCACACCGGCAAGTTTCGAGCCGACGATCGATTATGTCGTAACCAAAATTCCGCGCTTCGCTTTCGAGAAATTCAAAGGTGCGAAGAACGAGCTTTCCACCGCGATGAAGTCGGTCGGCGAGGTTATGGCGATCGGCCGCTGTTTCGCGGAATCCATGCAAAAAGCGCTCCGCGGTCTCGAGACGGGACTCGATGGGTTCAATCGCGTGACCGAGTTGGAAAATGTCAGCCGCGAGAAGATCACGGCGTCGCTCAGCCAGCGTACCCCCGACCGAATCCTTAAGATCGCGCAAGCGTTCCGCGAAGACTTCACGGTCGAGGAAATCAACCAGATCACCGGTTTCGATCCATGGTTCCTGCGCCAGATCGAAGCGATCATCTACGAAGAAAAGATGATCGCGCATAATGGTCTGCCGCGCGACGCCGACGAAATGCGCCGCCTGAAAGCCATGGGCTTTTCGGACAAGCGCCTCGCCACGCTGGCGGTCCGCTCTGTCGGCGTAGCGGGCGGCATGGGGGAAACGCAGGCGCGCCGGTCCGGATTGCTGCACGATGCCCTGCGCGCCATGGCAGGCGCGACGAGCGAGCAGGAAGTGCGCAAGCTGCGCCACAAGCTCGGCGTCTATCCGGTCTTCAAGCGTATCGACAGCTGCGCTGCCGAATTCGAAGCGATTACGCCCTATATGTACTCGACTTACGAAGCACCGAGCTTCGGCGAGAGTGAGGACGAGGCCGATCCGAGCGAGCGCAAGAAGATCATCATTCTCGGTGGCGGTCCGAACCGGATCGGGCAGGGCATCGAGTTCGACTATTGCTGCGTCCACGCGTGTTTCGCGCTGGCCGAAGCCGGGTTCGAGACCATCATGGTCAACTGCAACCCTGAAACCGTATCCACCGATTACGACACGTCGGATCGGCTCTACTTCGAGCCGCTGACCGAAGAAGATGTGCTGGAAATCATGCGTGTCGAAATGTCGAAGGGCGAAGTTGTCGGTGTGATCGTCCAGTTCGGGGGGCAGACCCCGCTGAAGCTGGCATCCGCGCTCGAGCGTGAGGGTATCCCGATCCTCGGCACCAGTCCTGATGCGATCGACCTTGCCGAAGACCGCGAACGCTTTGCAAAGCTGGTCAACAAGTTGAACCTCAAACAGCCATTGAACGGTATAGCCAAGAGCCGCGATGAAGCGGTCGCCGCTGCCGCCCGGATCGGTTATCCGGTCTTGCTTCGGCCGAGCTACGTGCTCGGCGGCCGGGCAATGGAAATTGTCGACAGCGAAGCGCAGTTGGATGATTACATCGCAACTGCGGTCAACGTGTCGGGCGACAGTCCTGTTCTGGTGGACCAGTATCTGCGTGATGCGGTGGAATGCGACGTCGATGTTGTCGCCGATGGTACCGAGGTACGAATTGCCGGGGTGATGCAGCATATCGAGGAAGCCGGTGTGCATTCGGGTGACAGTGCCTGCACTCTGCCGCCGTACAGCCTCCCTGAAGATATCATTCAGGAAATGGAACGGCAGGCAAAGGCATTGGCGGAAGCTCTGGAAGTCCGCGGCCTGATGAATGTGCAGTTCGCGGTCAAGCACGGCGAGGTCTACCTGATCGAGGTGAACCCGCGGGCGAGCCGCACCGTGCCGTTTGTCGCCAAGGCGATCGGGCAGCCGGTTGCCAAGGTCGCAGCACGGGTGATGGCTGGCGAGCCACTGTCGAATTTCGAACCATTTGACCTCAAGCCGGATCATATGGCCGTGAAGGAAGCCGTCTTCCCGTTCGCACGTTTCCCCGGGGCGGACCCGGTACTTTCTCCGGAAATGAAGTCCACAGGCGAAGTGATGGGTATCGACCGCAGCTTCCCGGCGGCTTTTTACAAGTCGCAGCTGGGGGCAGGTATGAAGCTGCCGAGCGAAGGAACGGTGTTCGTTTCGGTCAAGGATAGCGATAAGGACGTTATCCTCCCCGCCGTGAAATCCATGATCGATAAGGGCTTCCGCGTGATTGCCACCGGCGGTACGCAGACGTTCCTGTCGGATAACGGGCTTGCGGTGGAGCGTGTGAACAAGGTCGCCGAGGGGCGCCCCCATATCGTCGACGCGATTATCGATGGCGAAGTGGCGCTTATCTTCAATTCGACCGAAGGCTGGCAATCGCTTCTCGACAGTCAGTCGATCCGCGAAGCCGCGCTCGAAAAGAAGCTTCCATACTACACCACGGCTGCCGCCAGCGTGGCCGCATCGCGTGCGATTGCGGAGGTTTCGACCGAGCAGCTTGAAGTGCGTTCCCTGCAAGACTATTATAGCTGATAAGAAACAGACGCCTGCCCTTCCTGACATTTGGATAGATCGGTTGCCCGTACGGTTGCGGGACGGTTCCGAATTGTCCGGGAAGGGGTGGAAATGCAGGAAGGAATAGGGGTTCCATGGAAAAAGTGCCGATGCTGGCAGAGGGCTACGAGAAGCTCACCGCAGACCTGAAGGCCTTGCGTGCGGAACGCCCGAAGATCGTCGATGCGATCGAGGAAGCGCGCGCGCACGGAGATCTTTCGGAAAACGCCGAATATCACGCTGCCAAAGAACGCCAGGGCCAGGTAGAGGCCATGATTGGCGATCTGGAAGACAAGATAAGTCGTGCCCAGATCATCGACCCCACGACCCTGTCCGGCGACAAGGTGATTTTCGGGGCTACCGTCACGCTGCTCGATGAGAACGACAAGCCGATCAAGTACCAGATCGTGGGTCAGACCGAAGCCGATGCGGGTAGCGGCCGGATCAGTTACACTTCGCCTATCGCGCGGGCTCTCATCGGCAAGCAGGTCGACGACGAAATCGAGGTCACTGTGCCCAGCGGCGACAAGTTCTACCTGGTCGAGAAAATCGAATTTATCTGAGAAAGTGGTTCTCTCCCTAAAAAGGGAGAGTCATTTTTCAACCAAGCTTCGGGCCGCTCTTTTTAGGGGCGGCCTTTTGCTTGATCAGGCCGACTTGGAGTCGGCGCCGGGCTCGATTGTTCTAACCATCGCCCAGTTGGTAATTTCGACGCCTTCGATTTCGAAGGTTCGTTTTTTCATCGCGGTATAGCCGGCGCTTTCGAATGCTGGCTTTGCTACCTCGCTCGCCTCGGTAAAGAGGTGGGTGATGCCGTGATACTTCGCATAAAGCGCCGCAGTTTCCAAAAGGCTGGAGGCAATGCCTTCCTCAGTATGGTCCGGATGGCAATAGAGGTGGTCTAGATGGCCGCTAGGCTCAAGCATGGCATAGGCCACAGGCTCGTCTTCTTCGTCGGTCGCGATGAATATCTGCGTGCCTGCATCCGCTTGCGCCTGATAGACTTCAGGCCCCGCCAAGTTGGAAAGCCACGCATCGATCTGTTCTTCGCTGTAAGCGTCCGGTCCGATGGCACCGATCGCAGCACGGCCGAGCAGGGCAAGTGCCTCGGCATCGCCTTCCTCGAATGAGCGGATCGAATAGGCCATCGGGTCCGGTCCTTATGCTTCCGGGTCTAGCAATTTGTGCAGGTGAACGATGACGTATTTCATTTCGGCATCGTCTACGGTTCGCTGGGCGTTGCCCCGCCATGCTGCTTCAGCATTTTCGTATGTCGAATAGACCCCGGCAACGTGAATGCTTTCCGGATCGGAGAAGGTGACGCTGCGAGGATCGGTAACACGACCGCCCATCACCAGATAAAGGGTCTGCTTGCTCTCTTTTTCTTCCATGATCGGTACACTTTCGCTCATTCGAGTTCGGGAGGAAATCGGCCACGCCAATAAAGAAAGCGGCGCGACAGGCAAGCCCATCACGCCGCTAAGCTGTTTTGGTTGAGATTTGGTTAGTTGCTCAAGCGCGCGCGAAGGTCACGATATCCACGTTTCGACTTGCGGCTTGCCCGGCGGCCACTCGAACGAATGGAATCGCCCATTGAGTCCAACCTGTATCCAGCATCACGCTTGATACGGCGCGCCTGGGTTTCGGCTGCATCGCCCAAATCTTCGAACTTGTCGCCAGCCCCTTCGATCATGGATAGGCCATATGCGATAGCTGCGTCCGTTGCATAAGATGCGAGAGATCCTCCGCGGCGACCAAGTTCACGTCCACGGCGTGTCATTGCGCCTACCGCCAAGCCGACGGCAATTGCACCTGCAACAGTCGCGACTGGATGGCGTTTTGCGAAATCGACCGCGCTGTCGGCAACGTCCTTGGCCTGATCAAGAAAGCTGCGTTCCTCCTGGCGCTTCTCACCAGCTTCAATCCGCGCGCGAAGCTGATCGCGTTTTTCCTGATCGGTCAGTTTGCTGTCAGCGCTAATGGGGGTAATGTTGTTTTCGGCGGTGTCGGCCATAGTCAAAAGTCCTCATGAATGTGTGTTCGCTTAACTAACGAACCTAGCGACTTAAGTGTTCCGCCAGTTGGTCACGAAGATCCCACTCTTCATCCTCGTCATCGTCTTCATCATTATCGAATCCGAAGGCCGACATTATCGGATGACGCGCAAACCAGACAATCACCGCAGCGACAAGAGCGGCCAAGGCGCCCTTGTTGTCGTCTGCCATTTCGACAGCGTCTTCGTAGAGGTCGATGGCACCTTCCTTGGCCCGATCGAGCACACGCTCACCGAGACCTTTATGGGCAAGGTCTGCCTTCAGGTGTTGAATGTCCGCATTGACCAGGGCTCGCGCGGAATCGCGCAAATATTTGTCTTCTAGCATTCGTGCTTTGCGGTCAGTCATGGCTGTCATCCGAGAAAGCGGCTCTAATATCGTCGATCCGAGCTTTGAGCATCTTCAACAAAATTATCCCAATGACGATTAGAGCGACGGTAACGATCGCGGTGGCTATCCACGGGCCAACCAACGGAGTGAGTGCGATTACCACGCCTACGGTCAGGGCGATTAGGGCCAGGTGTAGAACTCCGAATGCACCGAAACCCAGAGCGAGTGCGCCCTTTAGCCGGTTTGCCGTGTAGCCAGCTCGACTCTTCTGATAAGCCATCTCGGCTTCGGCATAGGTCTTACCGTCTTCGAAAAGAGCCAGTAAGTCATCTGCCAGAGAAGGGCGATCTGCAGTGCCGCCATCGTTCTCCGTGTCAGAAGGATATTCTCCAGGAACGTCGAGCGGACCCTCTGGGCCCGCTCGTTCTTTATGGTTCTGTTCTAGCATTCCGCCCCCTGGTTCCGAGGCTATCAGCGACGAAACAGGCGTGAAAGCATGAAGCCAGCGACGGCTGCGATGCCGACAGCAGTGCCCGGGCTCTTGCGAACGAAAGTGCGTCCATCTTCTACGAGATCATCCACGCTCTTTCCATCGAGCTTAGCGGCGTAATCATTGAGGGCGGTGGAGGCGCTGCGTGCATAATCACCGTATTTGGCGCCCAGCTTCTCATCAACCTGATAGGCGTTTTCGCTGATTGAGCGGCTGAGCGAGCGAAGGCCTTCACTGGTCTTGACCTTACCTTCAGTAGCCAGCTCCTTGCTTTTCACCTTGGCGTCGGTGCCATAGGTCTTTGCTTCTGCAACCCAATCGTCACCCTTGCCCTTGGCCTGACCACGATAGGCTGCAGCGCGTTCTTTGCCTTCGGCCTTAAGCGCAGCGGCTCCAGCCTTGGCTTCTTCCAAAGCGGCATTGAAACGACTTTTCGCTTCGGTGCGATGAGCATTCGTTGTCGCGGTTTCGGGTTTGCTGGTCGTAGCAGTGTTGGTCACGGGGGTTGTCTCCTTGGCTACACCGGTTTTCGCCACTGTCTTGCGCGGCTTCTTAGCGGTGGTAGTTTTCTTAGTAGTTGCGGTCCGTTTTTTCGGTGTTCCGCCTGCGGTTGTGTCGGCCATGTATTTTCCGCCTTCCCTCAATTCGTATTCATCTTCCGGGCAATTCGGTAACCCGGCCTTCGGCATTGCAACGCAGCTTGCGCGGGTGTGTTCCGCCGCATAGAGCGCTTCTCGATTATCCCCACTGTGGGGGTGTCTTATAGTATTGCAACAGCTGATAGCGGAGACAGTTCCGAAATGACGGCCATCATCGACATCCATGCCCGCGAAATTCTCGACAGCCGAGGTAACCCTACCGTCGAAGTCGACGTGCTGCTCGAAGATGGCAGCTTCGGACGGGCCGCTGTGCCCTCCGGCGCCTCGACCGGAAAGCACGAGGCTGTCGAGCTGCGAGACGGAGACAAGGGTCGGTACCTTGGCAAGGGCGTTTCGAAAGCGGTGGACGCCGTGAACACGGAGATCCGGGACCTTCTGGTTGGTAATTTCGATGCCGAAGACCAGCGAGACATCGATCTTTCCATGATCGCTCTGGACGATACCCCGAACAAGGGCCGCTTGGGCGCGAATGGTATTCTTGGCGTCAGCATGGCAACGGCCAAAGCGGCGGCGAATGCGCGTGGGTTACCCCTCTATAGCTATATCGGCGGAGTTTCGGCCCATGTGCTGCCGGTACCGATGATGAATATCATCAATGGCGGCGAACACGCGGACAATCCGATCGACATTCAGGAATTCATGGTCATGCCGGTCGGAGCAGACAGCCTGGCCGAAGCCGTCCGCTGGGGTGCGGAGATTTTCCACACCTTGAAGAAGAAACTTGGCGAAAAGGGTCTTGCTACCTCGGTTGGTGATGAAGGCGGTTTTGCTCCCAATCTCAACGGCACGCGCGATGCGCTCGATTTCATCATGAATTCAGTCGAACAGGCTGGCTTCACACCTGGTGACGATGTTGTCTTGGCTCTCGACTGCGCGTCGACCGAGTTCTTCCGCGACGGTAAGTACGAAATTTCGGGCGAGGGCCTCTCGCTGGACGGTCCCGGTATGGCCGAATATCTCGACAAGCTGTGCCGCGACTATCCCATTCGTTCGATTGAGGATGGCATGGCAGAAGACGATTTCGAAGGCTGGAAAGCGCTGACCGACCGGATCGGCAATACGATTCAGCTCGTCGGCGATGATCTATTCGTCACCAATCCCGACCGTCTACGTGACGGGATCGAACAGGGTCTCGCCAATTCACTTCTCGTAAAGGTCAACCAGATCGGCACGCTGAGCGAAACGCTGGATGCAGTCAGCATCGCCAATCGCGCTCGTTACACCGCGGTGATGTCACACCGCTCCGGGGAAACGGAAGATGCCACGATTGCCGATCTCGCGGTTGCGACCAACTGCGGACAGATCAAGACGGGTAGCCTCGCACGATCGGACAGACTCGCTAAATACAACCAGCTTATCCGTATCGAGGAAGAGCTGGGCGACAGCGCCTTCTACGCCGGTCGCGATTGTTTCGGTTCGATCGGGCTATAAGGGAAGAGGCGAGCCGGGATCCCGGCTCGCCTCTTCCCTTATAGCCCGATCGAACCGAAA
>NZOF01000024.1 GCA_002695185.1 Erythrobacter sp.
CCCAAGCCGTCGGTGCGCATTCGCGTCTATCAGGTGACATGAAGCGGGCCGCGCTCTGCCTCGGCCATGCTCTGATCGGCGGGTGCGCCGGCCTGCCGAACGAGACAGCGAAAGCGACATGTGCCTCGACGTTGCAATTCGCCTTTGTCTGCGGCCCACCAAAACTACCAACCAGCACTTTTCTATGCTATCAATAATCCGTTGTAAAACAAAGGATTATGATGCCATGAGCGTTCACAATAGTTCGTAGCAGTTTGAAACTGTTCACGAATCGAGGGGCAGATTTGGGGGTATCGGAGCTCCGTTTTTGGGGTATTTTTCCGATGGCACTTACGCACAATAAAATCGCAAACGCCAAGCCCGCGTCGCGGGACTATAAATTATTTGATTCGAAAGGCTTGTTCCTCATCGTCTCGCCGGCGGGAGGAAAATCCTGGCGCTTTAAATATCGCTTCGGCGAGCGCGAGCGTCTTCTGACGTTGGGTAAGTTTCCCGAGCTCGGTTTGGTCGCCGCGCGGGAGGCTCGCACACAGGCCGCCGAACTTCTCGCACAGGGCAAGAATCCTGCCATCGAGAAAAAGAAAGTGAAGCTGCAGCGCCGGGTGGCTTCGGATGCGACATTCCGCAAGCTCGGCAACGAATGGCTCGCAGACATGAAACCGACCTGGTCGCTTTCGAATTATACGCGCGTCAAGAATCGGCTGGAACGCGACCTCTTTCCGCAATTTGGAAGCATTCCGGTTGGCGATATAGAGAGCGAGGCGATCCTCCGTGCGCTGCGAAGGATCGAGGCGAGAGGATCGATCGAGACCGCCAAGCGGGTGCGCGGCTATATCCATAGCATTTTCAGACGGGCGAAAGGGGAGAGGCTCGTGGACCTCCCGATCCTCATGGAAATCGATGAGATCAAAAGCGCATTGAAGCCCGCACGGCGGGGGAGACGTCAGCCCGCGCTCACCGAGATCGGAGATATCATCGAGTTCCAGCGCTGCGTCGATCGATCAACGTCGAACCTTCTCACAAAACTGGCGTCCCGGCTCTTAGGCCTCACGCTGGTGCGCGTTGGCGTCCTGCGGGCAGCACCATGGTCGGAGTTTCAAGGAATAGATTGGGACGATCCCGAATCTGTGCTAGACCAGCCGATCTGGCGCATACCCGCGAGCCGGATGAAGCTCGTTGTGGAGGACAAGGATAATCCTGCCTTTGGGCACGACGTTCCTCTCTGCCATCAGGCTGTCGAAGTGCTCAGAATTATCCGGATGATCACAGGAAGCCTTCCGATCCTGTTTCCGAGCGCGAAAGGCTGGCGGCAGCCCATGTCGGATGCAGCGCTCAGCACCATGTACAAGCGCATGGCAGGGGGACGGTATCAAGGCCAGATGGTTCCCCATGGCTGGCGTTCATCATTCTCGACGATCATGAATGAACGAGCCGCCGAGCTTGAACGCGACGGTGATCGTATGGTCATCGACATGATCCTGGCGCACGTTCCGGAAGGCATTTCGGCTTCGGAATGGTCCTATAATCGATCGCGCTATCGCAAGCCGCGAACGTCGCTGCATCAGGTGTGGGCTGACCTGATTTCCGAGGGACTGGTGTCTCCTCACGAACTTCTTTCGCGGGAGACGAGCTTGAAGGGAGGCGCGGCGGCCTGACTGTGTCGGTCGCTCCCATGTGCAGTATGGGAGCGACCGATACAACATTCTGGGCCTTTGGGTCAGGCCTGGCTTGGAGGCAGATAGCCGCGAAGTTCGATTCTGGCAGGACTACTCGATGGCTGATATCCCATAGGGTTCGCGATGAACTCCTCGATCTCGCTCTCATACCAGGCAACTGCCCGGACACCGATGCGCAGGCGTCTGGGGAACCGACCGGCGAGCTCGCGACGATAAATGGTCGATATCGGCATGCCGATCCTCGAAATGACGGCCTTCAGCCTTAAAAGACGGTCAGGCTGGCGTCTTCGATCCCGGTATGAGGGGTCGGGCTCTGAGTTTGGAAAGCGTTCACGTGTCATTGAGCATCCTTCTTGATGAAGGTCTGCCCGCCGTCAGAAATTATGCTTCAGTTCGCACCCGGTAGCAAGCTGGCTTCATGCATGATTTCAACGTTTGCGCCGCTCGCCCTGTGGTGATTGCCGCTACGAGAAGATCAGCAGCAGCACAGTATGTTGTTCAGTGAAACGCTGGAAAACCCACCCAATTTGAGCCTTTTTCCGCTTTCTTGAGGCGGTCAGATTGCTATCCTGTCGACGAGGATAAACTTATGCCGAACACAGATCAGATAAACTCTCCTTCAGCCGATCGGCGACCTCTCATGGTCGGCGAATGGTTATGGCGTCCTGCTTATGCGAAGCTCTGGTGGGCCGCCGTCCCGCTCTATTGGGGCGGAATGGCAGCCAGTGGGCGCGTGCAGCCACTCGCCGCTTTCTACGACTCTGCAGCAGCCGGGTTTTTGACGATCTTCTTTTTCCCGCCCCTCGTCGCATTCATCCTGTGTTTCGGCTTTTTCCGTGAGTGGTTGGTCGCGCAGCCTCATGCTGACTTTTCACATGAGACGCTTCTCGGCGCGAACAGCTATGCGCCGTCGGCAATGCAAGTCGATCCATTAGATCCCGAGTCTGGCGTATTTTGGATCGGAAACCCGCTAAATCCTACCCATCCCTCCAACATCAATCGCGTTTCTTCAAAGAGGGGTCGCCATCCGTCGGCCCTTTGTCGAGGTCGTTGGTCAACCCGCCGCTATTGAGAATGGAAGCCTGTTCGATTGAAGTCAGAGGGGCGGTCAGATCAAACGTGCTTCGCCGACTGTCAGCTTGGCCCAAGTAGCGGTTCCTCATTCCCTCCTTACCAAGTATCTCATTAGAAAGCTGGTCCGCGAACGCGGCAGTTGGGTTTGAAGATCTGGCGACCGCTTGCTCGGCGTTGGCAATCGCCTGCCGGACATCATGGTTGACGATGTTCAATTGCGAGTTCGCTCTCTCGATCGTGCTTCCTGTTTCCTGAGACGAGATTCCAAGGGAACCGGTGACGCTGCCGGCGCTTGCGCGTCCACTTAGGGGGCCGCTACTTCTGCCGGGGCCGCTCATCGAACTACCGCCGACTTCACCTTTTACGGTTATACCGAACGCTGTCTGATCCTGTGCCGATCGCGAAATATTCCGCTCCCAGCCGGTCTGGGCCATGATAGCCTGAACGTCACGCTGCAGGGTATCGGCGACTTGGGGCTTAAGTCGCCAATCTCCCTTACGGTCCATCTCGAACCCGCCGCGCAGCCAGTTGGCCATGGCCGCGCGGCCTTCGGCGCCGCCGCCCATAAAATGTTCGATCGTATCTGGCCCAGCCTGCTTGCCGGCTTCGAACCTCGTGCTGGTGTCGTTGCGTGCTGACTTCTCAAAACCCGCGCTGCTCGAAACGAGAAGATCATTATGGGCGAGACTGAAGCGGGCGTGACCCCCATCGGCGACAGCGCCCAACTGGCTTTCATTAAGAAGACCTGCCTGCCACATCTGGGCGGCCGTCGCAGGGGTCAGATTGAGGCTGAAATCGCCATTCTGGTTCATAGCGATCTGGCGCTTGCTCATCTCGATCCCGTTCGCGCGCAGGAGCGACTGCATGCGGGTGAGGCGCTCTTTGTCCACGATACTGGACATGCGCGCGTTGCGCGCGCGGTCGGCGATCCCCTCGGCGCCGCCTTCGGCCATATCGACCTGATTGCCCGATGTGTCGCTCAGCGTCCGGATGAAGCTGTCGAGGCGCGCAGCCTCCCGCGTCGATACGCCTGCGGCGGCCGCGCCCTCGGCAAAGCCGAAATTTTCAGATTGGCGGCGCTGCTCGCCGATCCGCGCCGCGCTCCGCGTCCCATCATGTCCGACTTCCCGCTGGGCATCGAGCTTGCCAGTGCGTTCGGCAAAGTCATAGCCTGCTGCTTCCCTAGTGCGTCCATAGACGCTGGTGCCTTCCCGCGCTGCTTCGGCCGTAGCGCCATCGGCGGTCCCTAGATCGGTGGACGCCCGATAAGTCTCCAGCGCCCGTGCGACCTGCGCCTCATTGCGGCCCGTCGCGCGGGAGAGTTGCGAAATGGCGGTCGAGCGCGCTTCGCCGGAGAGGGAGTTGATGAAGGAGATGCGGCGGCTCATTTCATCTACCGGCAATCCAAGCATGGCGGCTGCCTGGCGCTGGCCCTCATTTCCGCCCGTGCGGTGTGCCTGCTCGGTCGACACATTGCCCTGTTCGATCGACGCGACCTGGTCGCCCGCATAGTCACGGCGGCCTTCCATCGCGCCAACCTGGACCTGGGCGGCCGTCAGGTCGTTGCGCAGCATCTGCTCCTGGGTAAAGCTGTTCGCAATCAGTTTGGCGAAGGTCGGATCGGCGCTGGCTTCCGCAATCACACCGCTGGCTTTCAACCGTGCATCCTGCTGGGAATAGCCGGCGCGCTCGAAATGCCGCGTCGCTCCCTGCATCATCATGCCGTAGGCGCGCGTGTCGCCGAAGGCTCGCCATTGGACGAGATTTTGGGTGAAGCCGGCGAACGCCTTTTCGCCCGCTTCCCCGGCACCAAAATAGCCGGTGCCGAGATTTCGCAGAGCATCCTTTTCAGCGAAACTGTGGATTGCACCCGTCGCAGCGGCCGCGCGCACGGCGCTGGCCGTGGCGGGATCGCTCAGATCCTTGCCCGTCAGCGCCGGGGCGAGGCCGCCCAGTTCGCGCGCGGCGTCGATGCCGCCAAGCACCATTGCAGTGCCGCCAGCGCTGCCGTCCCCATGCGCGGCGCCGATCGCCCCCGCCGCGCCGAAACCGCGATTGGCGGCAAAGCTCGAACGCTCGCCAAAATCGCCAAAGCCCGAAGCGGCTGCACGGCGGGCGCCAGTGCCCATGGCGGAGGCCTGCGCTTCCAGCGCGGAGGCATAGCCTTCCGATGTCGACACGTTGGCGGCTGCGGATGAGCCCTGCGCCTGCACACCGAGCGACCCGCTGGTGAAGGCCGAAAAGACGTTGCCAGAGAAGCGGAAGACGGTGAACACGAAAGCCCCGGCCAGTCCTGCAGCAGCCGTCCGGAAGCTGCCGAAAATGGCGAGTGCCTTCATCGCGGACGAAGGAGCGAGCATCCAGGCATTGGCTGCCAGATGGTTCGAGCGCATCTCAGCCAGCACCGCCATCGCTCTGCCGAGCGTCAGCTGGTAGATGCCAGCATCGATCACCCCCCAGAGCGCGACGAACACGAAAAGTCCGAGCGCGAAGCTTGCGACGCGAAGGTTGATGGGGGTCAGGACGAAGAGCAGCGCGATCGGCATCATGAACAGCATGATCCCGAACACCGTCGCTCGGATCGTCGGCATCCATTCATTGGCCGTGGACATCGTGGCCAGGCCGCTTGACACAATCGCCCTGTTTGCCATGACCCTTGAGGCTGTCGCCGGGCTGTCCTCGAAGAGAACGTCGCCCACGCTGTTCCCAAGAAGGATGTTGGTAAGGAACGCCTGAGCAGTAAGCGGCGTCCCCAGCATCATGTCGCCCATCTCGGCGAGGTTCGAGCGGCATCGGGCAAGCTGATCGGCTTGTCCGATGTCATAGCCGGTGCGCTGGCAGACCTGGGCCGAATAGCCCTCGAAAACGGACGCATCGGACAGGCGCTCTGAAATATGCTGCCAGGCATCTTCGCAACTGACTGTCGTGCCGCCCTTGTCCGCTGCGGTGAAGACCGTGCTGAAGGTCGCGGGACCGGCCATAGCGGCGAAGGAGGCAGGGAGATCGGAACTGGTGCGGAAGAGCTGATCGTCATCGATCCCGTAGGCGGGCGATACGCGCGCGACCGGATAGCATTGGCGGACATAATCCTTGATCGTCGCGTCGAGAAAGGCGTCGGTCATGGGGCCGCGCGGCGAGACGGCATTGAGGAAGAGATCGAACGCATGGCCACCTGCTCCGAATTCGAGCTTGGCATGCGGATCGAGCACATTGTCATCGATCGTCTCGGCGAGCGCGCGCTCCATCATGTTGGTGACGCCCGCAACCAGGACAATGAGATTGGGGACATCGCCGACAGGCTGATAGGCGTTGCGGACTCGGTCATAGACATGGACGGTCCCGGTGGTCGCGACGAGGCCGACGAAGAGGCCGATCCCCACCAGCATCTGGAGACCGAAAGCGACAAGCCCCATGCCGGTGCCACGGATCATGGCGAGGACTGCCCCCAGCGCCAGGCCGACGACAGCTATGATCAGCACCAGCGTTTCATAGCGTGGATCGGCGAAAATCATTGAGACGAGGCGGAAAGCATCCACTGTCTCGGCAAAGCCGTCATAAGTGTGAAAGCTCGCCTCCAGCGCCAGCGCGGGGGATGTGGAGAGTAGGGCTGCCAGGGCAGTGAGTGTGCGGAGGGCTTTACGCATGGCGGCGGGCCTTCAGATCAGCGGTTGCGATTGGCGGCGGCGCCGGCGGCGTCGCGCGCATCCTTGTCGCGCTGGCGAATGAGCCCGGCGTAGCTCGTCGAAAGGTTCGTCTGGGAGAGGGCCGCGAGATAGGATTGGCGCATCTGCGCGCGCTGGCGCAGCACTTCCTCCCGCAGATCGCGCAGCTGCTCGATCCCCTTGGTCAGAATGCGGGTCTGGCAGATATTGGTGCTGCTGCTGTCAGCCGCGCCGGCTGCCGTGGTGCCTCGCTCTGCGTTGGAGAGCGCAAAGTCGATGCTGCGCGTCAGATCGTTCAGCATCTGGTAGGCGAGGGTGAGCGCGACCAGCTCGTCGGTGTCACCGATCACGGAATCCACCACATCCTGCCGCACGCCCCATTCCAGCATCCGATAGACAGGGAGCGTCCGGACATTGGCGACGAATTGGCGCTCTTCGGCTGTGAGGGCGGTCCTCGAGCGGATTTTCTCTGCGATGCCGGTCATGCGCTCGCGCGTCAGAGTGAGCGCGCCCTTGCCGCCATCCTGGGTGCAATCGGCGCTGGACGCCGGCACATTGAGCGCGCGCCGCATCACCCTGCCGCTCAGGAAATCGTCAGGGGAATCGCTATCCTGCGCGGCGCAGGCGGGGATGGCTGAGAAGAGTGGAACCTTGTCATTGTCGTCCCAGCGCATGTAGACGTCGCCGACCCGCGCCCGCATGACGCTGGCCCAGTCCGATGCGCCGACGCGGGCCGCCGCATGAGCGAGGAGGGAGCCCGTCTTGAAGATGTCGGTGACGTCGGCCGGGCAGTTGGCGAGCGCGTCCTTCAGATCCTCGGTTGGATTGTTGCTATTTGACTGAATCTTCTCGCGGCTCTGCTGGTAGCTTTTGGAGAGGCCGGCCTTTACCGATTTGTAGCCAGTCATCTCCTCGATGATGCCCGACATATTGTCGTCGCCTTTGGCAATCTGGACCATGCGGTTGGCGAGGCGGCAGTCATTGACCTGGATGGAATTGAGATAATTGGTGGCCGCTTCCATCTTCGAAATGATGTTCCCCATCTTTTCGTCGAGTGTCTCGAGCAGATATTGGAAGGCGACGGCCGGCGCGGCCTGAAGGATGCTCTCGAGCTTCTCGACCAGATAGTCGGGATCGAGGAAGGACATGCCGCCAAGGAACATGTCGATCCCGCCACAGCCTGCCTTCACCTTTGGAAGGGTGAGGCTCATCAGATAGTCATTATGGACATCGACCCTTCCCGACATGCCGCCTGCGGTCACATAGCCTCTGGTCTGGTCCTCGAAGCTGCCGGGGCTGGTATAGGTCACATTGTCGAACCAATGTTCGGCCCAGCTCTGGGCATAAGCTGGCGCGCCAGGACTGCACGCAGCGAGGAGGAGGACAGCCCAGATCAGGCCGCGAAAAGAAAGGCGTTGCATGGCGATGGTTTCCTCGACAAATAGGCGGAGGGTGCTCCAGGCCGCCATAACTGAAGCACTCTTGAAGAAATAAACTTGCAAATCGGGAATTGTAATCCAATAATGCAAGGATGATTGATCGTCGCATCGCAGCGCGCGTGGTTGAACGTCTCAGCGAATCTCCAGCCGTGGCGCTGCTTGGGCCAAGGCAGGTCGGTAAGACGACCCTCGCTCTGGAAATCGGGGAGACGGTCCCTTCCATCTATCTCGATCTTGAATCCGAGGCGGACAGGGCAAAGTTGAGCGATCCCGAACTCTATCTTTCGCGGCATCAGGACAAGCTCGTCATCCTGGACGAGGTCCATCGTCTGCCCGATCTCTTCCAGATATTGCGCGGCCTCATCGACAAAGGCAGGCGAACCGGGATCAAGACCGGTCGTTTCCTCCTTCTTGGCTCTGCGTCGATCGATCTGCTTGCCCAGTCGGGCGAAAGCCTTGCCGGGCGGATCAGCTATCTTGAAATGGGGCCGTTCGACGCGTTCGAGCTTGAGGGGAAGGAAACAAACCGTCTTTGGGTCCGGGGCGGTTTCCCAGACAGCTTTCTTGCGCGGAGCAATCGTTCGAGCTTGCGCTGGCGGCAGGATTTCATCCGGACCTATCTGGAGCGGGATGTGCCGATGCTGGGTCCCAGGATCGCAGCGGAGACGCTCAGGCGTTTCTGGACGATGCTGGCGCATCATCAATCGGGTTTGCTCAACGCAGCGGATTTCGCGCGTGGCCTTGGCCTGGATTCCAAGACGATCGCAAATTATCTCGACCTTCTCGTCGACCTGCTGCTCGTTCGTCGTCTCGAACCATGGCATAGCAACAGCGCCAAGAGGCTCGTCAAGTCGCCGCGCGTCTATGTGAGGGACAGCGGCCTCGTCCACGCCCTGCTTGGGCTGGGGGATGAGGAAGCGGTCCTTGGTCATCCCGTCGCGGGCGGAAGCTGGGAAGGCTTCGTCATCGAGAATCTGATTGCTGCGGCGCCCGAAGGCAGCGTCGCAAATTTCTATCGGACCGCGGCAGGCGCCGAGATTGATTTGCTCATCACGCTGCCTGGCGGCGAACTGTGGGTCTATGAGATCAAGCGCAGCCTGGCACCCAAGGTCGAGCGCGGTTTTCATCACGCCTGCGAGGATCTGAGGCCGAAGCGCAGGATCGTCATCTATCCCGGCCCGGAGACCTATCCCATGTCGAGCGATATCACCGGCATGCCCCTCGAGGCTGCCGGTAGAGACTTGCTTGCGCGCCACTGACAGAGGCTCTTTAGACCGCGTCATCGCCGGGTTCCTGGAAATTTGCCAGCGCCAACAATCCCTGTGAATTTCGCCATGGCCCGGACGCCGACGACCGGCCTGACGCCCGTCTGCATCTTGACGCCAAGATAGATGTTGCGCGCGAGATTGGCCTCTAGATCGGTCCCGATCGCGATGGGAATGAGTCGGTTGGGATCGCCAGCAGGCCTCAGCCAGGCGACGGGATGGCCAATCCAGGGAAGGCCGAGCCGTCCTGATCGCAGCATTGCCTCATTCTCGCCAATGGTGCGGACCGCAACGCCGAAGCGGGTTCTGAGCTTTCCGAGCTTCCCCCAAAGGTCGCCACAGGGAAGGCAGCCCGGCGCACTGCTCATTTCGATCAGAAATGCCGAACCCTGATCGCGCAGCGTCGTTTCGAAATCGGGCGGATAGTCGTTGGTCCGCGGCACCCGGCCGAGCCAATGGCGCATCTCTGCCTCGCTTGCGACCGGGTGAATCGCTGCGCGCGCCGCTTCTGTCCTGCTCGGGCCTGCGGCGCCGAGCGGCGCAGCCATGGCGGCAACGGCGTACAGAGCCAGGGCGGCGCGAACCTTCATGGCTGGCTCCGATCCATACCGATCGATGGATCGCCCGCCGCAACGGGACCATTGGCCAGGGCGTCGAAGAAGCCGCCTTCTTCGCCCGCGCCCGTCAGAAATTGCTCGGGCCTGATGTCGCCGGAGAGCAGTTTCACCGCCTGATAGGCTGTCTGTATGAGGTTTGGATAAGCCTCGACCCCATTGGCGATCACCATGCGCTGGCTTGTGCCGCGCCGTATGATCATGGTTGTGGGCGTCACCTCGACACCGTATCTCGCCTTGAGGTCCGGGCGGCGGTCGAGATCCTGGGTGCTCACCTGCCAGCCCATTTCATCCTGGAAGCGCTGGATGAGTGGCCATTGAACCCGGCAATAGCCGCAGCTCGCGCGCGAGAACATGACAAGAGCAAATTCATTGCCTTTCGAGCGGAGATAGGAGCGCCGCGCTGCGTCCTTCTCGGCGCCCTGCGCGTCCCGCGCGTCGCCCACGACCGGATAGGCGCTGCGCGCACTGAGCTCGGGATGGGTGAGGAGTGCAAGCTGCGTCACCCCGGCAAAGGCGCGCGCCTTGCGGCGGGCGAAGTCCTGAAGGCGCCAGAAGTCCGCGACGGCATCCACGGTCAGCACGGTTGCCGCATAGTCCCGTTGTTCGGTGATGAGCTTGGCGATTCGCGGTGGGCTCCATCGCGCAAGTTCGGCCATGGGCGGGATGAGGGGCGCCTTGGGGGCCTCTTCCTCCGCCTCTGCGATGGGCGTGGGCAACTCATACCACCAGAAGCCGCGTTTCTCCGGGTTGGTCTGCGCTGGCGCCGGGATGGCGATGAGGAGGCCTGCCAGCGGCGCAAATGCCGTGAGGGTCCGTCTCACAGCACACGCTCCATCCGGGTCAGCCGCTCGATCCGTACGGGCCCAAAATAGCGGCTGTCGAACCCTTCGGGGTGATCAGAGCCGACATAGATATAACCTGATGGTAATGGATGGTCGCCCCAGCGCAGATGATCGAGACGCTGCCCTTTTCGGCCGAAGGGACGGCTGGCGCCCAGATAATGGGGACCGCAATAATAGAGGCTTGCCGTCACTGCGCCGTCATGAACCGAGCGTCGCTCCACTTCGCGCAGACGTTCGCCGGGGAGACATAGCGCGCGCTTGGTGACGCTGACGGGCCGTGGCCCCGCGATCGGGTGGGACAGATCGAACATCACAAGATCGCCCTTGCGGATCGGGCCTGCTGCCTTGCGGAGCGCCCAGGCGTCGATTGATGGGCTCATGACGATGGTGACGGCCGGAATGGCCATCCAGGTGAGGCAGGTGACCGGGACCACAATGGCCAGGGCTACACCCAAGCGGCGCGGATTGGCGGGATGCTCGCTGGTCGCTCCTCCCAGCGCCACGGCCGCCTCATGCGGCAGGGACCTGAGACGAGGCCAGAGGCTCCTAGCGCCGAGAAAGACGAGCCGTAGCATCGCTGACTTCCTCCTTTCCGCCAAGGCGTGCATATTCCTCGATGAGGCCTAAGAGCGCCGCGTCGCCATAGACGAGATGGGAGGCCCGTGGGCCTGCTTCATCCTCCCGCTCGCAATAGGGCTCTGTCGGGTCGCCCGGGACCATGGCGAATGCGGGCACCTGTGCGATGCCATGTTGACGGAACAGGATTGGATCGACGACGATTTGGACATTGCGCATTGCGCAGGCTGGCCCCTCACAGCCTGGGTCGATCCGCAGCATTTTCGCGGTCAACTCCGCCATCGGACCTACCTTTGCCATGCCGCCGGGCATGCCGCGAAAAGCGATCACGCCGCCCACCCGTTCGAGCTGCATCGCATAGGTGCGCAAGGTCTCGACCGGCATGGAGGAGGACGCGAAAAGCAAGGGGACGAAGCTTTTGCCGGACCGAACGCTCGGGAGTGACGCTGTCCTGGCTTCAGTTTCGGGTGGGGCAAGGCCCAGCGCCTGGTAGATACGTGCGCCCATGGCCGGTTGCTCCTCACCGAGCGCTTCGTTCGCCATGGCCTCTGCCGCTCTTGCCCTTTCCTCGACCGCGGGCGCTTTGATCCGCTTGCGCATGGCGTCGAACGCCCGCTTCTTCATCGCAGGCGTCGGTTCGGGAAGGGCGGTTGGTCCTGCTGCCTCATTTGGACCGCGCTTAGCCATGGCGCCTGAAAGTCGCTCAAGCGCTGCGTCCTGTGCCAGTGCAACCGCTGGCTGACCGATCAGCAGCAGCGCGCCGGTGAGCGTGAAAAGCCGGTCAGGGATTGATGACGCTGAGATAGGCATTGACCTTATCCTCCATGTCGATCTCGATGTCGGACTGGGCGCGGGCCTCGATGTCCGCATAATATTCCGAGAGGTCCATCCGGCTGAAGTCGAGCGCCTGGAACTCCTCTGCTGAAAAGCCCCGGCAATAGGGGTTCTTCGCCGTTCCCCAACCAATCTCGTTGAAGGCCGCGAGCTGCGATCGCCCCTGCTCCTGGATGATGCGTCCGAGCTTTGTGTTAAAGCAGCAATGGCCTCTGGCTTTCTGGATGCAGACCCCAAGGATGCTGGACGAGCAATAGGTGCCGACCTCGTGGCACATGCCCGAGCCCCTGAGCATGCCCGTCTCCATATCCTGTTGATCGCAACCCTGGAGCAGCACCTCCATCATGAAGTTGATGGCGAGGCTGATCGCGATCGAGGTCGGATCGAGGCCGATGATGATGGCGTTTGCCCCCGCGCTCCCCGCCTCAGCGGCGGTCGCGCCAGCCTTGAAGGCGGTATAGGCGGCTTTCATGCCGGTAAAGACGCCCTTGGCGATCGCGATCTTGGTGGTGATCGAGGAGAGCGAACCGCCCATCCCGTCTTTGACGATCTCGCCTTTGTCCTTGCAGCAATTCTGAAAGGTGACGCTGGCGCCGGGCGGGCGGCAGCGCAGCGCCCGGCCGCCGAATATCTCTACGGTGCCGAGGCAGTTGCCGTCTGCATCGACCGGTCCGTCATTGGCGGGCCCCGGATCATCGGGGGGCGTTTCTTCCTCGATTGGAGTTGCTGCGGTATTGACACAGATGCCCGGCGAACAGGTCGGCGCGCCGCCGGTTGCTGGCGTGATGCACGGATAGTCGGGCCCGAGGGGGCAGGCATATTGGCCACCGGCATCCATGACGCAGGCGCGCTGCTCTATCGGGCATTGAACAGCGCCGCCGGCCATGATGACGCAGCTTGCCATCTCGCCTTCATCCGCCGCGTCGCCATTGCCGTTAAGGTCAACGGCGCAAATCTGCGCGGCGCGCGCGATGTCGGCAGGCGCGAACGTGAGGCATGCGAGGCTGAGCAGAAAGAGGGCCTGCCGGCTCATTGGGAGGCGGCCGTGCAGGCAAGGTCGGAGCCAGCGAGGCGGACTGTCTGCATCATGACGACCGCCTCGGGGAAGTCGTCGATACAGCCGCATGGCGTGACCACTTCCTCGCCCTCGCTCAAGGGGCAGACGGAATCCGCCGAGCAGACATGGTAGAAGCTGTCCCAGCCGGTCGGATCATTCTGCTTTTCGGCAACAGCGCCTGCGGGTGCCACACCGCTGTTCGCCTTGGGCGCGCGGGTCTTGCAGATCGCCTCGCAGGAGGCGACGGCAGGGCGATCGGGCAGGGAGAAGGATCTTGCCGTCTCGCTCATGCTGCCGTCGCCCGACTGAATGCGATCAGCCAGTATCGTCTCGGTCGAATGGTCGATGATATAGGCGGCGCGCGAGAGATCGGGCTCGTTTATCGTGGCGCTGTCGGTGATGCAGCTGTAGCGGCGGCTCCGCAGGAAGAAGTCTCGCGAATATTGATAGGTGCAGTTGCCCGAACCGAAGAGGCGGGTCTGCGCCAGAGGCTTGAGGCCGGTACTGATGCCGTTGCGCACGGTCTCAACGCCATCGACATCTTCGCTCAGGAGGCGGCAGGCACTGTTGCCTGCATAGCCCGCGCAAAGATCGACGAGCCGTTCGCTGACCTCGCAGGCGGTGTCGACGACGACTTCGACCGTGACATAGCCCCAGTTCCCGCCGCCGCCGCCGCGCACGCGGGCGCCCACGATAGTGGTGCCGGCCTTCAATTGGGCGGTGATGTCGATGGGGTTCCGATTGTACCAGGGGTCATCGCTGATGCGGCAATCGCCGGTCGGAAGCCCCGTCCCCAGCCATTGCCGCTTCCCGGCATAGCCGACGATTGCGCCATTCACCCGGGCCTGGACCCAGTCGTCCGCGCCCATCTCGACGATGCGTGCAGAGACGATCCGGTCCGGCGCGATGGGATCGAAGGTCGCGGTGTAGATGGGCGGCGTGCTGCCACAGGTCCCCGCGCCCCGGATCTGATAGCGACGACAATTGGCGCCGCAGCTCGTGACCGAAGCGATCGAACCGCTGACGGCGTGGATATCGTCATAATCCCAGCTTTTGACGTCGATCTCTCGCTCGATCGTGCAACTGCTCGTCACCTCGGCCTTGCCGCTTGCCGTGGGCGACGCGGCAAGAGCCGTAAAGACTGAACTGGCCTGCGAGGCGGAATAGGCATCGCTGCTGATCGCGGTCGGATTGGTGCGGTAGCTGGTCGCGGTTACACTGGGAGCGTTGGTGCAGGCCGTGGTCTGCGCTCCGACATAGCGAATGACCGGTCCATCGACGCTCGCTTGCGCGACGCCAATCCTTGGATCGGCCGTGGTGAGCGCGCCTATGACGCCTCCGCCCAGATCCTTGAGGACGGATGCGAGATTGCCGGACACAAGGTTGGACCCGCAACTGGCGTTGACGCAGTAGCAGCCCGATAGATTGGGTAAATCGACTTCAGAAAGTTTGAGATCGCCCGATGCGCCCACATCCCATTTAAAGGATCGGCACTGGTCCCACGTCCCGGCTTCGCAAGAGATGACGCCGTTCGCGCAAATGCCCGAGACGGCTACAGGAACGGTGAGGCTGCTGTCAAAGCTGCCATCGAGATCCTTATCGCGGGTGATGGAGAGATGGGTGATATCGCCGCTGGGGCCGGGCTGGGCCAGCAGTTCCAGCATCGTTGCGCTTTGCTGGCAGGCGAGGCTGGTTGCGAAGCGCTGGCTGCCATCGACGGTGCTGATCGGCTGGTTCGAAAGTCCAGGCGTCAGATAATTTTGGGAAATGGCATCGCTTTCGCTCGATTTGGCGCGCGAGGCCGCGGCTGCTGTTCGCGCGCGCACTTCCATGTCCTGCGCGAGCGCCGGAGCGGAGAGCCAGGTGCTTAGCGTGAGCGTGTAAAGAGAAAGGCGGATACATCCTTTCATGGTCCCGGTGTCCCCGATCTGAGGCGCCCGGTCATCGCATTTCCGAGCCGGATAAAGGCACAGGAATGCGCTCCACCTGTTCAATATGGTCAGCACGGCCGAGATCGGGATGAGGTGTGGAGAGGGGGGGACCCATCCCGACCGGGGGTACCTTCCGACCGTGCTGACCTTCCCCTTCAGCACTGCCTGGCAAACAGGCTGCGCTTCGGGAGAACCTGAAATCTGGAGAAGTCGATCATGGGAGTTTCGGGTTGGAGCGACGCCGGGGCGCACCGGCGCCGCTCCGGCCGCGCAGCGTCCGGTCAGACCATCATGATCCTGGCGGGCAGACCAAGTACGAAGCCGGAGCGCTGTGGGGCATGGGGAGAGGGACCTGGTCATGGGGTAGAGATCCCCGCGCAGCAGATCGCTTTTTCGAAAAGCATGAACTGGGCATTGTCCTTGCCGGGCGCATGTTTGCCGCTCGACCAGAGTGCGCCGGGGCGTCCGATGTTGACGCATTTACCGCCCTTGACGGGCTCCACGATCTGGAGCTTGTAGCGGCTCTTGGTCCAGATCGGCTGAGCCTTGAACGAGCAGCCGTCGGCTGAGGATATGGTGAGCGCGCCGAGCCGGCCCATCATGAAGGTGCCGCGTGCGGCAAGGCCCGCCCAGGCTTCGACGCTGTCGCCAAAATGGATGTCGCCCGCGACCGGATAGGTCGCGCCCCAGCTTCCCATGCACCAGAAGAGCGGGTCGAGAACCTTGCCCGCAGCGGCGGCCGCGCTATCGGCCATGCAGGCAAGGCCAGCGGCGGGATTGCCGAAGAGAATGGCTTCGGGCTGGATGATGGCGCCCAGCGTGCCCGACTGCCAGGTGGGAAGCAGCTCGGTCATCATCGCGACGTCGAAGCCGTCATCCTCGACACAGGGGAGATCGGTGAACATGTCGAGCATCGCCCAGACTGGCGCGATGTAATAATGCATCTGCGCGAACATCTTCTGGCTGTTCGTGCCGTCGGCAATCGAGCTCTGGCTGCCCTGAAGCTTGCCTCCAGTGGGCAGGAGATCGGCGCCAAGCGCCATCATACAGCCCGGTTCGGTCACCACATCGATCATCCGGTTGGGCGACCAGAAGCTGACTTTCACGCCGAACCAGAAGGTAGCGCCCTTTCGGCAGGCGCATAAGGGCTTGGACGCCGATTGCGCGTCCAGTTCCTTGTCGAGCTTGTCGAACGTGCCGACCCGGACGCCCCCGATGGTGATCGGGAAGATGCACGTCCAGCGGACCTTGGTTATGGGATTGAAGATGGTCCCGGCCTCGCATTTGGATGCCCTGGCCGGCGCCGCTGCGCCCGCTATCCCTAGCGACAGGGCAAGGGCGGCCGCTCGGAGCAGAAACCGCCACTTCATGGCCGCGCGCTCCCGTTCGCTGACGACGCTGCGCCTGCTTGCGAAGGCGCATATTCGGTGAGAACGAGCTTCTTCCCCTCCTGGGCGACGATCACAGGCGCGACGGTGAGGCCCAGGCGCGCCTTGACCCGTTCCTCCAGGATGAAGAGCGGTCGTCCGGTCTTCTCTGACAGTTCGATCGCGTCGCCCGCGGTCAGAAGGATGAAGTCGGTGAAGCGTGCTTTGCCCAGTGCCCAGCCAAGATCGCGTGGATGGACGATGATGAGGCGTTGGGGGAGCGACACATAGTCGAGCGGATTGAAGGTGAAGCCTTTGGGGTAGAGCGTCCGCCCATCAGGGAGGCGGATATCCTCCTCCACCGTGTAGAAGGGGATAAGCGTTCGGACCCGATCCGCCTTGGCCGGCGCGAGCGATGCTGCGTGCATTGCGCTCCAGGATGAGCGTGGACCCAATTGGCTCGCCATGTCGGGAGCCTTGGCCACGCGGGCCTCGATTTCGGCCATAGCGTCCGGTTCCGCGATCGGCCAGGCGCGTCCGATCGTCGAGCTTGCAGCCTTTGCAGTTCCGACCGACAGGCCGAGCATCAGCGCGCCGATGAGCGCGTGGCGTGCGCGGTGGGCATAGCGCGGGTCAGCGTCCATGACGGGCTTTCCACCAAGGATTTTCTTCAGTCTCGCGTGGGCCCCGCACCGCGAAAATAAGCGCCGAGAGACCAAGGATACCGCTCATCACAAGCAGGGCCTTGAGCCCGCCGGGCAGGTTCTCCGAGGCTTCGAACACCAATATGGTCTGGATGAGCAGCATCAATTGCGTTCCCACAAGCAGACGGATGGGGCCGGGGGCTGGCGAGGCGGAGAGAAGCCCCCTCATTTCCCGCGCCTCCAGCTTTTGAGGTGGGCGACCGCCCGGTCTGCAGCGCCGGTGAGGCTGATGAGGAGGATGCCGCTTGCAAAGCAGCCGGCGCCGACCATGACGGAGGCGCGCAGGACGAGAAACGCCGGCTGGCCAAGCGCAAGTCCCGCGGCAAGCACGAGCGCGCCCATCATCAAGGTCTCGATCGTGACGAGACGGAAGCGCCAGACAAAGGCCTGGTCACGGGCGATCCGTTCTGCCCGGGCCTTGATGAAGGCTTCCAGCGCGGGATCGGGTTCAAAGTCGAACTTCGGCTGATTGCCGGGTGCGCGGGGATGGCCCATCACAGCTCCTCCCCGCGCATAGCTGTTGGTGGTGATCTGCCCAGGATCTCGCCTGCATCGACGCCGGCGAGATCGCAGACCGCCTCCAGCGGCGATCGACCCGCCCTGATCCGCGCCTCGAAAGCGGCGACCTCCTGGGGGGCGCTGGTGTTGATCCAGTAGGAGAAGGGATCAACGACGAGGCGTGCGATGCCGAGGCCAAGGGGCGAGTCTATGAAGACCTCGCTATAATGGGGTTTGTTGTTTCGGACCGATTTCAGGAGATCGAGGACGAAGCCCGAATAATCGAGGATCTTGTTTTCTATCGCCCGTTCATAGGTCGATCCCTGAAGCAGGAAGCGCGTCGCGGCATTTTCAAGAATGACCTGGCCCGTGCCGCCGAACAGCAGTAGGTCATTCATCGACTGGAGGACGACCCCGAAGCTCCCCTGATATTTGCGTGCGCGCCGGTAGCCTTGGCCAAAGACCTCGGCGAGGCGGGAGAGGTCCTGCCCGTCGGTCCGGGTCATGAACTGGGCAGCCTCATCGCACAGGACGAAGCGGGGCTTGTCGCGGGCGGAGAGATAGAGCTCCTGGCTGACCGCGTTCACCACCACCATGACGATGACGTTGAAGAGGTCGGGCATGGCTTTCAACCGTTCCAGCTCCAGCACCACGAACTCGTCGGCGGAGATGTCAAAGGTCGAAGGGCCGTTGAAATAATGGCCGTAGGCGCCAGCACTGCCGAAATCGCGCAGGTTGAAGGCGAGTTCGCGCGCCACCGGCACCAGATGATCGACCCGGTCGAGGTCGCTCACCGCGTCGGCCGGGTAGGCGCCAAGCCATTCGCGCACCGCATCGATCCCCGCTTCGGCCCGACCGGTGTCGACGGTCCATTGGACCGCGGATTTAAGAAGGTTCCACTCCGACGTCGTGACGCCCTTGCGGGTCGCGGCGTTCGCCATCTCCGCGACGATCGCGACCGCCATGCTGATCGCCGACTGACGGTCGTCGCCATCGAGGGCAAAGCCCATGTCGAAAGGATTGAGGACGAGGGCTTCCTCGCCAATGTCGATATAGCGGCCCGAGCAGAGCGTGCAGAGCTTCCTGTAGCTGCCGCCGATATCGATGATGCGGATGAGCGCGCCTTGCGCATAATATTGCTGGCAAAGATTGTTGAGGAGGAAGCTTTTGCCTGCGCCGCTCTCTGCCGAAACGATGAAATTATAATTGTTGATGCGCGGGTCGAAGAGATCGAGCGTGATGAGCTGCCCCTTGCGACCTGCGTAAAGGAGGGCCGGGCGGCCGCCGCCGCGAAAGTCGGTCTGAACAGGCGCAAGCAGCGCTGCGGCCTTGGCCGGCATCGGGAGGTCGCGCTCGAGCATCCGGGTGGTGCGCCGGTCGGGATAGAAACCGAAGGGGAGGCTCATCGGCAGGAGGATGGGATTGAGATAGCTCTCCTCCTGCATCATCCAGGGCAGGGGCTCGCTTTCCCAGAGGCGCTTGGCGCGTGCCGCCATTTCGCGGGCATGGGCGCTGTCTCGGCCGAAGACCCAGACGATCGGGACGACCGAGACAAAGCGGCTGTTTCCCGCTTCATCGAGCACCCAGCCGATCTCCTCGATCTGCTTGCCGACCTCGACGGCAAAGCTGCCGGCGGCCTTTTGCGCCGAGAGGATCTGGGCACGCTTGTGGATCTCGAAAGCCGAATGATCGAAGAGGATATTGAGCGTGTAGAGGAACGGCCCGCCAATCTGGTCGCTGTCTTCGGCAGCGCCGCGCATTCCGCCCAGGAGCCGGTTGCAGCGCTCGGCGGTCACGCGGCGCGGAGGGGATTTGGGGGTGAGGCAACGGGCGACCTGATTGCCGAGGAAAAGTTCTGGGCCTTCGAAGAGGAGGTCCGGGCCGGCATCGATGATCTGCTTGCGGACCGGGCGCGCGGGGCGTTCAGGCTCGCCGCGGGCAAAGACGCCGGGCGCGGGCGCGAAAAAGCCATTGAAGACCCGCCGGTAGAAGCTGACCAATGCCTCGGGCGCCAGGCGCATGATCCCAAGCTTGGAAAGCTGTTCCTCAATCTGCCGGCGCAGGTCGGCGCCCAAGGGCTGCCTCGTCTTGATTGAGAGAAGAACCCTGAAATTGCGGATCGGGATGCCGTGGAGGGCGGCAAGTCCCTGCGTCCCTTCGCGCAGATAGTCGCTGGTCCGCCGCGCCGATGCCTGGATCAGGGGATCTGGACGGGATTTCAAGTCAAGATAGGCGTCGAGCGCCTGATCGATTAGCGGATCGGCAAAGCAGTGAAGCTGGACCACCGTTCCGGCGGCGAAGTGGATATTGAAAAGCCCCAGCAGGGCCTGATGGACATGGGCGAAGAGATAGGCGCTCGGCACCAGTTCCCAGGCCTGACCCCAGCCATCATCGATGCAGAGAAACGCCTCTTCCTCCTCAACCCAAGCGGCCATCGGCAGGAAATCGGAATAGGCGTCGCGCGAGACGCTCTGGCGAAGGCGCGCCAGCGTCATGCCGCCGCCATGGCGTGTGCCGGGAGTCTTCATTGATCTTCTCCCGCGGGCGGAGCGGGAATGTCGCTATCGGGGACAAGCGCAGGCTTCTGCCGGCTCTGCTCAAGGACAGGGACGCGCGTCGTGGATTGCGCGGGCGTGACAAGATAGTCGCCCACTACCCAGTGGGGCTTGTCGAGGATCGAATAGACATAGCGCGGCATATAGAGCCGGTCGCGCCGTTCACGGTCGGCATAGGGAAGGATGAGCGTGCGGATCGTCCGTCCCGGGCGCAACATCGGCGTAACGGGCGCGTCGACGAGACCTTTCAGCTCCTGGTAGACGCTGTCGCGATAGCCGAGATAGGGCGCTGCCGCTGCTACTTTCGCCCCCCTTGGCCCGGTGGCGGCGGCCCTGGTGCTGTTTGTGACCTTGGGATCGGATCTCGACGTCCGCCCAGCAACCGCATCGGCATAGGCGCGGTCAGGGTGAATGCATTGGCCATGGTCACTATTCTTGCAGCTGAACTTTTCAGAATAGGGCGACATGGCCGAGCCGATGGCGGTGCAGGCTGGTAGCAGGCCAAGGAGGAGGAGGGCTGCCGTGCCTTTTGCGCTGACGGGGCTCGTGGAACCGGGAGAGGGCATCATGCAAACTCCTGTTGATTGGTGGGGGACCATCAGAATTTGGCGCCGGCGGTCGGCTTGATCTCGAGAGCGACGCCCTCCTGGATCACCACCACCACATCCTTGGCGGCGCCGACCTCGACGATGGGACCGGCCTGACGGGCGAGATCGAGATAGAAATCGGTGAGCTTGTCGGAGGATTTGGAGAGGCCGCCCGCGATGCCCGACTTGGCGGCATCGCCCGCATCAAGGGTTCGGATGGTGCCGAGCGCCGAGGTCGAGGTGTCGCCGAACGTGTTTTCGACGCTCTGGCTCACGCCGCTTATGGTGCCGGCGATGAAGCTGCGAGCGAGCGCGGCTCCGGCCCTTGTGACGACCTTGCCTGACAGACCTTTCTTGCCGTCGGTATCGACGAAGAAGCCCTTGATTGGCTGGTCGACCACGGACCGCTCATCGAAATCGACGCAGGAGAGCGAAACTAGCTGAACCTCGACCCGCTCCTTGGCGAGGCTGCCTGTCGCATTGCCGATGACGAAGCAGCCGGCGAGATTGGCTTTAACGTCATTGGGGAGGACGGCCGGCGCCTGGACGCGGGCGATGAGCGGCTCGGGATTGCTGGTCGCGTCGCGGCTCGCCAGCGCGTCGATCCCGGTCAGGAGCCGCGCCTTCATAAAACCAGGTGGCAAATAGATCGTCCGGGTCTTTTTTTTAGAGCCATTTGGAGATCCGCCGCTCGCATCCGCGGCGATCGCGATCGTGGCGGCGCCGATCGATCCGACCTGCCTTTCGACCGGCGGCGCGGGCGGGGCGGCAGGCGCAGAGGGCATGGGTGGTGCAGGCAGGCTCCCATCGGCACTTTCCAGTTCGGCGGGCGTCGGGCTAGGGGGGAAGGCGGGGATGTCGCCGGGCAGTGCACTGGGAAGATCGCCTTCGGCGCTTGTCGGCGCGCCTGAACCGGGCAGCACCTTCCCTTCCTCGATCGCCGTGACCCGGTCACCCAGCAGGGCTTGCCCATCGAGGATCTTCTTGAGATCGCCTCGGACCTTCGTTTCCAGGCTGTCGCCGCGCAGGCCCGCTCCCATGTCGAGGCGGGAGGCGGCGGGCGCGGATTGCGTCTCCTCCTTGGAACCGCTGGATGCGGTATAAAGACCATAGCCGAACATGCCGATCACAAGGGCAATGCCGGCCTGGCGCGTACGCAGCTGCTGCTTGGCGCTCAGCATTGCCCAGCGCGTTTTAAGGTCGAGTAGCGCGGGCGCACGTGAGGGGACGTTTGGGGACAGGCGCTCGGATTGCCGGTCCTGATCAGCGTCGACAGGCTCTCGCGAGGCGCGGCGCGACTGAGAGCCCTGGCGCGCGGCGGGCGAAGGCTCGCCGCTGCGGCCACCATCCCGATCCCCATATTGGCGCATGCCATCCTCATGCCCGGGCCCGGTCACAGTGCGTCTCCGCGGCGCAGGATGATGAGGCGGGCGGTCTCGCCAGCCTTCAGGCTGAGGCGGTCGAGTGTGACGCTGAAGATGCGGGCGCCGAGCGCCCCGTCAAGGAAGAGCCGTTCGTCGACATCGCCAGGGACGCTGGCTTCGACCCAATATTCAGATGCATTAAGGCCAGCGCCTTCTATGACGACGCGCCGGCGTTCGGTGATCCGCAGCGCGGGGGCCGCGGCGAGGGTGATTGGCCGGCCATTGGCGGCGACTTCCGAAAAGCTCGCCGGCACACGGTCCTGAAAGAGCGAGAGAGTGACCGAGACGGCGCGCTCCTCCTCGACCAGCGGCGCGAGCAGCTCTTCATTGGCCTGCGCGCGCTGTCTGGCGCCCGGCATGAGCGTGATCGTCTGGGCAGGGATGTCTGAGGGCTCGGCGTAAAGCGGATAGATGGCGCCGTTGCAGGTGACGAAGAATTCCGATGGGCTGGTCACATAGCTGCGCGTGATCTGGCCGTTATCGTCGCTCTCCTTCACGAGGAATTTGATCCAGGCGTCCGCGCCGCCCTTTTCGACGGCCAGGCCTTTTTCGGCCGAGAATTTGACATCCTCGATCTCGCCGCCCTCGCATACCAGATGATTGACGTCCCGGTTGGAGAGCCGGATCATGCTCATCTGGTCGGGGAGCGCGGAAATCGACTGGGCGAGGGCGGGCGCACTCAGCGTCGCGGCCAGCAGCCCCAGGATCGTGCGGACGCGCTTACCGGATTTCGGCATCGAAATTCTCCTCGGCAAGGGAAAGGAGCCAGAAGCGGCCGGCATCGATCGTGTAGCGGATGCGCAGGTTGCCCCGGAATTTCCGGATGACCCCGCCGATCACGCGCACCTTCTCGACCGGCACGAGGATCTGGCGATCGGTCCAGGTGACGGGCTGATCGGGCCGGATATAGGTTGCGATCGAGAGGGTGGGATTATTGGCGAGTTCGTCCAGGATGGCGTTCAGGCTGTCACGCAGGCCGTTATAGGCCGTGGGGTGGACGATGCTTAAAAGCTCCTGGAACTGGCGGTCCGCCGAATAGGCGGAATAGGTGCCCGACAGGGCTACGATGTTCCGCGTCATGGTGCGCAGATAAGCGGCAGAGGGCTTGCCGCCGGTCACATAGAGATCGCCGCCGGCGCCGAAGGGCACAACCACCGTGCGCTGATTGCTGGCGCTGGTGTAGAGGGCGATGCCCAGCACCGCCGTGATGCCGAAAAGGCCTGCAATCGAGAATTTGAGCAGCCGGTTTTCCTCAAAGAGGTTCGAGGAACCCTGAAGATAGCGGTGGATGCCAAAACTCGCCGGTTTGCCGAGCAGCGGATCGCTCGTCGCCTCAGATGATCTGCGGAACATGGGAAACCTCACTCGAAAAAGCGGGTCTGGGTAGGCCCGGGATAATGGGGCAGCGGCAACAGACCCCAGCGCCAGGCCAGATGCGGGATGAAGCCGCGGGGCTTGGTCCGCTTCCAGGGAATGAAGAGGAGAAGAACGCCGATGAGAGACCAGCCAACCAGGCCGCCGACAATGACGGCGACGAAGATGGTCGATACCACGACAATGAACTCCTGGGCGTCGAACCAGAGGATCTGGACCGGCTTGTGCAGGAATTGCGGAAGTCGCTCGTCCACGTCCTTCTCCCTTGCTTCATCACGTGATCAGACGTGATCTGCCCGGGAGCGACCACCGCGCCCGGGGCCGACGCGGGCCATGGCGAAGCCCGCGCCGGTCTCGGTTTCGAACCTCAGACGATGAGGCCGAAAGTCTGGAGGATGGAGTCCGCACGGATGAGGCAGACCGCCGCCACGATCGTGGGAATGCCGATCATGATATTCGAGAAGAGGCGCGACACTCCGAACAGGAAGGCTGCGACCCCGCCCACAAAGCCGAGCGGGCCCTTGACGCCCTGGTTCACGACGATGTCGTAGATATCGTAGCCTAGATCGCCGGCGGCAGGCGCCTGGAAGGCATGGGCCGCCGATGCCAGGGTGAAGGCGAGGAGGAAGGTCCCAAGGGCATCGGCAGAGCGAAAAGAGCCGGGGCGCAGCCGCGGCAGAGCGGGGAAATGTTTGAGCATAGTAGGTCTCCGGGCAAGTGGAAGCCGTCTCCAGAACATGCCTGCCGGCAGCGATCTGCGTGTTCGTTGTCGGCCAGCGGCAAGGCTGGACGGCTCCCGTGAAGGAGCGCTGCCGCCGGCATTTCATGACCGCGGGAGAAGGCCCTTGCGTCTGCCGCAAGTGAAGCCTCGGGCGGTCCGCCAGAATGATTTTAGGTAGGAGGCTTTGCGGGCCTTTTTGTCGCGAGCCAGGCCTCGATCTCGGCCTGCTGGAAGCCCGATATGAGCTTGCCATCAAGGATGAGCGTTGGCGTGCCGGAGATGCCCATGGCTTTGACCGTCGCCGCGTTTGCCGCGACGCGCTCCGCGCCCTCCTTGCATTGGATGAGCGGCTTCTTCGTTTCCCCGGCATAGGCCGAAGCGAAAGCGGCCGCCGGATCTTTGGCACAGAGGATATGCTCCGCCTTCGACGCAGCATCGGGATGAATGCCGCTCACGAAATAGATCTGCCGGCGGACCGGTTTCCCTTCCGCGGCCTTCGCCGCCCAGAAACGGTCGAGCGCGCGGCAATAGGGGCAGTCGGGATCGGTGAACTCGATGACGGTCGGTGCTCCGGGCGGACCGATCGTGAGGGCCTGGCCAGGATCGAGCGACTTCAACTTCTTGCGGGCGGCTGCGTCCTGGGCAAGCGCGGTCAGGTTGACGCCATTCCTGTCGTAGATGGTGGCGAACAGGAGATGGTCGCTTTCGGGCGCATAATAGAGAATGCGTCCGCCAGCGCTCGCCTGATAGAGAGGCCCCTGCACCGGGGCCGCTGCAAAATCCTCGAACTGGAGATTGGCAAAGCTCTGGTGGAGCTGCTTTTCTGCCTGGGCAGCGAGCGCGGAAAGCGCGCTATCCCTGTCATCAGCAACGCCGGCGAAGGCTGCATCTGCGATCGCGCAGCAGAGCGCGGCGCCGATCATAAGCCGAGACATTTGTGCGGACTTCATTCGACCGCTCCTGTGGCCTGAGGTCTGGATCGGAAAATTACGGCGTCGAGATGGACGGTGCTTCCCAGGTGGAGCGCCGGCGTCGCGGTGACGTCCGCTGCCATCCGGGCAGGTCGCTCCACGATCTGAAACTGGCTTCCGTCTCCAGTGATGGTCAAGTGGTCGCTTCTGCCGACGGGCGGCGGGGCGGTTTGCGCGCCGAGCGCGCCCGCAGACGCCGACATCGGCGCCGATGTCGCCGCAGCGAGCAATCCAACGAAAGCGACCTGCAAATGGGAACGCATCCTATGATCCTCCTCAGCATGGCGGTCCCGTGAGGGGACAGTGCTGCAGACATGGTCTCAAGGAAGCTCTTGGGCAGGCTTCCCGACCGGTGAGGAAGTGGTGCGCCGAGATGCGCAATCGCGGCAATGGGTGGGGCACTGAGGTGCCGATTTCGGCACTTCAGTGCCGAAATCGGCATTTAAATGCCGCTTTTCCTAAAAGGGCAGCTTTAAATCTGGCTTTGCCGGTCATGCTCTTTGGCGGATTTCGCCCGAATCAGTTCGAGGAGAAGAAAATGGCTGCGCGCCGATCGAGGACATATCGCCTGCGCCTGTCAGGCGAGGGGACCGAGCGCTTCCTTGGCTGTCATCATCGCCTGGCGAGATTGACCGGCAGCCTCATTCCCTATGGCGCCACGCTCTTTGTCGCCATGCTCCTGACCGAAGGCTCCGATATTGCTGAAATCGCAGCGGAGGTCACCCTGGCGGCCGGGCAGCGGTCGCGAACCGACAAGGAACATTTTGTCGGCGCATCCGATCAGCTCAGTGCCATCGAGGCCGAGATCGGCCAGCTTGTCGAGCAGACGGATATGGTGAGCGCACGTCCGCCTCAGGCGGTGATGTTCATGGCCGGCATCGCCATCATGGCCGCGAGCGAGGACAAGGCAATCATGGCTGCATTCGATCGAATGACGAGGTTGATCGCTGACAGCTGAGCCCAATCAAGGCAAATCATTGATCATGTCGATGCCTGGACTTCAGCATTACGCCCAAATTGGGATCGATAATGTTTGACCTGCGGCGTAATCCACACAAACAACAGCTTGTCGGAAATGTGCATGAGAGCTTTGGGAAACGATCAGGGAGATCCTGACGATGCCATCTCAAAGCGAGGCGCCGTATGACGGTGTCTTCATTCTTGCCGAGGTGAAAGTGATCTCGGGGCGCCGTATTGAGGAACGGCGCAAATTCCAGCGCATGACGCAAAAGGAGTTGGCCGCGCTCGTGGGGATGGGCGTGCGCTGGCTCAGGGAAGTCGAGGCGGGGAGCCCTGATCTGCCCCCCGCTGAGTGGCCCAGAGACTATGATAGTTTGGACCACGAAAGGGACGATGAATGCCGAGCAAGAAGCACAAGCCGGAAG
>NZOF01000025.1 GCA_002695185.1 Erythrobacter sp.
CATTCAATCCTCCTGTTGGCTCATCGTCTTGTATACGTACTGGGCTGTGCAGCTGATCAGGATGAAACCTGTCAGCGACGCGATGCCCGCAATCACCCTGAGGTGATCGGTTGGATAGATGTCGCCCAAGCCCACTGTCGTCACGGTGATCAGGGCGAAGTAATAGTAATCCATAGCCGACATGGCCGGTTCCTTGGCGAACCCGCCAAGACCGAGCGAGGCGGCCCATGCAAAACCGGCCGCGAAAACAACGGCTACCATCATGTAGCTGATGAGAACGAGCAAAGAGCCGCCCGTTAGTCTCAGACCGGTCGGCGCAAGCCCCGGCGGTGAAAGCTTCTTCGCAAGTCTCAGCATGGCCAAGTGCAAGATCAGTGACGCAATAAAGAGTGAAATCCCGATTGCCGTTGCCGCGATCATGCCCGACCTTCGCTCAAGGTTGGAAGTTTGAGCCCACGAAGACGCAGGGCATTGGCGATGACCGACACCGACGAGAGGCTCATGGCCGCGGCAGCGATCATCGGATTGAGAAGAAGGCCAAAGGCGGGAAACAGCACGCCCGCCGCCACCGGGATGCCCAGCGCATTATAGCCGAACGCGAACACGAGGTTTTGGCGAATATTGCGCATGGTGGCGCGCGACAGCACGATAGCTTGGAGCACACCGGTCAGGTCGCCGCGGACCAGCGTGACACCCGCGCTTTCGATCGCCACGTCGGTGCCGGTTCCCATTGCAATGCCGACATCCGCAGCCGCCAGCGCTGGCGCATCGTTAATGCCGTCCCCCGCCATTGCAACGCGCTTACCGGAGGCCTTGAGCGCCTCGACTTTGCGATGCTTATCCTCGGGCGAGACGTTTGCCTCGACCTCGTCGATGCCGAGCTGGCGGGCCACGGCTTCGGCGGTGGCGCGGCTATCGCCGGTTAGCATGACCACTTCGATCCCGCGCTCGTGCAGAGCCCGAATGGCCGCAGCGCTTGTCGGCTTGATCGGATCGGCGACCGCGATCAGCCCTGCCGGTGCGCCATCGGCGGCCACGAACATCACGGTCTGGCCTTGGGAGCGTCCGGCTTCTGCGGACGCGAGCCATTCCGCATCATCGATACCGAGTCGCCGCATCAGTTTCTCGTTGCCAATGGCGACTTTCTGCGGTCCCACGCGCGCCTCGACACCCTCGCCGGTAGTCGACAACAGTTCCGACGCTGCCTCGAACGCCACGTCTCGCGCCTTGGCGCCTTCAACTATTGCGTGGGCGAGCGGATGCTCGCTCCCCGCTTCGACTGCGGCAACGGCGGAAAGGAACTCGGCCTCGTCGAGGCCCACTCGGGGAGTGACGGCTACGAGATCGGGCTTGCCCATGGGGAGAGTGCCCGTCTTGTCGACCACCAGCGTGTCGATCTTCTCAAGCGTCTCCAGCGCCTCGGCGTTGCGAATGAGGATGCCGTGCTGGGCGCCCTTGCCGGTCCCGGTCATGATCGACATCGGCGTTGCAAGGCCGAGCGCACATGGACAGGCAATTATGAGAACCGCGATCGCGTTGACCAGCGCATAGGCAAGCGCGGGGAATGGCCCCCAGATTGCCCAGACGATAAACGTCACGATCGCGATGACGACGACGGAAGGCACGAACCAGGCCGCGACCTGATCGGCCAGACGCTGGATAGGTGCCCGGCTGCGCTGTGCCTCAGCGACCATCTGGACGATCTTGGACAGCATGGTGTCCTTGCCGACGGCGCCAGCGCGCATGACGAAGCCGCCGGTCTGGTTGACCGTTCCGCCGATCACCTGGTCGCCGGCCTTCTTGGACACGGGCAACGGCTCACCGCTGATCATGGACTCGTCGATCGCGCTCGCGCCTTCGGTCACTTCGCCATCGACCGGCACCCTGTCACCCGGGCGGACGCGGAGCATGTCTCCGCTCGCCAATTGGTCGAGGGAGACTTCGCGTTCATCGCCACTGCCGAAGATCTTGAGCGCGGTCGGCGGCGCGAGTTCAAGGAGCGCGCGCAAGGCACTCGAGGTCGAGCCCCGCGCCCTGAGTTCAAGCACCTGGCCAAGTAGGACGAGCGTGGTGATGACCGCCGCCGCCTCGTAATAGACGCCGACGCGCCCCGAGTGATCGCGGAAGGCGGGCGGGAATATGTCGGGCAGGAGCGTTGCGACGACACTGAACAGGAATGCGATCGCAACGCCGAAGCCGATCAGCGTAAACATGTTGAGATTACGGGTCTTCAGCGACTGCCACGCGCGCTCGAAGAAAGTCCAGCCGCCCCACAGAACCACTGGTGTGGCGAGCGCCAGCTGCGCCCATTGCGCGCGTGCCGGTTCGATCAGCCGGTCGAAGCTGATCCCGGGCACCATGTCGCTCATCGCGTAGACGAACAACGGCAGGGTGAAGAGCGCGCTGATCCAGAACCGGCGGGTCATGTCGACGAGTTCGGGGTCGGGTCCATCTTCGAGGCTCACCGTCTCGGGCTCCAGCGCCATTCCGCAGATGGGGCAGCTTCCCGGTCCTACCTGCCGGATCTCGGGATGCATGGGACAGGTGTAAGTCGTCCCTTCGGGAACGTCCTCGACCTGCTTGAGATGCGCTCCGGACAGATAGTGTTCCGGATCGACAACGAATTTGTCCTTGCACCGCGCCGAACAGAAGTAGTGCGTCGCGCCGTCGTGCTCGGCGATATGCGTAGCACCCTCGATCGTCACGCTCATGCCGCAGACAGGGTCGATGGCGGTAGCTTCACCTTGGCCTTGGCCTGCGTGGTGGGTGTCGCAACAGCTCATGGATTGGCTCCTCTGCTTCGCAGGTGCGTATGACTGAAATCAGGGATAGGACGCGAACACCTCGCGGCGGCCGCTGCCGAACGCTATGACCTGATAGGGTTGCACTTTGCCCCCCGCTTCCATGCCGGGCGACCCGAGCGGCATACCGGCGACCGCTAGCCCTTCGACCCAGTCGGGCCTTTCCGCGAGCAGACGCTCGACGTCCGCGGCAGGCACGTGGCCCTCGATGACGTATCCATCCGCAATCATGGTATGACACGAACAAAGGTCATCGGGCACGCCGTTCTGCGCCTTTACAGACGCCATGTCGGGGTGATCGACCGTGGCGACTTCATGCCGGTCGCCCTGCCGCATGTGCGCGGCCCAGGCTTCGCAGCATCCGCAGCTGGGATCGCGATACATGGTGAAGCTGGCTGCCTGCGCCGCGCCCGTACAGGCTGCGAGCAACATCGTGCCAAGTATGGGGAGAAGCGGGCGACGGGTCAGATTTCTGCTTTGGCTCATCAGTTGTGTCCCATTGCTTTCATGTCTTCGTCGGACATGGTGGACATGTCGTGGCCGGCATGCGGATCAGCGGCGGGCGTTGCGGCTGCCGTCGGCGTGGGAGTTGCGACGGGTGCCGGCGCGACCTTGCGAGCGGAAGGCGCGGGCGCGCTGGTGGTTGCAGGCTGCGGACTCGACGCGGCGACTGGCGCATCAGATCGCGGCTCGGAGACTGGCTCGGTGACCGCCTCGGAAATCGCTTCGGAAGCGATCGGAGCCGGGGTTGCGGCAGCCGCCTCGGCTGCCGGAGTTTCCTCTTCCACCGGAGCAGCAGCTTCTCCGCACGCTGCCAGCGGAAGCAGGAGCGCGGGCGCAAGCAACGACTTACCGGCGAAGGCGAGATAATTGAGACGCATGGCAGGCTCCTTCAGAGTTTGAGGTGATTGAGGCCGTGAGCGAGTTCGCCGCCCATGTAACCCTGAGCGATCAGCAGCGCTGCAATCGGGAAAAGCGTGAGGCGAAAAGCAAGGCGAGACTGCGGATTTTGAAACGCGATCCACGCTGCCACCAAGCTGAGGGCCGCGATCAGCATCCCGTTCCAGCGGTGAAGCTGCATGACGGTATCCCCGCCGAACCACAGTCCGGTGTGTATCCATCCGAACAGGGCTGCAACGACCGCTCCCGCAGCGCCGCCGTAGATCATGATCTTCACGGCCGCTTCGCGTTCGGGAGTGCGGCGCGCCATCACGAACAGCTCGGTAAGCGCAGCCATCAGCAAGAGCGCAATCGGGAAGTGGACGGTTGCCGGATGCAAGCTCTTCAAGACACCGGCGATGCCGCCGCTCTCGACTTGCTCGGTATCATGGCCTTGGGTGGTTTCTTCGGAAACTGCTGCACCGCCCATCGCTTCCATATCGTGACCGGGCTGAGCACGGACCGCCTCGCTTGCAACTGCGCGCGTGTTCTCCTCCCCATGCTTCTCGTCGCCATGCGCGAACGCAATCGTCGCAGAGAATAAGAGAAAAATACCAGCGCCGAGGCGAAGCACGAAGTTCACCGCTTTGCCTTCTCGAAAAGGTCGACCAGCTCGCCGAACTTCTGCTTCTGCTCGTCGGCATCACCGCTCGCGATCGCTTCGGCCACGCAGCACGCCGCATGGCGCTTGAGGATTTCGCTCTCGGCACGGCCAAGGGCAGCCTTGACCGCCTGGACCTGGTTGAGGACATCGATGCAGTAACGATCGTCTTCGATCATCTGCGCCACGCCGCGCACTTGCCCTTCGATTCTCCGAAGCCGATTGACGATGCGGGAACCATCGGTTGCTGACACGTTTAACGCTCCATCTGTCAGAATACCCTGCGGGGTATCTTGCAATACTCCTGGGGGGTATATATGACAAGGGCAGAAGGAGTTGCAAGACCCATGTCTCAATTGCTGGTTTCCCGTCGAAGGCTGATTGGAGCAGGAGCGCTTGGCGCAGGTGCACTGGCCTTGCCCGCCTGGGCACGCGGTGCCGATCTGCACGGCGGTGGATCGATCCGCCCCGGCTTCGACGAAGTGTCAGGCCGCGACATCGCGCTGACCATCGGCGAAGGACCTCGCGTGGTTCAGGGTCGACGCGGACACGCAGTCGCCGTAAACGGTAGCGTGCCCGGTCCGCTGGTGCGCCTGCGCGAAGGTCAGCCGGTTCGCCTCGCGGTCACGAACACTCTTGATGAGGACAGCTCGATCCATTGGCATGGCCTGCTGCTGCCGTTCCAGTTCGACGGCGTTCCCGGTGTCAGCTTCCCCGGAATCAGGCCGGGCGAAACCTTCGTCTACGACATCCCTGCGCTGCGACAGAGCGGCACATATTGGTGGCATAGCCACTCGGGACTGCAGGAACAGGCCGGACATTACGGCCCGATCGTGGTCGAACCGTCCGGCACGGACGCCGTGCAGGCGGACCGCGACTACGTGCTGCTGCTTAGCGATTTCACCCCGCTTCACCCGCACACGATCATGGATAAGCTGAAGAAGGGTGAAGGCTACTTCAATTACCAGCAGAACACCTGGACCGACGACTATCCGCTGTCGGGCGAGGACCGGCGGATGTGGGCGCGCATGCGTATGATGGCAACCGACATTCTGGACGTGACGGGATCGACCTACACCTACCTCGCCAATGGGCGCGGCCCGGAAGAGGGTCTCGAGTTCCTGTTCAACCCCGGCGAGCGGGTGCGGCTGCGCGTCATCAACGGCAGCGCGATGACCTTCTTCAACGTCCGCATTCCGGGCGTGAAATTCTGGGTGGTCGGCGCCGATGGGCAGAGCGTGCGCCCGGTCGAGGTCGAGGAGTTTCAGATCGGCACTGCGGAGACCTATGACATCGTCGTCGAGCCGACCGGCGAAGCCCGGACGATCGTGGCCGAAAGCATGGACCGCTCGGGCATGGCTGTGGCGACCCTCGCCTCGCGTCCCGGCGCGCGGGCACCGGTCCCGCCCTTGCGCGATCCGCCACTGCTGACGATGGCGGACATGGGCATGAACCACGGCTCGGGCGGAATGGACCATGGTGGCGGCGACATGGCCGGCATGGATCATTCGGCCATGGGCCATGACATGTCATCACAAGGTGCGACCGCCGACCAGATGGCCGGAATGGATATGAGCGGCATGAACATGCGCGACACATCCCTTCTTCCGCCTGACGTGAAGGTCGGGCCCGGCATCGACATGGTGTCGATGAACCCGGTCGACCGCATGGGTGATCCGGGTCTCGGCCTGGACAACGTTCCCCACAAGGTTCTCACCTACAAGGATCTTGTTGCGCTCGAGCCGAACGACGATCTGCGCCGCCCGTCACGGAGCATGGAGATCCATCTGACCGGCAACATGGAACGCTACATGTGGTCGTTCGACGGCAGGAAGTTCACCGCCGTGAGCGACGACCCCATTCGCTTCGCTTACAACGAGCGCGTCCGCGTGAAGCTCGTCAACGACACGATGATGGCACATCCGATCCATCTGCACGGGCATTTCTTCGAGCTGGTCAACGGCGCGCCTGCCGACCGGCAGCCGCAGAAGCACACGGTGATCGTGCAGCCCGGCGGCAGCGCGACCTTCGACCTCACCGCTGACGAACAGGGCGACTGGGCCTTCCACTGCCATCTGCTCTACCACATGCATTCGGGCATGTTCCAGATTGTGACCGTCGCCAAGCCGCCTTCGGCTCCCGATGTGAAGCGGGTGGGAGAAGACTGATGCGCCTGATCGTCGCCATGCTCCTAGCGGGCACCGCCACGCCGGCCTTCGCGCAGGACCATTCGGGCCACGCAATGCCCGCCGCGCAGTCACCAGCCCAGACCGAATGCGAAAAGGAAGCCGCCCGCCATCGTTCTATGGGTCATGCGGTACCCGAAGGGGCGTGTGAGCCCACTACGCAACCGAGCGAAACAGCCTCGGCCGACTTGCACGAAAGCCACTCCGGCATGGATCATTCGCAGATGAAGCATAGCCAGATGGAGGGAATGGACCATCCAGCGATGGACCATTCCAATATGGAAAGCATGGACCACGCGGCGATGGGCCATGAAGGGATGCAATCGTCCGGCCAAGCGCCGATGGACCATCAGGTGATGGACCACGGAGCGATGGAACATGGAGCCATGGACCATGGCGCTATGGACATGCCCTCCATTCCGCAAGGACCGCCTCCGGCTGCGGCGGGATCGGGACCGCCTCGCGCCGCCGATGCGATCTGGGGTGCGGACGCAATGCGCGCCTCGCGCGATGCTCTGCGCGCTGAGAACGGTGGGATGAAGGTGTTCTGGTTCCAGGGCGACCGTGCCGAATATCGCGCACGCGAAGGTGGCGATGGTTACCTGTGGGACGTGCAGGGCTATTACGGCGGCGACCTCGACAAGTTCTGGTTCAAGAGCGAGGGCGAAGGTACCTTCGGGGAGAAGCCCGAGTCCGCCGAAATCCAAGGCCTTTGGAGTCACGCGATCGGTCCTTGGTGGGACCTGCAGGCTGGTGTCCGACAGGACCTGACCGGCCCTGAACGGACCCATGCCGTCCTCGGCGTGCAGGGTCTTGCGCCTTATATGTTCGAGGTCGACGCGGCCGCTTTCCTGTCGACCAAGGGCGATCTGACCGCACGAGTCGAAGCCGAACTTGACCAGCGCATTACTCAACGTCTCATCCTCCAGCCGCGCGCCGAGGTGAACCTGTCAGCGCAGGACATTCCCGAACTGGGTGTCGGAGCTGGTCTCGATTCCGTCGAACTGGGCCTGCGGCTGCGCTACGAATTCGCCCGTGAATTCGCGCCCTATGTCGGCGTCGAACAGGAATGGAAGGTGGGCCAAAGCGCCGACTATGCCCGCCTTGCAGGCGAAGATCCGAGCGTGACCAACTACGTCGTAGGCGTCCGGTTCTGGTTCTGAGGGGGTAAACGATGAGGTTTACAGGTTTCGCGGCTGCGGCTGCAGCGGCACTCGGTGCGTTCGTCCCTGCGGCACACGCTCAGCATGCCGATCACGCCGATCATTCGGCCCATGGTACCCAAACCGCAGCGCCGGACGCGCTCAAGCAGCAGGCGAAGTCCGTGCTCGTTGCCTACCGCGACGCACTGGTTGCCCGCGACGAGGCTGCCATGCGTATGCTGTTTGCCGCGGACTCCTTGGTGTTCGAGAACGGCAAGGCCGAGGACACGTTCGCGCAATACATGGAGCACCACCTCGGCCCGGAGCTCGGCGAAATAACCGAGTTTACATCACCAATCCGACGGTGAACGTCCGGATGGTCGGTCATGTGGCGTTTGGTCATGAAACCTACCACTACCGGATCGCCCTCACGGATGGTCGTGCAATCGAGCGCGACGGGGTTCCTACATCGGTCCTGACTCACGAGGATGGCGCTTGGAAAATCCTCCAGTACCATTCCTCGTCCCGCGCGCCGCGCCCGAACTGATCGAGCGGCCGCTTCCGCAATGACAAGCCAGCGTTCGCGCAAACTGCGGCTGCACATCTTCGGCAGCAAGGTCCACAAGTGGCTCGCCGTCTTCGTCGGTGTCCAAGCGCTCCTGTGGATGGCAACCGGGACGATCATGTCGTTCCTGAAGATCGAACACGTCCGTTCCGAGCACGTGATCTCGCGCGAGCCGTTACCCCTGGGTGCTGACGCACCGCTACCCGCTTGGGCAACGAATGACGGCGACCTGGTCTCGGCAACCACGAAGACCGTCAACGGAAAACCGGTGGTCGAGTTGAAGCGCGTCAATGGCAGCGCCACGCTGCACGAAGCAATGACCGGACGGATATTGTCGCCGCTCTCCCGCGACACCGCCGAGCAAATCGCCTCGGCTGCCTGGACGGGGCCCGGCAGCGCGATCAGATCCTCGAAGTCCATCGAAGCGCCGGTCGGCACCGAATTCGGTGGGCCGTTCCCTGCCTGGCAGGTGCAGTTCGCCGATCCGGATAGCACGCGCCTCTATGTCGATGCATCAACCGGCGCGGTTCTTGCGGCGCGGAGCGACACCTGGCGCTTCTTCGATTTCGTCTGGGGGCTCCACATCATGGACTGGACCCAGCGCGACCGGATCAACAGCTGGTGGCTGCTTCTGTTTGGCATCGGTGGGACCGTCATCGCTGGTTCGGGGTTCGTTCTTCTCGCCAATCGCCTTCCCAAACTGCATAGAAGGCGAACACCAAAATGATATTCTGCAAGTCCGTGCTGGGACGTGAACAAACCTGACAACGCACTGGCTATTTCTTCAGGTCGCTCGATCAGCAATTCGAATGATCGCACTCCTTCCGGCTAAGATTTATCTTGCGCTGACCGTTCAATGCCAGGTTCGGCTGAGTTTGCTTGGCCGGGCATTGTTGAAAGGTAATCCACTATCGCGGGAATGCTCTGCTCCCCGACAGGTGCCTTGTAGACATCGCGCATTTTGATCACGATCTCGCGCCACTTGTCTTTTGACAGCGGCGGTTGTGTCAGTGCCATGCTCGCCGAATGGCACGACGTGCAATTGGCGTTGATAACATCTGCATTTGCTCCTTCGGGATATTGTTGCTCATCGAATGGCAGATCGATCGATTCAGAAGTAAGTGTGAACCCTGCCACGGAAACACTCGATGCTTGCGGCACAGTCTCGGACGTGGGTTCACGAAGCTTGGTTGGTCGCGCGCCAGGCGGTCCGATGATTATCAGAGCAATGGCCGTTACACCTACTGCACCAAATGCGAGCGTTCCGATCGGAGGGGCTTTCATGGCTCTTTCCTCTTACGACGCTACGATCGTGGTGATTTCGATATTGCCGCGCATGTAGCCACCCGAATTCCAGATTGGCTGCATCGGCTGGGAAACACCGTCGGTATTCCAGCAACGCGACATCAGTTTGACGGACCCGGGTCCGGGGAGCGGAACTCTCGCGTCCCATCGGCGGAAGCTGTACTTGCCTTCGTCGGGTCCGAGCTGTGTCTGATACCAGCTTCGCCCACCGTCGGCAGAAACCGCCACTCTCGCAACACCGCAATCTCCTCCCATGGCAATTCCGCCCAGAGGAATAGTCGGTTCATAGGCAATGGCCTGGCCATCGCCGAGGCTGGTTACCCAGGAACGTGGCACCATTTTATTGATGGGCACGGTCTTGTAGCCTGTAGCACCAGGCTTGACATCGGCACGGGGTGTGTCGGGTATCTTGTACGCCTTCGCCATCCAGTATTTGTCGTCGGGTCCCGGCAGGACCTCGATGGAACTGAGCATCTTCACCCAATAGGTCGAGTACCATCCGGGCACTATCAGACGGCAGGGAAAGCCATTGAGCAGTGGGAGTTGCTCTCCGTTCATCCCGAAGGCGATCATGACCTCTCCGTCACGGGCGTGATCGATCGCGAGCGATTTGAAATAGTCCGGACCATCGGGAACCACCGGCTGGTCGAGCCCGCCGAACCGCACCTGCGCCGCCCCGGGCCTGACCCCGGCCAGGTCGAGCACGGAACGCAGGCTGACACCGAGCCACTTGGCGTTCCCCATCGCCCCGTTGCCCCACTGGGCGCCCGGCACGCGAGGCACAAACAGGCCCCGGCTGTTTCCCGAGCACTGGTTGACCGCGGCATACTCGATCCGCGGCAAGCTCAGAAGCCGATCAAGACTGATCGAAATCGGCTTATCGACGTGCCCGGACACCTCGAGGCGAAATGAGTCGACATTGATCGACGTGGGGATATCGGCCCAGTGCCAGCGCACGTAGAACTGGTCGTTGGGCGTGAAAACAGACTTGTCGAACACCTCCATGGGCGTTTCGAGCAGCGGGGGATGGATCCGCTGAAGGATCATCCGGCCCTTACCCGGAAAGGCGTCGGTCACCGGTCTGTCCGAATTGCCTCCCGGTAAGTGCAGGTCCACCAATTGTTGCGCGAGCGCAGGAGCTGCCGCGAAACCTGCTGTGCCCAGAACTGCCTGCGCGAGAAATCTTCTCCGGCTCGTTTCAGTGGCTAGCTCGCCGTCCAGTGACTTCATTTAACTCTCTCCAACCCGGCTTATTACTTGCGCTATGACATCCGTGATCTGCAAGCGATCGGTTTGACCCAATCGATCCAGAAGCCTGATCAATTGGTGGCAGCGATGCAGGGTGACACGAACAGGTTTCCGCGCCAGGCACCGGCGACGGTCTTCGCGCCGACCAGCAACCACATGGCTCCAAGTGCAATCGTGAGCACCGTTCCCGCGACGTCGAAGAAGACAAGGTTCAAGGTGGTGCCGAGGCGGAAGGTCGCTACCGTGTAAACACCGAGCGGAAACGTGTAGCCCCACCAGCCCAGATTGAACGGCACCCCGGCACGCCAGTAGCGAATGGTAATGAGCGTTGCGAGGAGCAGCCACCACAGACCGAAGCCCCAAAGTGTCAGCCCCGCGATCACGCCGATGCCCTGGGCCGTTTCACCAACCGCGCCCAGCCCGTGCTGTGCCATGATCTGCGGTGCGTCGCCGCCAAGGACGAGCATTCCGAGTGCGCCGGTGCCGATCGGGCCGAGTGCCAACCAGGATGATGCAGCCATGCCCTCATGAGGCAGCTTGTGCAGCGCCATCCGCAGGATCAGGATTGCGAGGATTCCGAAGGCGACCGGCACCGAATATGCCCACAGCACGTACGATGTGGCCAGAACGATTAACTGCGCCTGCGGATCGGCAAGATGCGGCGCGAGCAAACCTCCACTCGCCCCCGCGACTTCGGCCGCCACGACCGGCAAGAGCCAGACGGCGGTCATGGCATCGAGGCTGTGCTGGTGCCGAGTGAACATAAAATACGGTATGAGCACGCCGCACGCGAGCGACATTGCGACATCGATCCACCACAGGACATGCGCCACCGGCACGATTGCGTCGCCGAAGCGTGCAATGCCGAAAGCGAGACAGCCATTGATGATGGTCGCCAGGCCCATCGGAATGGTCCCGATGAACATCGAGACGGTGTTGTGGCCGAAGATGCGCCGCGCCTCGTGCCCGAACATCAACCACCGTGCTGTATAGAGGACGGTAAACAAAGCGAACAATGCGATGTTGAAGAACCACAGTGCTTCGCCGACGGGCGTCAGAATATGTCCCATGCCGGGGATCTGCGGCAGTGCCAGCGCCAGAATGCCAGTTCCCATGGTCGCGGCGAACCAGTTCGGCGTGAACTGTCGGATCATCTCTCGGGGATGATCGAGATGTGCCAGCGGGCGCTGGCCGCGAAGAATGCCCTTGAGGTCGTTGGTCACGGGCGTTGCTCCTTGATGAGATCGGTCAGCGCGTCAGCCGCGCGAGTGCGATAACGTTCTTTGTGCCGCAGCGCATGAAAGGGCCGGTCGGGAACATCGAAAGGCAGTTCCACAAGATCGCCGTTGCCGAGAGCTCGCCCAACGACCAGCCGCGAGAGCGCGGCAACGCCGGCGCCTGCCTCGACCGCGGTGCGGACCGCTTCGTTCGATGGCAGCGTCATGGAGATCGCCAACTGAGCCGGATCGATATGCCGCGCCTGCAGGACCTCCTCGAACGTGGACCGCGTCCCCGATCCCTGCTCGCGCACGATCCAGCGGGCTTCGCGCAGCCAGGCATCGTCGATGTTGGTCACCCGCTCTCGTCCCACCAGGACCATCGGGTCATGCCCGACCACCCAATGGGCAAGCGCGGGATCGTCGATCGTCCCCTCGACGAAGCCGAGTTCGGCCGCGCCGCTCAACACCTGCATCGCTGCTCCCTCGGTGTTGTCGATAGCAAGCTCCACGGCGATCTTCGGATACATGGCGTTGAAAGCGGCAAGCTTGCCCGGCAGCCAGTAGCTGGCGATCGTCTGGCTCGCGACCAGGCGCAAGGTCCCGCGCTCCAGGCCGCCGAACTCGGCAAGCATCATCTCGGCATGGGCGGCGCGTCCGACCACCGCACGCGCTTCTTCGAGAAATGCGCTGCCAGCCTCGGTCAGCTGGATGCCGCGACCGACACGGTGGAACAACGGCACGCCATGCCGCGCCTCGAGCGTCGCAATGGCCCCTGACGCCGCCGACTGGGTGACGTTGAGGTCCTGTGCTGCCTTGGTGACATGCTCGCGCTCGGCCACACCGATGAATATCCGTAACTGTTCAAGGGTCATGTTCGATCTCCTGCCGGTATCGATACCGTCGTTCGATCAATCACTCCAACAGTTTGATATGAACATTCCAATCGCCATTTATGATTGATTGGGTTGCGCGCTTTGCTTTCCAGCGCGCGCGATCACCTGATCGAGAGTGGCCCGGTCGATCGCTCCAGGCACGATGATGTCGCCAATTACGATGCCGGGCGTGCCTTGCAGCCCGTAAGAGCGCGCCAGCGCGTCATTCGACTGGAGGATTGCATCTATATCCGATGCTTTGGCGAACAGATCCTGATGGAGGCGGTCCAGGTCAAGGTCGGCGGTTCGGGCAGCCACTTGGAGATCGCTGCGCGACATACGCTGGGGAGCTGTCATGAGGGCCGCGTTAAAATCTGCGTGTCGATCCTGGAAATTGCTCGCGATCGCCCAGCGCGCGGCTTCAACTGACTCCCGCCCCAGAACCGGCCAGTCCCGATACACGATCCGAACTCCCGGATTGTCGCGGCGATAGTGTTCCAATGTGGTGTGAAAGGCGCGGCAATGGCCGCACCGATAATCGGAAAAGACCGTGATGACGGTTGCAGCTTTTGCCGGGCCTGCTGCTGGTACGGGTGGGCGTGCAGTGGATACGGGATCGCGCGCGGGCTCTGCCTAGCCGCATCCTGCGGTAAACAGAAGAAGTGTCGCAAACGCCGCTGCGGATTTTCGGATCGGTATAACAAACATCGCCGATCCCTAATTGCTCAAAGATCGGTTCGTCCAAACGTGAATAGCGATCATTCCAATCTGGCAGCGGCATCTGACAGCACAGTCCGGATGCTTTGTCCGATGCGCGGCGATGTGCAAACGTTAGCTGGGCTCGGGTGTGGCATGTAAAGGATAGAAACGTCGGGGCGCTGAATGGCAATCACCTCACCGGCTTCACTTGCCACTTTCCCGGCGAGCACGACCACCTGAACTCGAGGCAGGATAGCAAGAAGACCGGGAAGCAGATCCAGACCCTCGGCGATTTCCGCCCGCCGCAAGCGGCGGTTGATGGCGCCCGGTTCGTGAACGACCCAGGGTACGCAATTCCACAGCAGCATGTGCGACCGCGCGATGCCCGCTTCGTCGAGAAAGCGCGAGAGATTGCGCTGCGTGCCGCTGGGATTGTCACGCGAAACGAAGCGGAGGGCCGAGCTTCTCTGACCTCGCATTGCCCGCGGCGTCTCCAGCAATATCAGCAGCCGGGCACACGCGCCGCCATCGAATGGGTCGAAATGGGGCATCGCCCTGCCCGATGCGACAGTTTCGCGCCATTGCTCCAAGGGTGCAACGTGAGGTTCGCTCAGTCGGCGCGCGCGCTGTTTCATATCTGCGACCATTCATCATTCTTTCGGATTGGAACAATTGGAACGATCTGTTGGACCGATCATCGGCCGTCCACCATCTTTGCCTTGTTCGGTTCGTGCATCCCGCACGAGTTGAATTGGAGACATCACGATGGCCAGCCTGCCTGATAAAGTCGAGCTCGCAGTCCAGCCACTGCAGCCCGCACCTCGCCCAATGCTGACGCTGGTTCATACCGCGGGAAACTACGATGCGATCGAGAGAACCGCTCCCGGCGTAGCTATGCGCGGAGTGCATCCCGGTGCGCTCGTGTCGCTCGTTGGATTGTATGCCGCGATGCTCTCCGGGTTCTGGATTTTCTTCGCCCGCAGTCCGGAAGCGGCGCTCGTCCTGGTCATGGTTACCGTGCTTATGCTGGTCTACTTCGCTCTCGTGATCGGTGGCATCCTGGTCGCAGACGCGGTCGATCCTGCCGAACCTCAGCGCGGGTTCGGGGCATTCCTCGAGGGCCGGGTTGAAACCCTGACCGAATTGATCACGGGGAAGCAGGCGCTCATGCAGATGCTCTTCCTGCCGGCGTGTATGGCGGTGATGGCTATGACGATCGGGATCATCGCGCGGCTCTCGCTGGCCGGGTGAAAGGCCACGCTTATATCCGAAGCTCCGTCATGGTTGCGAGAGCAACCCTACGCTCCGAATGGACACCGCTGGAAGGGGAACGATCGTAAAGCCGAAAGCTTGAGATATTCGATAGGACAACAGACCATGCCCCTGAGATATACCATTGTACCGGCCGCACTTCTTCTCTCGGCAGCAGGACCGCATGCGCAACCGCCTGGTCCATTCTATTCCGAAATGGACACTGCGATGTCTCGGATGATGGCGCAAATGCACGTTGAACCAACGGGAGATGTCGATCGTGATTTCGTCCGGATGATGGTCCCGCATCACCAGGGTGCAATAGAGATGGCCGTTGCTCAGCTGAAATACGGCAAGGACCCCGTGCTCAAGCGCATCGCACAGGAAATCATTATCGAGCAACGCGAGGAAATCGACGTGATGAAAATGGCCGTGGGCGATCCGCTGCCGCCATCCAATCCCGTGCCGACGCAGCAGCGAAAATCGAACCCGTGAAACCAGTGAAGGGGTACTATCCGTGAAAACAATCATCGCCGCCATGATCGGCACAGCGTCTCTCCTTGCCTCCTCTGCAAATGCCCAGGATCGACCCCAAATTCCGTGGGGCGAGAGTGAAGCTCAGACCGGCGCGGATCGCCTCTATACTGCCGACCAGTTCTCCAATACCGTCACTGTCATCGATCCCGTCGAAGGCAAGACGCTGGGGATCATCAAACTGGGTGAATTGCAGCCCGCCAATTTCGGCGCGCTCTACAAGGGACAGCTGCTCGTCCACGGCCTTGGATTTTCCCCCGACGGAAAGACGCTGGCGGTGGTTTCTGTCGGATCGAACTCGGTGACATTCATCGATACGGCAACCAATACCGTCAAGCATACGACCTATCTTGGACGCAGTCCGCATGAAGCTTTCTATACGCGCGACGGGAAAGAAGTCTGGGTCACGGTTCGCGGCGAAAGCCACATCGCCGTCCTCGATGCCAAGACTTTCGAGGTAAAAAAACGGATCGATACACCTGAAGGTCCAGGCATGCAGATCTTCTCCATCGATGGAAAATACGGCTTCGTTTGTTCGTCCTTTACACCCGAGCTCGTCGTATATGACGTGGCTTCACATAAGGAGGTTGCGCGACTTGAGCAGCCCAGCCCTTTCTGTCCAAACCTTGCGGCGAGCCCCGATGGAAAACAGCTCTGGTACACTCTGAAAGACATCGGCAAAGTGGCCGTGATAAACGCGAAACCGCCCTTCGATACGATAAAGGTGATCGACACCGGGGCAATCAGCAATCACGTCAACTTCGCAAATACCGACCGCGGTCTAATGGCCTATGTGACGATTGGCGGATTGAACCAGGTCAAGGTGTTCCGGACGGACGATTTTCGCCAGATCGCCACAATTCCCGTGGGTCGATTGCCGCACGGCGTCTGGCCGTCCGGAGATGGTCGCCGCGTCTACGTGGGTCTAGAAAACGACAACCGCGTCGACGTCATCGATACGGCATCTCAGAGGGTTGTTGGCTCATGGCCCACTGGTCACGCTCCCCAGGCGATTGCCTACGTCCCCGGTGCCGTGAGCGGCAATGGAAAAGCGAATCTCATGCCACTAGGTGACGCCGGGAACCTGACGCGGCTCAACCTTACTGGCACAGGCATGACGTCGATCGCGCTGTTCGACCAGGGGCTCGTACAGATTCTGGAAGCGGGCGTCGCCGGATTGAAGCCCGGACAGGAATATCAGCTCATTCTTGCCAGTCATCCCGATGGTACGGGCGAAGTCGAGGCGATTGCTAAGTTCAAGGCCAATCCTGCTGGAGGTGCGATTGTCAACACCACCGGACCAATTCGTCAGATAGTTCGAGGCAACGAAACGGCAACCCGGAGGTATCTCGCGATCCGTGAAATGGCAGACGGACAGCCGGGTACTGTCGTGCAGACTCAGCAGGATTGAAGGTGTCAAAATAACAGGTCGGACCGTTAGAAAATGCCAGAAAGCCGCTAGGCTAATCTGGATTAGGAAAGAGTATCTACCAATGTTCAAACCATTTAACATCGCGGCAGTTGCAATGACTGCCCTCTCCCTCGCCGGATGCGGTTCGCAACAAGAGCAGAAGGCAGATCAGAACGACATGGTATCCCCCGGACCGGAGTTGACAAGCGCGGCGCCTGCCAACGCACTTAGCGTTCAGGACCAGCCTGCCGGTTCGTCCGTAACGGTCCAGTCGGTTTCTGCAGCCCAGAACGGTTGGGTGGTGATCCACCGCGTCCAGGACGGCAAACCTGTTGTCCCCGCTTCGATCGGACACACCTACGTCAAGCAGGGCGACAACAGCGATGTCAAAGTCGATCTTCTCGATGCTCCCGAAGGCAACGAACTAATCGCGATGCTGCATGTCGATGATGGCGAGCCGAGCGTATACCAGTTCGGGCCAGGCACAACGGACTATGACAAGCCGGTCATGAAGGACGGAAATCCCGTGGTCGCCAAGTTCTCGGTTCAATAGGACACCATCCTGAGTCGAGCCGGATCTTGACGGTCCGGCTCGACTCTGTGCGCAACGCTCTTTCACTCGTGCCGGCCTCTGGTGCTGAGTTCCGAGTGATTTATTCATCTTTCCCGAAATTGGGATGGGCATTTCTGCCGCTATGAAGTTCAGGCGAAGTCGTACAGAGACGCCGCTCTCATATTTCGCCGCTTGGATCCGGCCTTTACGCTACCGGCCCCATTGCGTTCATCCGAGTCTGTCATCGATCCAATTCTCGATCTCGTGCTCGGCCCACGCAACGGCATATCCACCGAGTTGCACTGGTCTCGGAAACTTGCCCTCGGCCATCCAGCGATAGATCGTCGATCGGCCCAGCCCGACACGATGCTGCACTTCCGGCAAACGAATGAGGCGAGTGACCCTGCGGGCTTCCGTCGCTCCTTTGTCGATCTCTTCACCCACGATGGCCTCCTTCGACACCGGCAAAGACATCGCCGAGTAGCGCATCCTTTCGTTCAAGCTCATCGATGTGGTCGGAAAGCAAGCGCGCAACCCGGTGCGCGGTGCCTTTGGCCCAACGCGGCTTCACGTCATGAACCTGGTTGCCCAAGACACGCTCGAGTGCTGAAGGCAGTTCGCCGGAAAAGTCCTCGAAGAATTGCGCGAGGTCCGATTGCAACCACGCAATCGCGTGATCGCCGCTGCTGACGAGGAAGAGGAGCAGGTGTGCGTGCGGCGCAACTCCGCTCGCGGCAAGAATGCGCAAGGCTTCGCCGAGGCTGGCCGAACGCTCGCCTGCAAGGACCCGGCGCAAGGCATCCTTATGGATCTGCGCGTCGCGCGCGATGTCGCAGCGGGCACGGCCGCTGGCTTCG
>NZOF01000026.1 GCA_002695185.1 Erythrobacter sp.
CGGGCCACCCCTCTCTACACCGACGAGGACGGCGATGGCCGCTTCGTCTGGCGCGCGCCGACGCGGTGACGGCGCGCCCATGACCCTGTCCACCGCAATATGAAGGAGACGACCCATGCCCGTGATCGGTCAATTCATGCGCGAGAATGATGGCTTCATCGGCCACCTGACGACGCTGTCCTTACATCAGGACATCATCATAGTCGCGGCCGAGCCGTCCGATGCGGAGAACGCGCCGGACTACCGCGTCCATGTGCTCGACACCATGAGCAACGAGACCGGCGCGGAGATCGGCGCGGGCTGGAAGCGCACCGGCGAGAAGGCCGGCGAATACGTCTCGCTGCAGCTCGATGATCCGACCTTCGAGCATCCGATCCGCGCCAACCTGTTCCAGTCGGCCGACGACAAGTCCGCTTGGGGCCTGCACTGGAATCGCCCGCCGAAGCGCGGCGAGCGGGATTGAGCGATGCCCGCCGCGCGCCATCAGCCCGCCGTCGGAGGGAGGATCACCCTCCGACGTGCGGCCCTCCTTCTCCTTTCCGGCCTGATCCTCGTCGCACCCGGGGCAAGCCCAGCCGGCGCACAGCAGACGCCGGCCGATCGGCCTTCCCGCAGTGATCCCTATGGCGCTTTTATCGCCGAGGCCGCGCAGAGGTTCGGCGTCCCCGAAGCGTGGATACGCGCCGTTATGCGCGTGGAGAGCGCTGGCGACGTGCGCGCCATCTCCTCGGCGGGTGCGATGGGCCTGATGCAGATCATGCCCGCCACATGGGCCGAACTGCGCGTCCGCCATCGGCTCGGCGGCAATCCCTACGATCCGCGCGACAACATTCTGGCGGGCGCTGCGTATCTGCGCGACATGCACAATCGCTACGGATCGCCCGGCTTCCTGGCGGCCTACAACGCCGGTCCCGGCCGTTACGAAGAATATCTCGCCGGTCGCCCATTGCCGGCCGAAACCCGCGCCTATGTCGCGACGCTCGCCCCCATTGTTGGCGGCGGTGAACTCGCCGGCCCCGTCGTGGTCGCGGTCGCCGATCCGCTCGCATGGACGAGGGCGCCGCTCTTCGTTGTGCAGTCGGCTGGCAGTGGACCTGCCGCGCCGGTGCAGTCCGAAGGCGCGCCCGGTGATGGTACGGCCGCTGCACCGGCGCGCGATCAAGGCCCGGCGGCTCTGCGCACCGATGGCCTTTTCGTCGCGCGCAATGTCCCCGGTGGCCCGCGATGACCGTGTTCGCACCCCTTCGCATTGTAGCGTGCTCTGGCGGGCAAATGGCGGTCCGGAGAGGAGGAGCAGTCAGCACAACCGCACGATGGCGAGATAAAAGCGCGCGATGTGCGGCTTGGTGCGGTCGTGTTTTTTCAGGGACTTACAGAGCATTTGCGCGAGGTGCGCCTGATCGGCGCAGCCTGCGCATGCGCTCTTTCGTTTGGGATTTCCTCGCCTTAGCGCGATGTGCGGGGCCTCGGCCATGAGCGGAGAGGACGATTTCCGCATCCGGCCTGGTCGCATCCGCTCGACCCGTGCTCAAGCTGCGCGGCCCTTCATCGCCCAGGCGCTCGCCGCCGCGCAGCGCGCCGGCGGCAGCGTCTCGCGCTCCGGCAAGATCAGCTCGGGCAACCGCTCGCGGTTCGGGCGCGGTCAGCGCGCGACGGTGCAGGCCAACCGGCTGCTGACCAGCCGATCACGCAACACGGTCATCAAGACACGCGTTGTCCGCCATTCGGCGCGGGCCGCGCCGCTCTCCGCCCACCTCAGCTATCTCCGTCGCGAGGGCGTCACCCGGGATGGTGAGAAGGCCAGGCTCTTCGGGCCAGAGTCCGAGGACGCCGATCCCAAGGCCTTCGCCGAGCGCACCCAGGACGACCGGCATCACTTCCGCTTCATCGTGTCGCCCGAGGACGCGACCGAGATGTCCGATCTCAAGACCTATGCCCGCGAGCTGATGGGGCAGATGGAGAAGGACCTGGGCACGAAGCTCGACTGGGTCGGCGTCGATCACTGGAACACCGACAATCCTCACCTCCATATCATCCTGCGCGGTCGCACCGACGACGGCCAGGACCTCGTCATCTCCCGCGACTACATCAAGGAAGGCATGCGCGCCCGCGCGCAGGATCTCGTCACCCAGGAGCTGGGACCGCGCACCGATCACGAGATCCGCCGCAATCTCGAACGGCAGATCGAGGCGGAGCGCTGGACCAATCTCGATCGCCAGCTCGCCCGCGACAGCTATCGCACCGGCGTCGTCGATCTCGCCCCGCACCCGGACCGCCAGCCCGACGAATTCCACGCGATGAAGGTCGGCCGGCTGCGCAAGCTGGACACGCTCGGCCTCGCCGATCAGGTCGGACCGGGCCAATGGATCGTGTCCGAGAATGCCGAGGCGACGCTGCGCGCGCTCGGCGAGCGTGGGGACATCATCAAGCGCATCCATCGTGGACTGACCGAACGCGGCATCGAGCGCGGCGCGGCGAGCTATGTGCTCGCCGGCGAAAGCCTTGATGATCCTGTTGTCGGCCGGCTGGTCGATCGTGGCCTCGACGATGAACTGAAGGGCACGGCCTATGCCGTGGTCGACGGCACGGACGGGCGCACCCACCACATCAAACTGCCCGACCTCGATGCCGCTGGCGACAGCGCGCCAGGCTCGATCGTCGAGCTGCGCAAGTTCGATGACGCGCAGGGTCGGCGCCGCGTGGCGCTCGCCGTCCGCTCCGATCTCGACATCGAACGGCAGGTCAGTGCGGCCGGCGCTACGTGGCTCGACCGGCAGGCGATCGCTCGCGACCCCGTCGCGCTTGGAGGTGGCGGCTTCGGCGCGGAGGTGCGTCAGGCGATGGACCGGCGTGCCGACCATCTCGTCAGCCAGGGCCTCGCCGGGCGGCAATCGCGAGGTGTCAGTTTTGCGCCGGGGCTGATCGACCAGCTCCGCCAGCGTGAGGTGGAAGCTCTGGGCGCGAAGCTCGCCGCTGAAACCGGGCGTCAGTTCACGAAGGCCGGAACGGGCGAATATGTGGCTGGCACCTACCGCCAGCGCTTCGCGCTCGCCTCGGGCCGCTTCGCCATGATCGACGACGGCCTCGGCTTTCAACTCGTGCCTTGGTCGCCGTCCCTCGAACGCCAGCTCGGTCAGCACGTCTCAGGCGTATCGCGCGGCCCCGGCGGCGTCGACTGGAGCTTCGGCCGGAATCGCGGCCTCGGCATGTAGCCCAATTGAGAAAGGAGTGCCCGCCATGTCGGCGACCAAGATCCTCTGGGGTCAGATCCTCACCGTCTTCCTGATCGTCCTGATGACGACCTGGGGCGCGACACAATGGACGGCCTACCGGCTCGGCTTCCAGCCTCAGCTCGGGCAGCCCTGGTTCGAGCTGGCGGGCTGGCCGATCTACTATCCGCCGACCTTCTTCTGGTGGTGGTACTTCTACGACGCCTATGCACCGCCGATCTTCGTGGAAGGTGCCTATATCGCCGCGTCGGGCGGATTCATCTCCATCGCTCTCGCCATCGGCATGTCGGTGTGGCGGGCGCGCGAAGCGAAAAACGTCGAGACCTACGGCTCGGCCCGCTGGGCGCGGCCGGAAGAGGTGAAGGCTGCCGGCCTCCTCGGTCCAGACGGCGTCGTGCTCGGCAAGCACGAGCGCAAGTATCTTCGCCATGACGGTCCGGAGCATGTCCTGTGCTTCGCGCCGACACGCTCCGGCAAGGGCGTTGGCCTGGTCGTGCCCTCGCTCTTGACTTGGCCGGGCTCGGCGATCGTTCACGACATCAAGGGCGAGAACTGGATGCTGACCGCCGGCTACCGCGCGCGGCACGGCCGCGTGCTGCTGTTCGATCCCACCAACGCGAAGTCGGCGGCCTATAACCCACTGCTCGAGGTGCGCCGTGGCGAATGGGAAGTCCGCGATGTGCAGAACATCGCCGACATCCTGGTCGACCCGGAAGGCTCGCTCGAAAAGCGGAACCACTGGGAGAAAACCAGCCACGCGCTTTTGGTCGGCGCGATCCTGCACGTCCTCTATGCCGAGGTCGACAAGACATTGGCCGGCGTCGCCGCCTTCCTCTCCGATCCGAAGCGGCCGATCGAGTCCACCTTGGCGGCGATGATGAAGACCGCCCATCTTGGCGAGGCCGGTCCGCACCCGGTGATCGCCAGCGCGGCCCGCGAGCTGCTCAACAAATCCGACAACGAACGCTCCGGCGTGCTGTCGACCGCGATGTCGTTCCTGGGGCTCTACCGAGATCCCGTTGTCGCCGAGGTGACGCGCCGCTGCGATTGGCGCATCGCCGACATGGTCGGCGGCAAGCATCCGACCACCCTCTACCTCGTGGTGCCGCCCTCCGACATCAACCGGACCAAGCCGCTGATCCGCCTGATCCTCAATCAGGTCGGCCGGCGGTTGACCGAGGACCTGCAGGCGAAGGGCAACCGTCACCGGCTGCTGCTTATGCTCGACGAGTTTCCGGCGCTCGGCCGCCTCGACTTCTTCGAGAGCGCCTTGGCGTTCATGGCGGGTTACGGCCTGAAGGCCTTCCTCATCGCGCAATCGCTGAACCAGATCGAGAAGGCCTATGGCCCGAACAACTCGATCCTCGACAACTGCCACGTCCGGGTCAGCTTCGCGACCAATGACGAGCGGACCGCCAAACGTGTTTCGGACGCGCTCGGCACCGCCACCGAGATGAAGGCGATGAAGAACTATGCCGGCCACCGCCTCTCCCCCTGGCTCGGTCACTTGATGGTGTCGCGCTCGGAGACCGCCCGGCAATTGCTGACGCCTGGCGAGATCATGCAGCTCCCGCCCTCCGACGAGATCGTCATGGTCGCCGGCATCCCGCCGATCCGCGCGAAGAAGGCCCGCTACTATGAGGATCGGAGGTTCCAGCAGCGCATCCTGACGCCGCCCGGTCTGACCAAACCGGCGAGCGCAAGGGCAGACGATTGGAGCACGCTGGCTTTGCCCGAACGGCCGATGCTCACTACGCCCGTCGCCGTGGAGGCCGGGGCCGATGACGATCCGACGGGTTCCGAGCGCCGACATCAGCCCGAACTGAGCCGCACCAAGACCGTCGAGCGCAAGCCTGTCATCGAGAACGAATTCGAGATCGATCCCCGTGATGACGCCGACGAGGATGCCGCCCGCCTCAGTCGCATGATGCAGACCATGCGCCAGGTCGCGCGCCAGGCCTCGCTCGATCCGGGCGACGGTATCGAATTGTAGGGGGAGCCGGTGACGAAACCTCCCAAAAAGCAGAGGCTGTCGGTCTACCTAGACCCGGACGTCATGAAGGCGCTCGCGGCCCATGCAGCGCGACGCGATCTCTCGCTGTCGCTAGTTGCCGAAGCCGGCATCGCCTCGTTCCTCTCGCCAGACGCCGCGGAACGGCAGGAAGCGGCGACCACGAAGCGGCTCGATCAGCTCGACCGCCGCATGGCGCGGATGGAGCGCGACCTTGGCATCTCGGTCGAAACGCTCGCCGTCTTCATTCGCTTCTGGCTGACGTCCAATCCGCCGTTGCCCGAGCCGGCACAGGTTGCGGCCCGCGCCAAAGCGGCGGAGCGCTACGAAGCCTTCGTGACCGCGCTCGGCCGCCGACTCGCGCAGGGACCGAAGCTCAGGCAGGAGATTTCGGAAGATGTCACGCTTGCGCGCGACGCCCCCCAGTAAAGTAAGCTTTGTCAGCCGTTGGGACTCTTCTGCCGTTCCCGATGGACTTTTCGAACGGCAAGCCCTGTCAGAAGCCGACACCCAGCGCTTCCCCGACCGGCGAGGTCACGCTGGGTCAAATCCTCCGTCCCGCAAAGATTTACTTCTCTAGATCAAGGCCGGAAGCTAGGCGCATCAGATGAAGATTTTCTGGTCCTGGCAAAGCGACACTCATCAGCCGAGCAATCGCTATTTCGTCCGCGATGTCCTTGGCAATTTGGCCAAGACGCTGAACGGGGTCGACGATGCCGCTGAAGAGTCCGACCGCCCGGTTGGCACAGAGGAAGACGGAGAGGACGAGGGTGCCGAGACAGATGATGATTTCGTCTCGGTGGATCACGATACAAAAGGGCTTGGCGGATCACCCCGAATCGCGGAGCGGATTCTGGAGAAGATAGCGGCCGCTGCAGTCTTCGTCGCGGATGTGACGCCCGTTGCCGAGGTTCCGGGTGGCAAGCACGTCCCCAATCCCAACGTCATGATCGAGTTGGGATATGCGCTGCATGTCCTGGGCGAGGAAAGAATCGTACTCGTCGGGAACAGGGCTTTTAACGCCAAGCTGTCGCGGCTCCCCTTCGATCTACGTCACCGCTCGGCGCCGGCTTTCTACACCCTGCGGCCTGACGCGACGGAGGAACGAAAGGCCGAGGTCGCCGCCGAATTGATGGACGACCTGCGAGACCGGATTGCGCCAGGTCTGAAGCTGGCGTTGAAACAGCTGCGTGAAGACGCTCGCCGTACAAGACGGGTGCCGGAACTCTCTGTGATCGTCGAACGAGAAGCTGACGATCCATTTCTCATCTCGCAGACACCGCAGCGCAATGGCGTGAAAACGCTGGACGAGATCAGGGCGGAGAACCCGCCCCTTCGGTTCCCGACGTCACCGATTAGCGGGGCGGCACACGGTATCATCGCTTCGCAGCGCGGACTGTCAGGCCTTGGCATGGGAGGGCGGGTGCGCCAACCGAGCCAATGGACGTCCGAGGAAACCGAAACATACAATCGGTCGGTCCAGCAATATTATCGCCGTTACGACGCCTTTCTCGACGAACATGATGAGCACAGCAAGCTTCTCCTGCGCACCTTTCAGGTCCAGTTGGCTGTCAAGAATTCGGGCACGTCTCCCGCGACGGGGATCGATGTCGACATCTATTTCCCCGATTGGATCATGCTCTGGGACCACGACGAAGCGCCGCCGTCCGCACCCGAAGCACCGGAGCCTCCGGCCAAGGTCATCGTCGATAACGAGAGAAATTACGGGCGCATCGTTCAAGCCCGGCCGCTATGGAGCGACCTCATCCCGAAGGGTATCTATAACCGCCACACGACCCTGATCTATCCGGAAGAGCGGCGCGTTCGCTTCTCTGAGATCGCGCTCAAGCACCACACATACGCGAGTCTCGAGCCGATCATCGTGACCTTGGCCACCGAACAGGACGTCACTTCGTTCGATGCCAAGTACGTCATCACGGCGAACGAGCCGATCGATCCAATAAAAGGGGAGGTGCATTTTGACGTTCGGTTGGTGGACGGCAAAGCTACTTGATCCGCTGAATTGATTGTTTTCGTAAATGCGTTCGGACCGTGCCTGCCGGAAAGCGGGGGAGCACGGCTCGGGATTTTTGCAGCCCGTAGGCCGCCCCTGATTTGCTAGGCGGCGAGGCGCTGCGCCTCCGTTGCCGCTTCCGGCTCCTCGTCCGGTTCGGCGAGTGTGGTCCGCGCGGTCTCCACCTTAGCATGGACCCCACGGTCGTGACGCCGCCGCGTGATTTATAGGTCGACGGCGTGAAGCGCATTCAGCGGAGCACCTAGTGCTCGTCCTTCGCGGTTAGTCGTTTCGCCCGCCTGCGTCAGCCAAGTGAATAACCGACAGGATTTGGGATCACCCGACCACGGCGTAGATCGCCGCGATTGGCGAGAGTAACTGCCTAGCCGCTGTTGAAACCTAAAATGACCGGTTGCGGCGTGAGCCGACATTCCCAAAGCCGCATCGGAACGGCGTAAGTTGGTCGCGTACTGCCTCGCCAGTTGAACGCTTGATCCATTAGCTCCGGACGAATTCGATTGAGCCGAGTTCATACCGTGTGGACCAAATGTGCGAGCGCAGCGGGAGAGAAAGTATGTTCGTGATTATGGGCGCTACCGGCCATGTCGGTTCGGTTGTTGCGGAAACCCTACTCGATCGCGGGCAGCATGTGACCGTCGTCACGCGCGATCCGACGCATGGCAAATCCTTGCAGGATAGAGGCGCCGAGGTCGCCATCGCTGACATCGAAGATGTGGGGTCGCTACGTGCGGCATTCATGCGGGGGCGGCGCGCGTTCCTGCTCAATCCGCCGGCCGATATAACGGGCGATACCGATGCTACCGAATTGCAGACAGTGTCGAACATCCTCGCCGCGCTCACGGATAGCGGCCTCGAGAAGGTCGTCGCGGAATCTACCGCCGGCGCAATGCCCGGCAAGGGGATCGGCGACTCCAGCGTGCTCTGGGAATTCGAGCAAGGACTGCGCCGTCAGCCGATCCCCGCTGCGATCAACCGCGCCGGTTTCTACATGAGCAACTGGGACGCGCAGCTGGAGCCGGTGAAGGCGGGCCAGAAACTGCAGACGATGTATCCGCGAGATTTCGTGCTGCCGATGGTCGCGCCGCGCGATGCGGGTATCGTCGCGGCTGATCGACTGATGTCGCCGGTCAACGACACGTCCACCCGATATATCGAAGGTCCAGCGCGATATTCCTCTGCGGACGTTGCCGATGCATTCGCGACGGCGCTCGGACGCCCTGTCGATATCGCCGTCACCCCGCCAGACCAGTTTCGCGCGGCGTACCGTAAACTTGGGTTCTCGGCGGCGGCCGCCGATGCCTATTCGCGCATGGCCGAGGAGACCCTTGCCAGTGACTTCGAGTATGGCGATCGGGTGATCGCGGGTACGACGAGCCTGCAGAGCTACATCGACCAACTGGTACGACAATAGGCAGATGGAATTAAGGAGAGAGCGGCGGCGTCCGTCCAGACCAGACGCTGACGGAGCGGACTCGGAACGATCGGGTCTGGTTGTGAGCCGGCACTGCCCCGGGGGACGGGCGGCTTAAATGTTGCTGCCTGCGCCCGCCCCGGCGAGTAGCCATCGATTGCGGCAACTCAAGTAATGTGGAGGTCCGCCGATCGCCTGTCTTTGTACGCCACAGTACGACGGCCACATGATGGTTGTTGTCAGACCATAATTTCTGCCTCTTCTACTCATCTCCGATCCAGGGCCGCGCATCGCGGACCCGCAAGAGAACGGGGACGACGTGGCGTCAACTCACCATAAATCCGAGGCGATCCTTCGCGGCGCGCGCATGCTGCGCACCGCGCTCGGCCCCGCCATCGCCCGGTTTCTGGACGACGCCGCGATCGTCGAGGTGATGCTCAATCCCGATGGGCGGCTCTGGGTCGACCGTCTCTCCGAAGGGCTTTCAGATACAGGTGAGCTACTGTCGCCGTCGGACGGCGAGCGGATCATCCGCCTCGTCGCGCACCATGTCGGCGCCGAGGTGCATCCTGGCGCCCCGCGCGTCTCGGCCGAGCTGCCCGAAACGGGGGAGCGGTTCGAGGGACTGTTGCCCCCCGTCGTGTCCGCTCCGGCCTTCGCCATCCGCAAGCCTGCCGTCGCCGTCTTTACGCTCGATGACTACGTCTGGACGGGCGTCATGTCGGCCGAGCAGGCGGAGATCCTAGGTCAGGCCGTCGCCGATCGGCGCAACATACTCGTCGCCGGCGGCACCTCGACCGGCAAGACCACCCTCACCAACGCGCTGCTGGCCGAAGTCTCCAAGACCTCGGATCGCGTCGTCTTGATCGAGGACACTCGCGAGTTGCAATGCGCAGCGCCCAATCTCGTCACCATGCGGACCAAGGATGGCGTCGCCTCGCTCTCCGATCTCGTCCGGTCATCGCTGCGCCTTCGCCCCGACCGCATTCCGATCGGCGAGGTGCGCGGCTCTGAAGCGCTCGAGCTGCTGAAGGCATGGGGCACCGGCCACCCCGGCGGCGTGGGGACCATCCACGCCGGCACCGCGATCGGCGCGCTGCGCCGCATGGAGCAGCTCATCCAGGAAGCCGTCGTCACCGTCCCGCGCGCGCTGATCGCCGAGACGATCGATCTGGTCGCCGTGCTCTCCGGCCGCGGCGCCTCGCGCCGCCTCGCCGAACTGGCCCGCATCGAGGGCCTCGGCCCCGACGGCGACTACCGCGTCACCCCCGCAAGCCAGCCCGTCACAGGAGACCCCTCATGATCAAGCATGCTTTGCGCATTCGCCGCCACATCGCCACGGCGGTGCCCGTTACCTTCCTGACGCTCGCCTTGGCACCGGCCGCCCATGCGTCCGGTTCGTCCATGCCCTGGGAAGCGCCGCTTCAGTCGATCCTCGAATCGATCGAGGGGCCGGTCGCCAAGATCATCGCCGTGATGATCATCATCATCACCGGCCTGACGCTCGCCTTCGGCGATACGTCCGGCGGCGCACGGCGCCTGATCCAGATCGTCTTCGGCCTGTCGATCGCCTTCGCCGCGTCCAGCTTCTTCCTGTCGTTCTTCTCGTTCGGCGGCGGGGCGCTCGTCTGATGGCCGACGGCGCGGATCATGGCGGCGAGGGTCCGGGCTTTTCCGTGCCCGTCCACCGCGCGCTGACCGAGCACATCCTGCTCGGCGGCGCGCCGCGCTCGATCGCCATCCTCAACGGGACACTGGCCGCCGCGCTCGGCCTCGGCCTTCGCCTCTGGCTGGTCGGCTTGGGCCTTTGGGCTCTCGGCCACTTCGCCGCCGTCTGGGCAGCCAAGCGAGACCCGCAGTTCGTCGACGTCGTGCGCAAGCATCTGCGCATCCCCGGTCACCTGTCGGTCTGAGGAGCGGCGCGATGATGAACCTTGCCGAGTATCGCAACCGCAACACCCGGCTTGCCGACTTCCTGCCATGGGCCGCGCTCGCCGGCGAAGGCGTTGTCCTCAACAAGGATGGCAGCTTGCAGCGCACCGCGCGCTTCCGTGGCCCAGATCTCGACAGCGCCGTGCCGGCCGAGCTGGTCGCCGTCGCCGGCCGGCTGAACAATGCCTTCCGTCGCCTCGGCTCCGGCTGGGCCATCTTCGTCGAGGCGCAGCGCCATGGCGCCGCGACCTATCCGGCTAACATGTTCGCCGACAGCGCTTCCGCGCTGGTCGACGCCGAACGCAAAGCCGACTTCGAGGAAGCCGGCGCGCATTTTGAATCCAGCTACTTCCTCACCTTCCTCTACCTGCCGCCGGCCGAGGACGCGGCGCGCGCCGAGACCTGGCTCTACGAGGGCCGCGATCACACCGGCGTCGATGCGCATGAGATACTGCGCGGCTTCATCGATCGCACGGATCGCATTCTGAATCTCATCGACGCCTTCATGCCGGAATGTGCCTGGCTCGATGACGCCGAGACGCTCACCTACCTGCATTCGACCATTTCGACGAGACGGCATCGCGTCCGCGTTCCCGAGACGCCGATGTATCTCGACGCGCTGCTCGCCGATCAGCCGCTCACCGGCGGGCTCGAGCCCCGGCTGGGCGAGACGAACCTGCGTATCCTCACCATTGTCGGTTTCCCGTCCGCGACCACGCCCGGCATCCTCGACGAGTTGAACCGGCTCGCGTTTCCCTATCGCTGGTCGACGCGCGCCATCCTGCTCGACAAGACCGACGCCACCAAGCTGGTGACCAAGATCCGGCGGCAATGGTTCGCCAAGCGCAAGTCGATCGCCGCCATCCTCAAGGAGATCATGACCAACGAGGCGTCGGCGCTCGTCGACACCGACGCGGCCAACAAGGCGGCCGACGCCGACATGGCGCTGCAGGAGCTGGGCGCCGACTATGCCGGCCAGGCCTATGTGACGGCGACGATCACGGTCTGGGATGATGACCCCCGCATTGCCGCCGAGAAGCTGCGGCTGGTGGAGAAGGTCATCCAGGGCTGCGACTTCACGGCGATGGCCGAGACCATCAATGCCGTGGACGCCTGGCTGGGCTCGCTGCCCGGCCACGTCTACGCCAATGTCCGCCAGCCGCCCATCAGCACGTTGAATCTCGCTCACATGATCCCACTGTCGGCGGTGTGGGCGGGACCGGAACGGGACGAGCACTTCGATGCACCCCCGCTGCTTTACGGCAGAACAGAGGGCTCGACCCCGTTCCGGCTTTCCATCCACGTCGGCGACGTCGGCCATACGCTGATCGTCGGGCCAACCGGCGCCGGCAAGTCCGTGCTGCTGGCGCTGATGGCGCTTCAGTTCCGGCGCTATCCGCAATCCCAGGTCTTCGCCTTCGACTTCGGCGGATCGATCCGCGCCGCGGCGCTGGCCATGCGCGGCGACTGGCATGATCTCGGTGGCGGATTGACGGAAGGCGCCGACGACAGCGTGTCGCTCCAGCCGCTCGCCCGCATCGACGACGTCGCCGAGCGCGCCTGGGCCTCCGACTGGCTGATCGCAATCCTCTCCCGCGAGAGCGTGCCGGTCACGCCCGAGGTCAAGGAGCATCTCTGGTCGGCGCTATCATCCCTTGCGTCCGCGCCCGTCGCCGAGCGCACGTTGACCGGCCTGTCCGTCCTGCTCCAGTCCAACGACCTGAAGCAGGCGCTCAGGCCCTATTGTGTCGGCGGCCCCTATGGCCGGCTACTCGATGCCGAGTCCGAACATCTCGGCGAGGCGAACGTCCAGGCCTTCGAAACCGAGGGCCTGATCGGCACGGGGGCGGCCGCCGCCGTGCTCGCCTATCTGTTTCACCGCATCGAGGACCGCCTCGATGGGCGGCCGACGCTCCTGATCGTCGATGAAGGCTGGCTCGCCCTCGACGACGAAGGGTTTGCCGGCCAGCTCCGCGAATGGCTTAAGACGCTGCGCAAGAAGAACGCGAGCGTCATCTTCGCCACCCAATCGCTGTCCGACATAGACGGCTCGGCGATCGCGCCGGCCATCATTGAGAGCTGCCAGACGCGCATCCTGCTCCCCAACGAGCGCGCGATCGAGCCGCAGATCACCGCCATCTACCGCCGCTTCGGTCTCAACGACCGCCAGATCGAGATCCTCGCGCGGGCCATGCCCAAGCGCGACTATTACTGCCAGTCGCGGCGGGGCGATCGCCTGTTCGAGCTGGGCCTGTCGGACGTGGCCCTGGCGCTGTGTGCGGCCTCATCCAAACAGCATCAGGCGATGATCGCCGACGTTCATGCCCGCAGCGGCACGGACGGGTTCCTGCGCGAGTGGCTCGCGGCGAACCGGCTCGACTGGGCTGCCGACCTCATCGCCGGCCTCACCAATGTCATCCCCCAAAACGAACCGGAGGTACGCCCATGACCCGTTCCCTTCAAAGCCGCGCGCGGACTCTGCGCATGACGGCCGCAATTCTTGCGGCCCCTTTCGCTCTGTCTCCTGTCCTCACGCCGCCCGCCGCCGCGCAGTGGATCGTCTACGACCCGACCAACTATGCGCAAAACGTGCTGACGGCGGCGCGCACGCTCCAGCAGGTCAATCAGCAGATCACCCAGCTTCAGAATGAAGCGACCATGCTGATCAATCAGGCCCGTAACCTGGCGAGCTTGCCATACTCCTCGCTTCAGCAGCTTCAGCAGTCCGTCCAGCGCACGCAGCAGCTTCTGCAACAGGCGCAGGGCATCGCCCTCAACGTCCAGCAGATCGACCGCGCGTTCCAGACCACCTACGGCAATGCGTCGATGTCCGCCTCCGACCAGGCGCTCGTGACGCAGGCGCGGGAGCGCTGGCAGAATACCGTCGGCGGCTTGCAGGACGCGATGCGCGTGCAGGCCGGCGTCGTCGGCAACATCGACACCAATCGCAGCGAGATGTCGGCACTGGTCGGCCAGAGCCAGGGCGCGACCGGCGCGCTGCAGGCGACGCAGGCGGGCAATCAGCTTCTCGCCCTGCAGGCGCAGCAGCTCGCCGATCTCACCGCCGTCGTCGCTGCCAATGGCCGTGCCCAGAGCTTGTCCGAAGCCGAGCGGGCGGCCGCGGCCGAGCAAGGCCGCGAACAGCGCCGCCGCTTCCTGACGCCGGGCACCGGCTACCAACCCGGCAACGCCCGCATGTTCCCGAACGGCAACTGAGGGCACGGCGATGGACGGGAAGATGCTCGCGCGCCTCGGTGCCGTCGTGTTCGTCGCTGTCGCGGTCACCGCGACCGCGATCGAGATGACCCGGAAGGAGGAAGCGCCAGAGACATGGCCGTCCGGCCGCGCCGTGGAGGCGCCCGCCGATCTCATGCGGGACGCATTGATCCGCTGCCAGGCGCTCGGCGAAGAGGGACCGCGCGATCCGGAATGCCGCCGTGCCTGGGCGGAAAACCGCCAGCGCTTCCTCGCGCCCGGCGCCCGGCCCGCCGAGCGGTTGCCGGACATGCCGCCTGCACCGCGCGATGGCCACGCTCCTCAATCGCAACCGACTGACGCACCCGCCGCGACACCCTCCGCACCGAACACTCCGCAGCTCGACGAGGCGCGATAACATCATGGGCGGCACTGGCGTCATCGACCATTTCCTCGAGGTCTTCACTCGCTACATCGATTCCGGCTTCGGTCTGCTCAGCGGCGAAGTCGCCTTCATCGCCACGACGTTGATCGTCATCGACGTGACGCTCGCGGCGCTGTTCTGGAGCTGGGGCGCCGACGACGACATCATGGCGCGCCTGGTCAAGAAGACCCTGTTCGTTGGCGTCTTCGCCTACATCATCGGCAACTGGAACAACCTCGCCCGGATCGTCTTCGAGAGCTTCGCCGGCCTCGGCCTGAAGGCGAGCGGCACCGGCTTCTCGACCGCCGACCTCATGCGTCCCGGAAAGGTCGCGCAGACCGGCCTGGATGCCGGCCGACCGCTGCTTGATTCCATCTCCAGCCTGATGGGCTATTGGTCGTTTTTCGAGAATTTCATCCAGATCGCCTGCATGTTCCTCGCCTGGGCGCTGGTCCTGCTCGCCTTCTTCATCCTCGCCATCCAGCTCTTCGTCACGCTCATCGAATTCAAGCTGACGACGCTCGCCGGCTTCGTGCTCATCCCCTTCGGCCTCTTCGGCAAGTCCGCCTTCATGGCCGAGCGTGTGCTCGGCAACGTCATCTCGTCCGGCATTAAGGTGCTGGTGCTCGCCGTCATCATCGGCATCGGCTCGACGCTCTTTTCCGAATTCACGTCCGGCTTCGGCGGCGCGACCCCCACGATCGACGAGGCCATGGCGATCGTGCTCGCCGCACTCTCGCTGCTCGGCCTCGGCATTTTTGGTCCTGGCATCGCCAGCGGCATTGTCTCCGGCGGCCCGCAGCTCAGCGCCGGCGCCGCGGTCGGAACGGGGCTCGCTGCTGGCGGCATGGTCGCCGCAGGGGCTGGCCTCGTCGGCGCGGCCGCATCCGGAGGCGCAGCCCTGGCCGGAGGCGCAGCCGCAGCCGCTCGCGGCGGCGCAGCCGTCGCGGGAGGTGCATCCACCGCTTACAGCCTCGGCGCAGCCGGCCAGTCCGGCACGGCCGGGGTTGCTTCCGGCCTCGCCGGCGTTGCCCGCGCAGGCGGCAGTGCTGCTGTTTCGCCGCTGCGCCGCGCTGCGTCGCGTGCCGCCGACAGCATGCGCTCCAGCTTCAATGCTGGCGGCAAGGCCGCATTCGAAGCCACGGGCGGCTCATCCACCATGGGCTCGAGCGGTGGCGACGCCGCCGGTGATGGAGCTACGCCCGCAAGCGCCGGCGGCCCGCCTGCCTGGGCGCAGCGGATGAGGCGCTCCCAACGCATGACCCACGCTGTCCAGGCCACGGCCCACGCCGTCCGCTCCGGCGACGCCCATGGCGGCGGCTCTTCCGTCAACCTGTCCGAAGGCGATCGCTGATGTTCAAACGACCTTCCACCCACTACGGCAAAGCCCCCGCGCCGGAGACGCCTTACCAGCGCGCCGCCCAGGTCTGGGACGAGCGCATCGGCGCCTCGCGCGTGCAGGCCAGGAACTGGCGTCTCATGGCGTTCGGCTCCCTGATCCTCTCGGCCGGGTTAGCCACCGCGCTCGTCGTGCAGTCGGCGCGCGGAACCATCGTGCCCTGGGTGGTGCAGGTCGATCGGCTCGGTCAGGCGCAGGCGGTCGCACCCGCCGAGGCGGACTACCGTCCGACCGATCCGCAGATCGCTTTCCACCTGGCGCGCTTCATCGAGCAGGTCCGCAGCATCCCGGCCGACGCCATCATTGTGCGCCAGAACTGGCTTCGCGCCTACGATTTCACGACCGATCTTGGCGCAATGGCGCTGAACGACTATGCCCGCTCCAACGACCCGTTCACGCGCGTCGGCCGCCAGCAGGTCGCCGTCGACGTCTCCAGCGTCATCCGCGCCTCGCCGGACAGTTTCCGCGTCGCCTGGGTCGAGCGCCGCTACGAGAACGGCCAGCTCGCCGAGACCACGCGCTGGACCGCGATCCTGACGATCGTCGTGCAGGTCCCCCGCAACGCCGATCGGCTGAGGGCGAACCCGCTCGGCATCTACGTCAACGCCATCAACTGGTCACGGGAGCTTGGGCAATGAAGCCGTCTTTCCGTAAAGCCGGAAACCCGGCTTCGCACGTACTCGCATTCCCGGCTCTCCACAGAGCCGCAATCCCGATGGTCCTGCTGGCGACGACCGCGCTCGCCGGCTGCGCCACCACCAACCCACCGCCCGAGATCTCCTACGAGAACGCGGCTCCCGCCGTGCGGACCGTCGATCCGCCTGCGCCGGTCACCGTGGTCGAGCTGCCACGACCGCTCCCTCTGCCTGGCCAGTTGCAGCGCGTGGAGCCTTCGCGGCGCACGCCGGAGCCGACAGATCCGACCGCCCGGGTGAACCAGGCTAATGCCGCAGCCCGCATCCAGCCGGTGCGCGACGGCTTCATCAATTCGATGCAGGTTTATCCCTTCACGCAAGGGGCACTATATCAGGTCTACACCGCCGTCGGGCAGATCACCGACATTGCGCTGCAGCCCGGCGAGCAGCTCGTCGGCTCCGGCCCTGTCGCCGCCGGCGACACGGTTCGCTGGATCATCGGCGACACCGAGAGCGGATCGGGGCCGACACGGCAGATCCATATTCTGGTGAAGCCGACCCGGCCCGACCTGATGACGAACCTCGTCATCAACACCAACCTGCGCACCTACCATATGGAGCTTCGCTCCAACGAGCGGACCTATATGGCCTCGGTTTCCTGGCAATACCCGCAGGACCAGCTCATCACGCTGCGGCGGCAGAACCAGCAGGCTGAAGCCGCGCAGCCGGTCGCCTCCGGCGTCGACATCGCCAACGTCAACTTCCGCTATGCGATCGATGGTGACCGCGTACCATGGAGGCCGCTGCGGGCCTTTGACGATGGCCGCCAGGTCTTCATCGAATTTCCGCGCGGTATCGGTCAGGGCGAGATGCCCCCGCTTTTCGTCGTCGGCGCCGAGGGCAATACTTCCGAACTGGTGAACTACCGGGTTCGCCGGCACCACATGATCGTCGACCGGCTTTTCGCCGCCGCTGAGCTGCGCTTAGGTTCCGGTGATCACCAGCGGCGCGTCCGAATCACCCGTACCGACGGGAGGCCGTCGTCGTGAGCGAGAACCCGCCCCGGAATGATGAAGTGCCGGACGATGCGCAGCCGCTGACCGGCGAGCCGGCCAGCGCCGCGCCGATGCGGCTGCGCGCGGAGCCACCCCGCGTGACGCGGTTGTCCCGAAAGGTTCTCGCCGGCATCGGCCTGGTGGCCAGCGTCGGGCTCGGCGGCGCGCTTATCTACGCGCTCCAGACCCGCGACGGCGGCCGCCCGAACGAGGAGCTCTATTCGACGGAGAATCGCTCGACCGCCGATGGGCTCGCTGATCTTCCGCGCGATTACAGCGGCGTGCCGCGCTTGGGTCCGCCGCTGCCGGGCGATCTCGGTCGCCCCATCGTGAGCGCCCAAGATCGGGGACAGCCTGTGCCAACGCCAAATGTCGCCACCCCGAATCCCGGCGTCAGCCCCGAGGAGCAACGGCGCCTTCAGGAAATCGAGACCGCACGGACCAGTCGTCTCTTCTCCGGAACCGACACACGCGCTGGAGCGGGAGCCCCAGCATCGGCTATCGCACCTCCGCCGTTGCCTGACCTGGCCAGCCTTGGTCTAACGCCTCCTCCGGCGACACCTTCGGCGCAGGACCGTCAGCACGCCTTCCTCAATGCGGCCGCGGATAGGCGCACCGTCGCCGCCGATCGGGTCGGCGCTCCGGCGTCGCCGAACATCCTGCAGGCGGGCGCCGTCATATCGGCGGCCCTGATCACCGGCATTCGGTCCGATCTTCCGGGCCAGATCACCGCGCAGGTTACCGAGAACATCTATGACAGCCCGACCGGCCGCATCCTGCTCGTCCCGCAGGGCACGCGCGTCATTGGCCAGTACGACAACAATGTGCAGTTCGGGCAGAGCCGTGTTCTGCTCGTCTGGAACAGGCTGATCTTCCCGAATGGCCGCTCGATTGTTCTCGAGCGCCAGCCTGGCGCTGACGCCGAAGGTTACGCCGGCCTGCAGGATGGCGTCGATTATCACTGGTGGGATCTCGCCAAGGCGGCCGGGCTCTCGACGCTGCTGAGCGTCGGCGCAGAACTCGCCGTGGACAACGATGACCGTCTCATACAGGCAATCCGCAACGGCGGCCAGGACACCATCAACGACGCCGGCCAGCAGATCGTCAGGCGTCAGCTCAACGTCGCGCCAACGCTGACGATCCGACCGGGCTTCCCGGTTCGTGTCATCGTCACCCGCGATCTGGTGCTCGAACCATACGGAGGTTGATATGACCAAGTTGAAGCTCGGCGCGATCGTCGATGAGAAGCCAATCAAGCTCACCATCGAATTGCCGGCGCTGCTGCACCGTGACCTCTTAGCCTATGCCGAGATCCTGGCTCGCGAGACTGGGCAATCCGTTACCGATCCGGCGAAGCTAATCGTCCCCATGATTCAGCGCTTCATTGCCACAGACCGCGGCTTTGCGAAGGCACGCCGGCAATCCTCGTGACGGCCATAGTGCCATGAGCTTATGCAATCTCGGATAAGTCCGTTAATCTTCGCCGCTGTCGATGCGTAGCCACAGAACAGAGGCGCCCACAGCGCTGAGGACCCAAGGCAGGCCGTGACATCGAATTTGAGAAGGTGGTGCGGGTGGTCGGAATCGAACCGACACTCCTTTCGGAACCGGATTTTGAATCCGGCGCGTCTACCAGTTTCACCACACCCGCACGGTGCAGAACCCTACGTGCAGTGCGCTTAAGGGTAGCTGGACACTCCTATATAGCACCTGCCAAGGAATTTCTAGATGGAAGTCGCCTCAATGATAGTAGGATTTTCAATCTCTTAGCGGCGGCCCTCCCCGTCCATCCCACCGTTTGCAGATCTCGATGCACTCCTAGGCTGCACCTGGCGAGCAACGTCAATGAAGATGAGCACTCGTCTACGCCGTAGCCCTACCAAGCGACTGGCAGGTCGCGACCACGTTCCGCCGTCTGCTCTGAACGTGCTAATGGCCGCTGCTGGTAGAACCCGACGTTCGTCATGAGAAGCCGAATGCCAGAGGTTGATCGAGTTCCTTGCTGGTTTAGGTGCGCTCCCCAGCAAACTTTCCAGTTAGCAAGTCTATCAAAGCGCGAACCTTCCGAGGGACATGCTGGCTCTGAGGGCGCCCGTCGCGTCGAACGGATCTGCGGCGAGGTGCGCAAGACGGTCTGCATCGCGGTCTGAGACGGTCCAAGCGGCAATCCTGTATACTGATCGAACCCTTCGCGCACGTCCGGCGGGCGTTTGCCATCCCATGCTCATTTCCCGGGCCGACGCCTGAACACCATCTTCTCGGGCGTGTCCGTGACCAGATCATAGGGCGCCCAGGTCATATCCTTGATGAGATCGGTCCGATCCGTCACCATGTGACGCGCCTTCGGGAATTTCGTGAACTGCCCGGCCACGGTCCTGTTGATCCCCCGGGCGATCGCCGGCTCCATCTCGACATTGCCGAACGCACCACCGAAGTCCCCGACGATGACCGACACCATGGTGTGCGGATCGACCATGAGGACACGCTGGAACGGCTTTATCCCCGGCAGCGGCAGGTCCATCGCCGGATGGGGTTCCATCGGCGCGGCAAAGGCAGGCGTCGTGGTCGTGCGAAGCCGAACCGGCGACCGCGCGACCATAATGATCGATCGATCGTAGTCGTCGGCGAACTGACGCAGCGTCATCGCGTTGAACATCAGCTTGCGGATGTCCGGGTTCGCCCGAAGGAACGCATACATCTCGCGTTCCTCCTCGCTGAACTCCAAGCCGGAATTCGGATCGGCAGCCATCTCCGCAAGCTCGTCACCCGTCTGCAGATAATGCGGCGTCCGCGCCTCAAGGTGTCGCACGAGCGAATAGAGGACTGGCCGATCGTGGCGATCGAGCAGATCCGATCGCCCTGCGACGATCTTGGCCCAGGTGTCGCTCTGGCTGATCGGCGTCTCCATCCTCCGGTTGATATCGGTCTCGACCGAGACCGGTTTTCCACCCTCCATGTGCACGTAGAAGTCGCGCTCGTATCCGAGACCACGGATCGAGCGCTCCTTCCAGATCGCCCGGTCGCCTTCCTTAGCGACGGTGGCGATCTTCGTGCGAGCTTCGTCGAGCGCGAAGTTCCGCAGCAGGAATTGCGGGACGACGTGATGGTCGCGCGACTCACCCATGCTGCATTCCACTCCGTCGCGCGACGATGCTCATCCCGGTCCCGGCCGGCTCGGAGGTCACCCTACTCCTCTTCCACTGCTCCGCCAGCCGAATGCGCCGGCATCTCCATCAGCCTCTCAATCTCCGGCAGCACCGTGCTCGAAAGCCGTCCGCTCGCCCAGCCTGACAGTTCGATGTTCGAGCTGTCCTCGAGGGCGTGCAGGGCGTTGTGGACCCTTACCATCAGAACCAGACTGTCCTCGGCCAGCATCGCCGAGATGAAGTCGTCCATCTGCTCCCACTCCCGGGCGAAGAGGTGCCGCATCGACATCGTCACCGGATCCGCCAGGGCGTGCTCGCGCGCGAGCGTCTCGCCGTGATCGCCAAGGTCATGCACCATGACGCCCATCGGCTCGTTGCTGACGTGCAGAAGCGGAAAGGGACATGTTCCAAGTTCCATGATGAGGGCGAGGTCGACGCGATCAGACAGCTCCGGCCCCGACGCCATCGGCCTTCGCGTCAGATGCGCAAGGATCGACCAGGACGTCAGGGCGCCGTATGTCTGGCCGGGCCCTTCGCCCGGCGTCGGCGGGATCGTCCTCCCGATCGCATTCCCGCTGCGGTCGCTCGGCGTGATGCTCCCGTCCTCTCCGATCTTCAGATGCATCAGACTCCCGTCGCGAAGGGTCATCGCGATCAGCGCCGCTCCCATCGTCCGGACTTCGGGACGGTCTTCGAGCAGCTTGACGATGAGCAGCTGCGGAAAGGAGCCGAGACGCAAGCCGCAATCGATGATCGCCTGCGCGCCGATCACGTCCCCGAGAAACAGGCCGGCACAGGTGTCAGAGAGCCACCTCGCGGCCGCGGCCGGATCGTCTATCCGCGCCTCGAGTTCCCTTGAAACCACGTCGCACAATTCGGCCATGAAGAGCTCGGGAACCGTTGGCATGACCACGTCCTCGCCACCGGCGTGGCGGTATTCGCGCGCCCAGCCGTCAGCAACGAGCGTTCCCATCGCGGCGCGCCCGTTGGAATCGAGGTCGTCGATCGGGACGGCGAATCCGCCGATCTGCCCCAGGACGAGCGCCTCCGACTTCTTCGTCGCGCCGTTCACAAGCGCCCTGGCGATCTCGCGAAGCGGCCGTTGGATGTAGGCCAGCCCCTTCAGTCGCTCACGAGCATACCAGACCAGTTCCACGCCGATCGATGCGGGAAGCCTGATCTCCCGGCCGTAGGGAATGTTCCTAGGAATCTGCGCGAGCTCCGCGCGAAGGATCCATGGCAACCGGTGCACGCGAGAGAGTTCCGCGCCACGATCGAAGCCGACGCCGTCCTTTCCGAGCGAAGCACGCGACTGATGGAACTCGTCATCCGTCAACGGCGACATTCGGAACGAGACCGCGGCCTCGGCCAGCGCGGACACATCCCGGCCGGACATCAGCACGTCGTCCGCACTCTCTGTCGTGACGAGGAACTTCAGTCGGTCGCCGAACCCAGACTCCGCGAAGGTCTCGAGCTCCTTCGCCACCAGCGACCCCTTCGCGACGCCGTCCACCGCGACCACCAGCGTGGGTCCTTCCGCCTTCGAAGCGAACCTGCGAAGCCAGGTCCTGGCGTCCTTCCCCTCGATCTCCCAGCCGAGCTCGCTGGTCAGCACGTCCGCAAGTCGTTCGAACAGGCTGGAATGCGCCATCGACGCCTTCACGAAGAGCATCGCGAACTTCGGTTCGAGCACGTCGGTCAGCACGGAGAACGACTTCAGGGCGTTCGTCTTGCCGGTCAGGGGCGCGCCCTCGAGGACGACCGCCTTCTTGCCGGATTCGAAGGCGTCGATGGCCGCTTGGGCAGCCTGCCGGACGAAATGGAAGCGACCGAACGGCTTTCGCAGATCGTCATCCCAGGTGCTCAGGCGATCGATGACGCGATCGGTCGCCATCTGCACGGCGCTCTCCCAGACGGACGAGTCCGTGCCGAGCAGCGCCTCGATCGCAGCCTAGCGCTTCTCCGCCGCGATCTTCGACGCGTTGGCGAACAGTTCCCGGAGCTGGTCGGCCTCGACACTGTCTCCGGCGAGATCCTCTCCCGAGTAGGCGTCGATCAGCCAGGTATCCGAACCGTTCGTCACGACCACGAGCGGCGCCGGATGCTCAAGGACGCGCGCGTAGTTCCGCCCCTGGTCCACGTCGTCGCGCGTAAGCTTAACCCCAGCCCGCTTGAGCTCGATCACCGCGATCGGCTTGCCCTTGTGGTTCAGGACGATGTCCGCCCGCCCCTCCTTCTTCCACTTTGTTTCACCATTCACGGTGATCTCATTGCGTCCGAAGCGAAGCGCGAGATGAGTCTGGTGGTCGATGTCGCCAGGGGGAATGTGCGGGAATATCTTCGGGAGCTGGGCGCTGAGATGGGCTTCGAGATCGGCTTCAGGCGGCGTGGTCATCGATGGGGTTCCGTCCGGTTCTCACAGTGGCGTTCGAATTTCAGGTGGCCGCAGGCCTTCAACCCGGCGGTCGCGACTTTGCGGACCGTTCGATCACAAAGGCCCCGGCAGCCTCGATGATCGCTTCGATCATCTTCAGCGTGTCGCGAATGAAGTCCGCGCTCATGTAGAAGATCCACGGCTCCATGATTCCCTTCTTCGAGGTGCCGCGCTCCGACTTCAGGAACCAGCCGTCGGGCCACCGAGCCACGTCCTCGTCGAACTTCGCACGCTCATCGACCGGCCATTCGAAGCCATTATGGAACATCCTGTTTCGATAGCGAAACAGCGCCTCCATGCGGACCTGCCAGTTTGCCGGCAGATGGGCCTCGAGGCCCGTCAGTTCGGCTAGCTGAACGGTGCCCCGGAGTATGTCGGTGCTCTTGGTGAGCTCGCCCTTCCGCTTGCCCTTCCTGGCGATGCCGGCAACCACGTGCGGATCCCACAATTCGTCAGCCTTTAGCTTCGACCTCAGCTCCTTCAGATCGGCCACCGCCACCAGCTTTTCACGACCGATGGCACGGAAAATCGCGGTCATCAGCGTCTCCACGAGCGGGGCAAGCATCCCGAGCGCCGACATACTGTGTGCCGCGTCTTGGAAGACGCCGGCATGCATGTTGTCGACCCAGGTGTTCTCAAGGTGCATCGCGTATTCGCCAGAGGCCTTCATCGCCGCCTCCCGTATGTCCGCGACCTCCTTCTGGAGCTCTTCATCCGCCTGCTGCTGGCGCCTGATCAGGCTGCGCACCGCAGCCAGTTGCGCCGTCAGATCGATCTCCTCCAAGAGGAACTCGCCGTGGTCCCGGTTCGTGAAGTCGAATTCCATGTTCATCCCCTCCCTTCCAGCTCACTCGGCTGTCCCCGCCACGCGGTTACGCCGGTTCGGGTCTGCGCGACACCAAACCCGGACAACGAGATTAGCGCACATCACCCACGGGCAGAATCGCAGGCGAATCAACTTTGGCGGAAGAAGCTGAAAGACAATATTCGACCAGACCCGGTCGTTCAGTTCAGCCACCGTGTATGGCCGTTTCCGGCGGAAGCTGCCAATCGGACGCATCGAGGCGAACCGTCAGCAACGCGCCTCGATATCGGTCGTTCGAAACGCTAGCCAATTTCTTAAGAAGGGTGCTATTCTGCAGTGCGCGTTCCGTTGTGGTGGATGCCTGATTTCTGATAAGCGCGATTTGGGCTGAGCGCTGGTTAAGGACTTGATGGGCGCTCGGCGACACCTAGCGCTAGCGAACAACGTCACTGCGTTACGAATCAGAAGGCCGGAACAGCAACGCCCGCATAAGCGTGCGGGCCGCGAGCCCAACATACCATGCGTTCATGCGCCGGTCCCAGCTACGAACCTCAATGAAGGTTGCCCATTCCAATTCGTAGATTGCCTTCAGGCGCCAGTCATGGTCGATCTGAACAATCAGCAGATATTCGAACAGTTGTTTGTCCGCATCGTCCCGGTCCGGATAAATTGTACCGGTCTTCCTTGCGTCGAGAATACCCTTGATCGAATAGCGCTCGCCCTTTCGCGACAGGGCATCGACATTCTGCGTCCCTGGTGGCGCGGCCTGGAGATTGGGCCTACCAGGCGTGCTGTTGTAGAAGGCAATCGCGTGGGCCTCGGCAACCTGTCCTACATTGCCGGCCAGTCCACGGCGCTTGAGTTCACGCGCGACAGCGGACCGCATCTGCAGCAGGTCGGCGTCACTCAATTCCGTCACCGGACAGACTGGATCGCTGTTGCCCCGCATCACGCTGGTCCCGTCTTGCTGCTGTTGGCAGTCTCACCCCGCACGTTGAAGGTCTGCGCGTCGCTTCTGACCAGCTGTGCCAGCCGGACAGCTAGCACCTCCTCGCTGAGGCGGCCTGGGCCTTTCACCGCGCATTCCCAAACACAGCCGCACCGCCAGCCAAGGGCCCTGAGTGCCTCGACCGCCCGCTGATCCCGCGCTTTGTTGGTCGCGATCTTGGCTAGCCAGAATTCCGTCCGGGTCGCAGGCACCTTGAACATCGGGCAGGCATGACCGTGCCAGAAACAGCCGTGGACGAAGAGCGCGAGGTGGTGTCGGGGCAGCACGATGTCAGGGCTGCCTGGAAGGTCCCGGCGGTGAAGGCGGAAGCGCAGTCCGTTTCGGTGCAGCAGGCGCCGCACGTGGATCTCTGGCCGCGTATTGCGCGCTCTGATCCGCTGCATGTTCAGCTGCCGCTGCGCCGGCGTGTGGACATCGGCCATAGCTGGTGTCCGCCCTCAGCTCCGCTTGCCGCGCCGGCGTGTTGACGTAACCCGGGTCACCGTTTCCGCAATGGCGTCGCGCACGCCCGTCGCGCGATCGGGCTTCCAACCCGCGACCTGATCGAAGAAATCTTCATCGCCGATCTCAGCGAGGAGCAGGTCGCGGTCCATCTTCACCGATACCGGCAGCGGGAACCGCACGACTTGACCGCTGACGATACCTTGCCCGGGCCCGAAGCCGGGGATCATGCGCGCATCGGACTCTGTGAGATTCTCCATCACCGAACGGACGAAGGACTGATCGCGCGGATTGACGAGCCGCAGGATCAGGAAAGAATTGCACTGCGAGATGATCGTCTCGTCGAGACGGCTCGGGCGTTGCGAGATCAGCATCAGCCCGGTGCCGAACTTGCGCCCTTCGGTGATGATCCGCCGGATGACTGGCAGCGCGACAGCCTCATCAGTCGCCTCGCGCGACGACGGGATGAAGGTATGGGCCTCCTCGATCACCGCGAAGAAGGGCGGGATCCGGTCGGAGAGGTCGGCGCGGCGCTCGAACAGCGTTTCGAGAGTGATCGCCGCAATCGAATTCTGTGTGATATGGTCGTAACCGCCGAGGTACAGGATTGACACCTGTCCGGGCCGCACGATCTTTTCGGGCGCGCTGAATGGATTGGGCAGTGCTTCCCAGGGTAGCGCGCTGAGCTTCTTGCTCGCACGCATCTGGTTGCTGGTGCGCTCCATACGCTGCAACCGGTCGAGTACGATCCGCAGCCCGCGCGCGACGGCGCCAACTGTGCCGCGCCAGTTGCCTGCGCCGGTCCCGGTGGGCGCGGACGTGCCGCTGATATCGGCTTGCGTCTGCGCCAGTAACTTGCCGATGTAAGAGAGCGCCTTCTCGCCCTCGTCGGCCCGCTTGCGATCGTACAGACCCCGCAAATAATCGCCCTGCGCGTCGGTGACGCCGCTGGTCATCTGCGCGATCAGGCGTGTGACAAGTCCTTCGCCATCCTTCTGGATCAGCAGTTCAGGGAAAAACAGGCGGATGTCGCAGCCCGGCGCTTCGGCCTGCAACGCTTCGCGGCATTGGGACAAGCCGATATAATCCCCGTGCGGATCGAGGATCACGAGCGGATAGCCATGCGCGATTAGCTCGCGCAGGATCCGCCGCGCGGCTACGGTCTTGCCGCCGCCTGTCATCGCCAGGATGGCGAGGTGTCGGGCGACCAGCTTGGGCGCCGAGAGCGTCACCTCCACGTCACTGCGCGCAATCAGCGAGCCAATGGCGACCTTACGCTCTTCGGTATGCTCGCCCAGCAGCAACTCGCGGATTGAATCCGCCGGCGGATGGAATACCGTCGACGCAGGCTTTACCGGATAGGTCAGCGGAAACAGCGCCGCGAGATTGTCCTCGCTGGTCGCACCTAGGATCAGCGCACTGGCTTCGAGCTGATCGCGCGTGCCTGAGAGCACGGTGTCTTCAAGCGAGATGCCCTCGCCGGCGATCTCCTGCGCCGCCTCAAACGGAAAAAATGGGTTGAAGCGGCGGATGTCCGTTATCCGCGCCCAGACATAGATGCGATTCTGCGCCGCATAGGATCCGTCGGGCACGTCCATGCCAAGCGCGACTATATCGCCGACCTTCGCCTGGAACTGGCGCAGGATGAAGGTGAACTCTGCCGTGCCCGCATTACCGACCACCGTTCCAACGGGTCGCCAGGGTCCCGTTTCAGTATCTGTTCCGTCCGCCATCTTCCCCCCTTAAGGTTTACCGCATCACGCCCGGCCGCAGCATCCACTCGCGGCCGGAGCCGCACAGCATCGTGCGCAGCGTGTCGAACAGCTTCGCGTCCTGATCGTCGAGCGCCCTGCGCAAAGCAACAACCGCAGTCCGCGTATTGACGGGGCGGCTCATCCAGTCGGGCACTTTGGCGAATTTGTCGACGATATCGAGGCCGACCGGGAATGCATAACGCGGCAGCAGCAGCGCGCAGTGGAAGATCAGATTGGCGGTTTCGGTAAATCGCGCGCGATCACGCGGGAACATCTCGACCCGGACCGGCGCCGTCCAGGGCGTTGCCTGCAGATAGGAGACGAGCGGCTGCGGATACTGCCCGATCTTGTCGTGCCATGCCTTCGGTGCGCGGCGCAATTCATTGCGGTCGATGCTGACGGGATCCAGGGCTTCGCCGGGCTCCAGCACGCAGCGGAACAGCAGCGGGTCCGTGATCCGCTGGCCTTCGAACTCATCGTCGTCCGACGGGTCTACTGCATTTCTGAACCACTGCTTCCATTCCTGCGGCGGCATCGGCAGCAGGTCGCGCAGACGATGATCGTCGAGACTGTCGAGAACCGCGCGGATCACGGACGTCGTCGAGCTCTCGCGTTCGACTACGCCGCAGACGATTGCCTGGCTTTGCTGCAGCAACTCGAGCTGGCGCAGATATACGCTCACGAAATTGGCGTCGCGCCCGGTTCGCTGGGATTCGCCAAGCGGCAGCAGTTCGGTTAGCGCACCTGACGAAAAGTCGGGAAATTTGTGGCGGACCTGCTCGTCGCGCATGACGTCCGTATATCGCGAGACCGGATTGACCAGAGCACCATGGACCATCACCCAGCCGAGATCGGGCCGCTCGCTCACTAGTCGCACAGCGCCCGCCGCCTCGATCGAGATCCGGGCCGCATCGCGCAGTGCGCCGATATCCGGAAAGCTGTCGCGGAAGACGCCAGCCTGCTCTGTCGCGTAGAGCTCGTCGATCAGATACTTGAGCATACGGAAGGATTCGCGCGCTGGTGTGGTGTCACCGGGCGTCACGACATAGCCGCCGACCCTCGCGGCGATCGGCGCGGAGCCCAGCATCGAAAGGTTGGCGAGACCCCCGTCCACGAACCCGACCGGCTTGCCGCGCACAGCCTGCCAAGTCGCGGGATGGTCCCGGGTAAGCCTGACGATGCCGCCGGTCTCAAGAAGCACCGTGCGCAATCCGGCCGCTAGCTGCTGCACCGTATCCATGAAGCGCAACTGTGCGGGCGCCGAGAGATCGGCGGAGACCTGTAGCATCCGCTCAAGGATATGAGGTGTCCGGAGTTTCTCTTCCATCGTGCGCGGTGACTGGGCGCCGGCGTCGTCGCGGGGCATCGGCGGCACGGACTTCGCGCGAGGACGCAACGCCGATGCGGGCGGACGCGGTGCGGGCTCGGGCGCGTCGTTGCCTGCGTCGCGTGCCTGTGGGAGCGCGGCTGGCGGGCAGTAGCGGGACAGTCCGGCGAAGGCATCGCTGCCTTCGTCGAACATCGCCGTGCTGCGATTGAGATGGCGCTCGACAATCGCAGCGATGCCAGCATGGACGACCCGGTCGCTGTTGCGCGAATAGAAGGCGATAGTCACGGGCTTCGAACCGTCATTGTGCCGGGGTGAGCGGATCAGCGCAAAGTCGCGGGCGTCCAGCTGGCCGAACTCCGCGCCTTCGATCTTGCTGCCACCGAGTCGCCAGTTCTTGTGCACTTTGCTGAGAAGTCGGGGACCCTCAACGCGGATATCTCCGAACAGGCATGTGCACTGCAGTGTTGCGCCGCCGGCCTGGAAGCCGGCGTCATCCAGCAGGGCCTGCGCGACAGGCGCATTGATGTTGATAGCACGCTGCTTGCTGCGCGCGTCGCCCCGATGCGCGGCGAACAGGCCCAGGTCCGACCCTGCCAGGGACCGGACGACAATGATCTCCGTGTCCCCGCCGCTCACCGCTGACCGCCCGCCAGTCGGACGGGCGGTTGCATGATGCCCGCGATGATCTGCGCTTGGACGCTGTGGGCGACTGCCTTGGCGAGCAATGGCGGCACGGCGTTACCGATCTGCTTGAAGGCCGGGTTCATCGTCCCGCTAAAGACGAAGCCATCGGGAAATGACTGCAGCCGCGCGGCTTCGCGCACCGAGATTGTGCGTGCTTGCGCGCTGTCATAGTGGATATGGCTGTATCCGTCCTTGCCGAGGTGCGCGAGCAACGTCCTGGATGGGGCATCGGCTTCCATCTTGCGCCATTTGTTTGGAAACTTGCCGGGGTCATAGGGCGGCACAATTGACGCGCGCAGCTTCTTCCATGCCGCACTGCCGGTGGCCGGCGCATTACCCTGTGCTTTGAGCTGCTCAAGACGTTCCCGGAACATCTCTTCGGCTTTCTTCACGGCCTGGGGATACTGGTCGCCGGGGGACAGTCGTGCGAACAGTTCATAGTCGCGTGGCAGATAGCGGATCACATGATCCTTGAGGTCCGTTGACCCAGTGAAACCCGGCCAATCGCGCATCATCGCGCCATAAGCCGTGACGCTGGCGGCGGCATAGCTGATGGCCTGATCGAACCGACGCGCGCCGCGCCGTAAGGTGCCTTCGCGGAGCTGGGCACGGGCATCGATAGCGGGAAGATCTTCGATTGCTTGGCGCGTCGTGATGGCGGCAGGCAGGTCAGGGATCGCCACCGGCGGCTCGATATACCAGGGGTTGGGGCGGAACAGCTGCATCCCGTTCAGCAGCTTCAGCGCCACTGAGCGCGCGCCCTCATAGCCGGGCGGCAGGTCAATCCAGTGGCTGGGCTCGGGAAAGCCGATGTCCGTGGTGAGGCTATTGTGGATGGCGATCAAAAACATCCGCTCGCGCATCTGTGGCACGCCATAGAAGGCCGCGTTGAGCAGCGTGTAGCGGCAGTTATAGCCCTTACCCGTCAGCACTTCGGCAATCTCGTCAGCGAGATTGTGGCCGGCATGGTTGAGCATGTCGGGTACATTCTCGATAACCACTGCGAGCGGCATGCAGTCAGCTACGTACTGCATATATTCGATATAGAGACGCGCGCGGGGATCATGTCGGAACGCCTCGGGATGCTCGGCCACTTCACGCAGCTTAGACCGGCCCACCCGCGCGAACGCCTGACATGGCGGCCCACCGATCAGGATGTCGAAAGCGAGTGATGCGTCGCCGAGCCCGAGACTCGCCGTCAGTGCCGATGCGGGTGTGGTGGTAATGTCGCGCGCGATGCTGTGCCGCGCGTCACCCGGATGGAAATTGGCGCCGTGGGACCGCGCGGCATCGGCATCGAACTCGACGGCGGCGGTTATTTCGCAGCCAGCCGCCTGGAAGCCGAGCGAGAATCCACCACATCCTGCGAACAGATCCAGCACGCGAAGAGGTCGTCCGGATCGCAGGCGCGCAATCTTACGCTCAACCGCGGTCACCGGCCGCTCCGTCGCGCTGCCAAGGGTAGCTCCCTCTGGCCAACGCCATCCGACAGATATTGCAGAACCGCCTGACGAATGACCCACGCCGTCGATACGTCATTCGCTTCCGCCAGTGCCTGAATCTCCGCGTATGATCGCTCTGGAAGCGTAACAGATGTTCGAATCGATCTGCGGGCCATGCCTCACCATGATGTAAAGTGCACCACTTTGTATCATCAGGATGAGATCTGGTGAAGCTGCGTTATGAGGTCATTTTGCAATCCTGAGGAAGCCGACCGGCACCGCACAAGCGGTGAATTGCGCCGGCGGAGCCGATGGCAGCTTTGCGCTATCTCACGCCGGGAGCTCGCCTTTTGGCAGTGGCCTAATCTCCGTCGGTCGACGAGAGCAGCCACGCAAACGCTGAACGTCGGCGTTTGACGGAACCTGCCGTTCGACCTGTCGCCGGAGAACGGCAGGAAGGTCCCAAGGCCGGCCGTTTAGATCAGGAATGCGGCGCGAGGTGAGCGGGCCGTGGCTGGGAAGGCTCTTGATCTGAAAGCAACTGCATTGGCTTCAAACAAGGCGTATGGTTGGCGACGGCGACGGCGTCCCGTCGATTGCCGCCGCTCTTTCTCCCTCGCTCTGCACCTAGTTCTGCACCTAGACAGATTCAAGCTCGGCGAGCAGGTCTCCAACAGATCAGGCCAACCCATTGGAAGGGCATGAAAAACGGCTCGTCGTGTTTTTCTATAGATTGGTAGACAAACTACTTTTTGAGTCCGGCGCGTCTACCAGTTTCACCACACCCGCATCGTCACTGCACAGCGGTTGCCACACCTGCTGCCATGACCTCGGCGCCGTAGGGTACTTCAGAAGGCTCCCAGCGACGCCGGTCCGCCAGATGGCAAAATCTGCTCTCTGCGTCTAGCCGAAAAAGGACTTGGCGAAGGGCGATGTGAACAAAAGAGGTCGACATGCCTTGTCCCATGGGTCGGCAACGGCCGGCAACGAGACATGATGGTCAGGCCACACCGTGGCCGGGGAAAGGGTTTGCAGCGAATAGCTGCGCGAGGTGCGCTGCATTGCCGGCCACCATCTGCGCGGTTTTGGCGACAGGCTCGGGGGTCTTGTCGAGATCCTGGAAATCTTTCGATCCCATGGCTTCTC
>NZOF01000027.1 GCA_002695185.1 Erythrobacter sp.
GGCCATCTTCAACAAACCAGCATCATATTATCTGAAAAGGGGGTCCCTCTTCGACGCCGATCGGGGGTCCCTTTTGAACGCCGTTTGACATCCTTGAGCGAGGGATACCTTCGACCTTTGCACTGCCGAAGCATTTGCAACTGCGAGATCGGCCGGACGAACTCGATCATGACGGCTTTGCGATGTTTTGGGGGCGAGATGACTGATGCCAAAAGTACAGCCTCGGTCGCCGGTTCCCCCTGATGCTGACCTCGCTGAATGGCTGCTCGTCACCAGTATGAGAACGTTTGATCCGGCCCGCAAGGAACTGCGCTTGGCGGGGAGAATCTTCAATGATCAACGCCAGCGCTACCCTGATGGCAAATGGGTCATCACCTCGGCTCTCCGAACACCGATGCGCCTTATTGTGCCGCGCGGGCTGATACGTACTCAGAACACCCGCTATCGTCTCCGCGAGAGAGGCACGCGGGAGGATATCACGCTCGACTGAGCAGGAGATCAGATGCTTGTCGTGAAAGTCGAAATATGGCCGGGAGGCCATGAAGCCAGTGCGTTTGAAATCGGGCGCATGGAAGTCGTCAATGAGAGCGGTCTATCGCAGGTGAGCGGCTATTCCGCCCATATTATTCAGCGAGACACGCCGCGATTGCAGGTGGCAGCATTCGATCTTCGCACGCAGGTACGTTCGCATGCTCGCAGCGATGGACCTTGGGCGCTTGTAAAGAGGGTGCTCGATCAAATTCGCAATGCGCAAGGGCGCGTCGTCATTGACTAGCGGGGCGGTCCTATGACTTGGACGAGCTCCTCACCGGAATGAAGCCAGATACATTCCCGAAGTCCATCGACTGAATCACCTGCCGTGAGCGAAATGCGGTAAGCTTCTCAATGATGTAAAGTCGAAGAAAGGAGCAGAATGATTATCACCCTCTCCGACCTTCTGGCCGGCATTCGAGCCCGGAAGACCACGCTCGGTATCATCGACACGCCCGAACGCGCAAAACAGATGCGTAACACGGGTTTACGACGCACGCCCCGCAAACGCGCTATGCTGGACCGGATAGATGAGCGGACGCGCGCAGTTGGCGTAGAGCGATCAGCAGAACACGACATTAAATTGGGCGGAAAATGAAAGGACGACGGCTCTCGTCCGTCGTTCTTTTTACCAGGTTAGATCGCTCTGGCGTCTGCTTTAATGAACGCTATCCTCGAAATGGAAGAGAACAGACAGCTGATCTGTGCTCAAATCGTTGAACTCGGAAATGGAGAATATATTCGGCCGTAAGGCCAAAGTTATCATCGGGCCGGTAACAATTATGACTGGCGGATATCCTCCATACTCACGCGGATCAGAAGCGTCTCGACCCAATGCTCCGAGTAAGCTATCCCTTATATGCATCCGGTCCACAATATTCGGCGGAAGGATGAACACTTGAGTGGGATTGATGAGGTTGTCGCGAATTTGATCAAGCATCTCAGCTCCAGCATCCGCCACCATTGCTCGATCCTGGGCTTGCACGATTGTGGTTCTGAAACCCGCAGAATGCAAAGTCATCTCGATACTTCTGTTGAGGGCAGGATCATCAACCGCCGTAACAACTTGAATTAGATCAGTCATAGATATAAATCCCATTGCCGAAGAAGGGCCTATAAATGCCGAATCTGGCATCGACTGTCATTTAATTGACTGTCCTATAATGAGAAAAATGGGTTTTTCGGTGTTTTGAACTGATCTCGCATTTGCAACCAAAGGCACGTGGACAATACGGTCACTCGACGATCTCCCGGAGAAAAGCGAGAATGCACGGCGGCATCGGAACCTCCGAAATTCATTACTTATTCGCGCCCGAAGGGAAATCCACCACGTTATCCTGCTCGACTGGGCGCAGGCTGATGATGACCCGCTTGAGATCAATTACTTCATCGATCAAGCGCTGGTTCTTATCCCTCTCAGATTGCAGTTCGATCTGACAGATTCGGAGATCACGTTCGGCCTGAATGAGCTTATATTCATTCGCGGCAAATTTCTCCGCAATATCATCGCGCTCGGCAAATGCCCTTTTGGCAAATGAAAGTGGCTTCTCCTGTGCGGCCGTGGCTTCTCCCGTATCATCGTGAGCAACCGGGGCTGGTCTTGCACGATCTGCACACCTTTCTGCTGCCCATGAGACCAAGCGATCGACGGCGCGAAGGGATTTCTTGTGATACGGCCTGTTGAGAGTGTTTTTGTCTACGTCGGCGCGACGAAGTACCTCACGCCTAGATAGTTTGAACTGCTTCGGCCCATCACCTCGATCGACAATGTAGCGGCAGCGCCCTGTCAATGCGTCCGCCGTCCCTCTAATTTCGCGCCGAATCTGGACGATCGTCGCGGAGAGCTTCCGCCTAATTTTCTCGCGTTGCGCCGCCGCATTGGCCTGCTGCAAAGACAGTTCTGGTTCGCTCATGCGGCTTTGCTGATCAGGGCAAGGAAGCGATCATCATTGCGATAGTGATCCTTGATTTCAGGAAAAATTTCAACTTGATCGAGGATCTGAGCAGCGAAGAATTTCCGCGGCAAATCGAGTTTGTCCACGATGGCCTCGTGGTAGTGGTCGAACAGGTCCTCAATAGTCTCGTAGACCTCGTCGATCCGGAGCGACAGGTCCAAGCGAAAGCGGCACTTGGATTGGCATGCTGCGGGATCGATCTGGCGACCGCCAACTGCGCAAAGACCCGTCTGCTCCAATGCTCGAATGCAAACAACGCCAGGATAGATAATCTTAATGTCCATTGCGCCATCCAGCAGCTTCGCGGTCACGAACTGCATGAGGGTAACGCGTTGGGCCCGTTCGTTGAAAGGGATGTTCAGCTCGTCAAAGAAGCGGTCTCGTTGGGACCGGAGGGTGGCCGATGCAGGTCCGGCACTCCGGTCGAGATCCTCGACAATGTTGAGGGCGACTTCGACTCGACGCTCGCCGAGCATTTCACGCAAGTCCGCGAGAATACCCGGGTCCGCCAACAGATAGCGCATGGTCGTCATAATGTCGGAGTGACCGAACATTTCCATGACCAGCATAGGAGCGCCGGTGAGAGCCAGCAAGGCGAGTCGGGCTATCGTTTTTCGGTACCGATGCGGATGTGCTGTACCATCGTTAAGGTGGGCTAGGCCGTGTCGCTCTGCGAACTGGGTACAACGATAGTGGGGGCTGATGCGGGCCACGCCAGCACTCGTTCCGCTCATGCTCCACCAGAAACCGTCGCTGTCACGCGGCCCTAGCACTTCCGCCAATTTTGCCTGAGTTTTGAGCCAGCCGACGACCTGCGCGGGTATAGGCCAATTCCGTTTATCGCCGAGGGAGGTCCGAGACGGTTTCATCGTCCGGCCTTCGACGATGCCAAACTCGTCCACCGTGCCAGCTTCCCTTAAAACGACCGAGCGCTTGAGCGAAAGGACTTCGCTCTTCCGTCCTCCGGACAGCAATAGAAGAATGTGTAAAATTGAGTCAACGTGCCGGCTGATCAGACGTTCAAGCTCGTCCCATTTTGTCGGCGGGAACACTAGACAATCGCAAGTAAATGGTATTTCAGTGAGCGGCGACCCATCAGATTTAGTCCATTTGAAGTCCGCGAGCTTCTGTTTCCACGCCTCGGTGCGCGCTAATCGTACAGTCTGGGGTTTCGGCGCACCTTTTCGTCCGCGAGGAAACCATTCTGCGCGATTTTCTTCCATATCTGGATGATTTTCGAAAATGGTGGCGAGATTGGGACCGATTTCATTCAGGTAGAAGTAGCACCGACGACCCATTTCCGTGACGTATCTGTCAGATAAAGGGAGGTATGTTACATCACTGGGAGGAGCTTCGATTTCATTGGAGTAATTCTCGTGATCATCGAAGGCATCAGAAATATCATCGGCGATAAAGGCGTCGCCTCCACTATTGCCTGCCGATGGAAGAGACTGTCCAGGGTAGTCAGCAATGAAGCCTCGGCGCCCATATTCAGCGAGCCCTTGCAGGTGCGTCAATAGTCTAGTGGTATGCTTTTTACGCCCCTTCGACGCTGCATCGAGCAATTCATCCCAATCAGTGGCGCTGAGTGACGCAAAAGAAAACTTTCCACGAGCAATCATATCGCCAGCAAACTCGTTCAGAACGCTCTGTCTCGCTTTCAGTCCAGGCAAGCGAATAGGGTTCTTGATCGGCGCCACCATCGATAGCACAAGAAAGCGCTTGATCGTGTTTAGCAGTCCATCGCCTCCCAGCGCTCTCAGGTCGCAGGGTAGGCGATGACAAATGCTGCGTTGGGATGGTTGAAGATGTGGCATCAATTCTTCTGGCCACAGCCAATCATCGTCGCTCATTTTGCTGCCGGGGTGTGTAGCAGTCGGTAGGGTGATGATTGCGTTTTCTGGGATAGCCAGATTTGCGTCCGATAGTCTATCGAGCGCTAATGCCTCCTCCTGAAGGAATACCTCATGGCAATAGTCCAGAAAGAGGTCGATCTTCATGCTACGATCCCTCGATTAGCTAGCCTTCGGGCGCCTACGGAGGCGGTGCCAAACATTGGCCGAGGCGGGCGCGCCTTTACTGCCTTGATGGCATCAGCTTGCACCTTGGGCGCGTACTGCCTGAAAATTTCTTCGGCTGCCTCGAGCCGCTCCCCATAGTCGCTTTCAGTCCATGCAATGATATCAATCGAGGATTTGAGCTGCTCAAGCCGGGATATTTCTCGCGCCACATAGATTGCTGTATCAAATGTGGGGTAAGCCCGACTGCACCCATCATAGCAATTCTGCACAGTGCACATCTCTCCGTGTCGGTGGGATGGGTCGATATGGGCATCCGGCTTTGTTGGATCCGAGCACTGCATGCCTTGGGCGGATATGGAGGTGCCTGACGCCAGTGTGCCACCCTCTTCCTCCGTTAGGCGGCCGCTGGAAACCAAGCTTCGGATGATATCGGGAGCAGTCGACTGACCAGTCTGGAATTGCCGCAATAGTGCTCCGCCCAGATCGAGCCAGTCACGACGATGCCTAGACCGTCGCTTTTGATTGGCGATATAGGTGATCAAGGAGGCGAAATCGCTGTGGCCTAGCGCGATCTTCGTCAGGATGAGATTGGCCCCGGACTTCTCGTACGCGAAGATTGCCCAAGCCCGGCGGGTCATACCCTGACTTAGCTTTACCGGATCCCCGTTTGAGCGCTTGACGCCGGATGTGGCGAGAGCTGCGTTGAGAGTGGGCCAGTCGATTGCCAGTTCGGCGATCGAGCCATCATCTTGGACCACGAGCCAGGCCCTGTTCTGAAGGTCACGAAGCCGAGGCAGAGTTTGGCGAAGGGCCATGCGCTCCTGGGCGCTAAGTCCGCTAGACTTGTCCCGAATGGTCGCTTCGATAACGTGAATGCGCTTTCCGAGCATGAGCCGCAGAGGCTCCGTCCATGCGATGACACGGCGCATGATATCAAAAGCCGTGAAATCCTTGTTCGTGCTGCTTTGAGCTGTTTGGATTTTTCCCGCAGCGCGGTTCTTTACGGCGTAGATATCAACGTAAGTTCCATTCTCACCGTGAATAGGGTGAGGTCTATGCCAGTTGCCTGGCACGATCTCTAAAGCAGTTGATGCATTGAAGCCGGTTCTTAACAGAAAGAGTGCGAATGCACACTGCAGCTCTTGCTTTGTGGCAAGCGCCAAATGAAGTAATTTATGCTGCTCAGTCATGCTAAGCCGACCGCTTTTAAGCCCATCTAGAAAAATGTGGCATCTTTCTAGAGCTTCTTTAGTTCGATCGTTCGCGCAGTAATACTGATTCTTCCGATGATGATATATGTGGTCTATCCATCCTGCTTTCACCAGTGCCTTACCGTCCCTCGTCAGCGCCTGATGCGGTACGCCCGAAGCGTCGACACCGTCGTTACCCACTGCCAAGGGGCCCTGAAGTACGGCCGAGATGATCTTAGCACGATACTCCACTACTATCGGAAGATCCGTCCGGCCGCCTGGGGCAGGAGACAGAAAGTCGTCCTGAATGACTCTATTTGGGTATCTGTCGAAGAAGGCTGGCGGAGACACTCGAAGAACGGCAGTCTTTGCAAAGCGATGGCTAGAATCTAGTTCCCGCCACAAGTGGCCATACTCGATAACGCGCCGTTCACGAGACTCGTCCGTATCGGCATTTACGCCCCCTCCGACATGCTCGACTGCGGTCGGCACACCGTCTTTAGGAGGAGATGAGGCCTCGTCCGGTAGGAGATAGCGGCCTTCTGCAATCCGCGTGGTTGCGCTCTTCAGTGACGCGATAAGGGCCTCGCCTATGATCCTGTAGTCGTCGTCTTCTCCATCGATGTCGTCTGTACGATCCCAGTTGTTGCTTCCCTTGCTTTGGGGAAAGCGATTCGGAGCAAGGATAAAATTTCCGGGCAGTTCACCGAATTTTTCCTGCGCGGCGGAACGAGCGACGCGCGCGCATTGCGAATATACGCGGGAGAGAACATCGCCTTCGATCTGCTTGGGGAGCCAAGCTTCGAACAAGCCCCAAATGGCACCAGGCAGGTCCTCGACAGCGCCGTCGAACGAAATGGAGCTAACCGGATCTTGACCACTTCCACTAGTTGCTTCGAGCCAGTCAAGGAAGAGGAAGAGGTGGGTAAGATCGGATGCCAAGTTTTTAAACGTATCGTGCGTTATCCGCCTTTCTCTCGTGATCCGGCGGAGGCCAAGAATGAGGTCTAATCCGAGAACAGGGCGCGGCAGTATTTGACGCCCTAATCGTCCGGTCCGGCCAAGAACGAAGTGGCCGCAATCTTCTTCCCAGGCCATTGGTGGCCGAGTACTGCTGCCTTTGGATCGGCCGCGGACGAAATAATCGTGTTGGTTTGTCGTGATCATTCCAGTCAGTCCTCAAAGCCTGTCTTCGAACAGCTTGCTGAGGGAAACAGGAAAGAGGCGTTGGCTGAGTGTGACCAAGTACATTTCGGTGGTCGCAAGATGGTTATGTCCAAGATTCTGCTGGAGGCGGATCAATTCAGTTTGCAGTTCAACATTGAGATCAGGTGGTAATTCACCAGATGCATTCCGCCGGCATTCTGCAGCTTGCAGCAGAAAATTCACGGCATACCAATGCCGCCCCATGTGAGGGGAGATCGATCCAGATTTCCTGAATGCGCGATAGAAGGCCTTCGGAGGAAATGGTGAGCCATCTTCACGCAGCAGTAGAATATGACCGAAGGTCGATTTCTGCTGCAGTCGCAGGCTCCGTGTAAAATCCTGATAAGCAATGATCTGCTTGATGAGAAAAGGTTCAATTTCGACGAGGCGGGTCTTGTTGCCCTTTCCGGTAACCCTAAGGTATTTCTGGTTCCCAGAGCCCTGCTGCACCAGCGCGTCATTGCGAAGATTGATTACCTCGCTCAGCCTCAAGCCGCAGCCGTAGATAAGCAAGGCCCCGACTTGGGCCGCAGGGTCCAAGATAGCCGCAATGTGCCCACGGAGTTCATCCCCATCAGGAAGTCGTACTCGTCTGGGGTCTGGGCGACGTACTACAGCGAACTGCGGGCGTGAGATTGTCAGCGGCGCGCCCGAGAAGGAGGCCACGCGAACCTTCCGCTCCGTAGCGGAGACGATGAACTCTGGTGCCAATCCCTCGAACTTTGTCCAAAGGAGAAAATTCAGCGCATTGATTTGGCGATGATTGATTGTCGTGTTGGAGACAGGGATCCCGCTATTCGACCATTCCCCGGTGCCCATGTCATCACCATACGCCTCGAGAAGATCCTCTTGCGCTCTGAGCAGCCGCTCGTGAACATCTTCATCGGTGTCGTCGAGACTCAGCGATGCCTCCCACCATTCAACAAAATCATCGACGTGGCGCGCTATGACATTAATGCTCTGAGGGAGCGCTCGGCGCCCTTTCTGCTTCAACGCAGCGGCTTGGAAGTTGTCCAATTGTGTTGGTCGGGTGCTCCCAACCTCAGCAAGTTGGGCCCGCCCGATCGATGGCGTCCACGCTTTTGCCCAACGGGCTTGAATGTAGGCGTTGACGAGGCGGCCCGCTTCACCTCCACGGGTAACGTAGGGGCAGCCAACGAATTTACGTGGGATGCCCAAATTCAGCGCGGTCGGCTGGAAATGGAATATCCGCTTTGTCAGGGCTTGTGGTTTTAGAAGGTCCCCCGCTCTGATCTCTGCAACTGGCAAACAACTGTTCCCGAACTGTTCCCTCGTCAGCTAGGAATCAGTCCGGTCGGTGTCAACATAAGTAAAAATAGCGATGGGCAAGTGATCTGTCTCTGTCGCGCCTCAAACAGCCCATTCGAAACATTCCCGGAATTCAACTGTCTCGACCGCAACGCTCAGCCAGCGTTCGCCGTGTTCACCCATGAGAGAGGGGTGTCATGAATATCCGCGTCGATCGTGCCCGGCGTATTGGGCAGGCTGATGCCGTGCTTGAGCGCCAGGCCCGATCGCGGCCGCACCTGCACCTCATAGCCTTCGGGGATCGCCATGGCAA
>NZOF01000028.1 GCA_002695185.1 Erythrobacter sp.
CCCAAAATCCAGTCCTTGGGCTTAGGATGTGCAACTGTGTCTGTCATGGCCGGGGGCTTTACCCGCTCGACGCGAAAAGGCCAAGCATGGGAGAGAAGATGCCCGGCATCGTCCCGACCGTGGGCGATCATGGCGGCGGGGTGCCACTGTTCCACTGAAGCCCAGGACGGTCTTTTCGCACGTTAAACGGATGACGAAAAATAGGCGTCTCATCGTCTGACAGAGCAGGTTCCGAGCTCCCCTGTGCGAGCAAATATATGACCGCTTTGTCGGCAGTGCCTTGGTTCAGGTGACAGCAGTCGTAGCGGCGGCCACTGCCAAAAACTGCTTTCCGTCCGGCACCTGCGAATCTGCCAGCCCGTGTGCCATGCGGTCATCGCGAAGCTGTAGCTTTAGCCCCTCATCTTGCAAACGCTGAGGACCAACCCGCGCAACCAGCGATGGCCCGCGTCGGCGTCCATGCGCGGATGCCACATTGCCGATATGGCGATGCCGGTGGTGGTGACGGGCAGCTCGAACATGGCTATGCCCTCCATTCCTTGCAGAGAGCCAGCGTTTCCGCCGGTAACGCAGGAACGCGGCACCAGCGTGACCAGGTCCGACTGCCCCGCGATCCGGAGTGCATCCGAGAAGCCGGGAACGACGACGGCGACATCGCGCGTCAATCCAAACGTCTCCAGCGCGACGTCGACCGGCCCTGCAAAGACGCCGCGACGCGATGCCACCACATGCTTGCACGCGGCGTATCGCTCCGGCGTAATCGGATTTGCGAGCAGCGGATGCCCGGCGCGGACGGCCCCGACGAAATCGTCGCGGAAAAGCGTTTGGGTGCGAATTTCGGGCGCGGATTGCCCGAGTACGCCGATCTCTAGATCGATCAGCCCTTCTCGCAGCGGACCTGCATCCTTCTGTGGCTTTGGTGCAAACCGAATCCGCACCCGCGGCGCGGCCTCGGTGATTCTGGCGACCAGGGGTGCGGAGTAGCGTTCAACAAAACCTTCGTTGGCGCGGATCGTAAAGGTTCGATCGAGCGTGGCGATGTCCAGATCGTCGGGGTCCGGGCTGAGCACCCTCCGCACGTCGCGCGCCAGCGCATGAACCTGATCGCGCAACTGGGCGGCGCGGGGCGTCGGCACTAGCCGGCGTCCGGCCCGCACCAGAAGCGGATCGCCCGTGGCCGACCGAAGCCGCGCCAGCGTGCGGCTCATCGCGGACGCACTCAGCCCGAGCTTGCGTGCGGCACCGACCACGCTTTCTTCGGCAAGCAGCACGTCGAGCGCGCCGAGCAGGTTCAGATCGATATCATCCATGCGCTCAGCATAAGGTGAATGTGACGCGCGGCATAGCGTGTCGTGCAACTATACTTTGCATATGCTGCGTCTGGCGCGGTTATGGCGTGCTGGCCATATGCGATGTTCCTGAAACGATCGAAGGTATTCGATATGACCACGGACATTGTAAACAACACGCGTCCCGCCATCCTGCTCGTCGGCGCTTCGCGCGGCCTTGGTCTCGCCATGGCCAGCGAATTCGTGAAGAAGGGGTGGTCTGTCGTCGGCACTGTGCGGGGCGGCGCGCGCACCAGGCTCCATGATCTGGCGGACCAGCATCCCGATCGCGTCGAGATCCATTTACTCGACATCACCGAGCCCGATCAGATCGCGGCGCTGCGCGACCGCCTCGCCGGCCGCCAGTTCGACATGCTGTTCAACAATGCCGGGACCGCCAACAAGAATCAGGGCGAAACCATCGCCGAAGTCTCGACCGAAGAATTTATCCACCTGATGGTCGCCAACGCGCTCAGCCCGATGCGGGTGATCGAGACATTGCAGGATCTGGTTCCGGCGAGCGGCCTGCTGGGCATCATGTCGTCAGGTCAGGGCAGCGTCAGCAACAACAATAATGGCGGACATGAAGTCTACCGCGGTACCAAGGCCGCGCTCAACCAGTATATGCGCAGTTTCACCGCCCGCCACGCTGATGATCCGCGCGCGATGGTGTTGATCGCGCCCGGCTGGGTGCGCACCGATCTTGGCGGGCCGGACGCACCGTTGGGCGTCGATGAGAGTATTCCCAAGGTCGTCGATGTGTTGATTGCCCAGCTTGGCAAGCCCGGCCTGCGCTATCTCGACCGAGAGGGGAAGACCGTTCCCTGGTGAGATGAGTCGGTGTGTTCGTTCGATGGCGGTTGTGAGGTGGAGCCATGAAGATCGTCGGGTTGGAAGAGCATTTCGTCACGCAGGACGTGCTGGCGGCGTGGCACGCGCTTGATGCGCCGTGGCGCGATCCCGGCCTGCAACACCATGAACACGGTGACATCGGTGCGCGTCTGATCGACTTGGCCGAATGCCGCGTCGCCGACATGGATGCGATGGGCATGGACCTTCAGGTGCTTTCGCTGACGGCCCCCGGATTGCAGAGCCAGAAGCCTGAGCAAGCGGTTAGGCTGCAGAGGTCGATCAACGACCTGATCGCCAACACCATCAGGCAGCGGGCCGACCGATTTCAGGGCTTTGCCACGCTCGCCACGCCGGACCCGGACGCCGCCGCGGCGGAACTCAGGCGCGCGGTCACGCAATTGGGCCTCAACGGTGCCATGCTGTTCGGGCGCACGCGAGACCGGAACCTCGACCATCGCGACAATTGGCCGATTTTCGAGACGGCGGCAGCCCTGCGCGCGCCGCTCTATATCCACCCGCAGTCGCCGGTGCCGGCCGTGCGCGATGCTCTCTACAGCGGAAATGGCGACGACGTGGACGCGGCCTTTGCGACCTTCGGGCTGGGCTGGCACTATGAGACGGGCGTGCAGATCCTCCGTATGATCCTCGCCGGCGTGTTCGATCGCTTTCCCGATCTGCAAATGATCACTGGCCATTGGGGCGAGGTCGTCCTGTTCTATCTCGAACGGATCGACGGTCTCGCCCGCGTCACCAAATTGGACCGGCCCGTGTCCGAATATTTTCGGCAGAATGTATCGGTGACCCCAAGCGGCATGTGGAGCGAGCGCTATCTGCGCTGGGCCATCGAAGTGCTCGGCCCGGAGCGCATCATGTTCTCGAGCGATTATCCGTACCGTTTCACCCCCATGGGCGGAGCGCGTCATTTCCTCGAACATGCTGACCTGTCCAACGCGGATCGGATGGCCATCGCGCATGGCAATTGGGAACGGATGGTCGCTGGCATCCGGCGGACATGATTTCCGGCGACCGCAATGCGGACATTCACGACGAACCACCCATGCTCCAGCCTTGCAGCGCACGGCCGCGCTTTGACGTACTGCGATGGCCTTTCGTTTCCGGTTCCTGTCCATGGCGACGATCTGGCTCGGAGACCGACGATCAGCTATGGGGATTTCGGATTGGCGCCGTTGCGCTGCGTGGCGCGACCATTGCTGTTGTACGATGCACAGCGACAATATGCACAAGCTCCGCCTTCGGTCGAGCATTGTACCTCGTTGGGCTCGGGGTACATATCGAATAATCTTGCTGGATATTTCAAAATATATTGGCTGGACGTTATTACAGGGCTGAGGAATAAATCTACGTCAAATTATAGGGGTTGGCGACTGTTTGGCGGGCGTCAAGGACGAAAATCTAGATCGATCTTAAGCATTCTATTGCTGTGACGTGGATTTCCTTGATGAATACCGTTAACAAAAATTCCATTGGGCTCTAATTTTACACCTCGACAAGAATCGAGTGGCGCGCCATGTCGCGATAATAGGTCGAAATTGATGCCACATCGGCGTTATATTCGGGGGGGTTTAATGACTGGCGGGACTATGATATCGGCACGTCGCTGGACACTGGCGCTTGGCACCAGCGTCGCGGCCCTGGCTACCGCTTCATCCTCTCCTGTATGGGCGCAATGCGCACCGTCTCCGGCCGTGGCGGACAGTATCACGACTTGCAGCGGCACTGAAACCAATGGACTCGTTGTGGCCGTCGACAAGGCCCGGATCGTGGTGGATGCTGGCGCCGTGGTTTCCGGACCCGGACGTGGTAGCATCATGGTGCTGCCGCCGGTCGGAGCGGACAGTTACGCGGCTGCTACATCCACTATCGTCGTTCGTGGGACGGTATCTGGTGCCAATGCCGGAATTGTGGTCGCTTCCAGTCAGCCAGATTCTTACGATTATTTTTATGGCGTTCGGACGCAGAGTGCGATTGTCGTCGAACAGGGTGGCACCATTCAGGGCGATGTGGGTGTCGACGTAAATCCGACCGGTGGAAATTATGGCGGTTGGGCGTGGGTTACGATTGACAATAGCGGGACCATAAGCGGGACCGGCGGTATCGCTCTGCGCGGCAATGCATCAGCAAGCGGTCGCTTCGATTGGATTCGAAACGGAGCGACCGGCGTTATCGGTGCTATTTTAGGTCAGGTCGGTTCGCTCAACAATGAAGGGCTGATTGATGGCGGTGTGAATAGTGCGATCAGCGATTTGCCTGATACCTATTCTTATTCTGGCCAGGGCACGATTGCAAACGGCGGCACCATTCGTTCAACCGGAACCGCAGCCACCATTTTCCAGTATCGAAGCTTCAATCCAGGTAATTATGTCGAAAATACCGGCACGATTGAAAATCTGGGTTCGGGCGCCGCAATCGCTGGCGACACGATCTTCTACCTCGATAATGGTGCAACCGGGGTCATTCGCAGCACATCAGGCACAGCTATAACCGCCCCCGCCTATCTGTCGATCACCAATGCCGGCCGCATCGAAAGCGCAGCGAATGCGATCGAAACCGGTGGCCGGATCATATTGACCAATAGTGGCACCATCACGGGCAATGTCGTGTCCACCACCGAAAATCCCTATAGCGGCAGCGTCATCGACAATCGCGCAGGAATGATTGAGGGCGATGTGCTGCTCGGTGGTGGTGATGATGTGTTCATCGCTGACAGTGCCGGTATCGGCGGCATCGCCGGGCGATTGGATGCTGGCGGTGGTGTGGATACATTGCGGTATCTTTTTGAGGAAGATACCATCCTCAATGCAGGCATCGCATTACCCGCAAGTTTTGAGCAGATCGCCATGTGGGTCGGCAAGAGTTCGACGCTGACCCTGGGGTCGGATTTTACATCGACCAGCACCATCGCGGTCGGTGGAGGAGACTCTTCATTCTACAATCTGGAAAACCGTTTCACCAATCAGGGCCTGATCGACACGCACGGACAGGCATTGGTCAGCGACAATAATGCGTCAGGCGGCCTGACTGTTCGTAATGAAGGCCACATCCGGGCCCGCCTCAACAATCCCGAACAGTTCGCGGTGGATTTGGGCGACGAAGCCTATTTCAGCAATGCGGGAAAGATCACTGCGACCGGTGGCAACGCCGTCCGCTTTACGAGAGGCTATGAGCTTGCGAACAGCGGTACCATTATCGCCGACGGGACGGCAGTCAGCACAACGATAGCCCTTGCCAATAGTGGAACGATCCGGTCCACAAGGGGAATGGGCGCAGATCTGAGTGGCGCTTATCAGGGTCGCTCATCCAATAGCGGTCTGATAGAGGGACGTACCATTGGCACCCGTCTCTATTATTCCACCTTGGTCAACAGCGGAACCGTCAGGTCGGACGGGACGGCGCTGGAATTAGGCTATAGCGGTATTCTCTATAACGAAGCTGGCGGCGTCGTACGTGGCGGCACGGCGGCCGTTCGGCAGTCTTCCCTTTATGCCGGCTCCGGCGGTTCTCTGATTTCCAACGCGGGACTGATCCAAGGAGATGTCGATTTCGGCAGCGGTTATGCCGGCTCGACGTCCAGCAATGTGTTCATCGCGCGTACGGGCGGCGTATTGGACGGCAACCTGAATCTGGGCGGCGGCAATGATACGCTTGTGACCAGTTTCGTGAACGATGGCCCTGGTCAGTTTTCTGGAATCAGCGGCGTGGTCACCGGCAATGGCAGCGAAAATCTTCACTATATCATAGACGGATCGGTCGCGACGAATGTCGGTAAGGTCGGCATATTCTCGCGTGTTGGCTATGATCTGGCTACCGGGAGCGCGCTGACGCTCACTGGATCGGCCATAGCGGCCGACACGCTGATCTTAGCCGGTCAGGGCCGTGTCGATCTGACGGCAGATATGACCGGCAGCCTTTCTGATCCGCTGATCCGCATGGATGTCGCGTCCTACCTCACCGATGCGGAGGAGCAAGCGCTTGCCAACGCGGTCACGCTGGTCAGTCACGGCACCTTGTCCAAGACGATAGCCGACCCCGATGCTTTTGGCGCACCCCTCATCGCCATCGGCGCAGGTAACAGCTTTGAGAACGCTGGCACGGTGCGCGCGACGGGCGGTCAATATTACCGGCTGACGGTCGTGGCTGGTGGCGGCACCATGATCAACAGCGGCGTCATCGAAGTCAGGCAGGCCGATGCCTTCAATGGCAGTTTCTATTCCCCTTACGATAAAACAAAGGTGATCAATAGCGGCCTCATCCGGGAGGCTGCCAATGGCGACGGGAGGTCGCGAGGTATCGTCAACGCCAATGAGCTGATCAACAGCGGCACGATCGATATGGGTGGGACGGCTGTTGTATATGATTATCTCGTCTATGGCGCTGATCTGACGAACAATGGCTTAATCCGTAGCGCCAACGGCGCAGCGATCACCGGCTCCTATGATGTCGTGTCGATCCGCAACGAGGCCGATGGCGTGATCCAGGGTGGTGGTATCGGTACAGCTATTGCTTTGGGCAATGGTCAGATCAGCAATGCCGGCACCATCAAAGGGGATGTTCGGTTCGGTGATCGTTATTACAGTGGGCCCGGGTTCTACATTGCCGACGGAGGCACGATCGAAGGCAATCTGCGTTTTGCCGGTGCGAACGATATGTTCCTGCAGGTCGGCGACGATCTTGGCGTGACCGGAACGATCGATGGCGGCGATGGCCAGGACATGTTCGGTCGCGTCTTTACGCAGGACGCAACAGTCATGCTGGGTGGTCGTCCGGATATCGGTTTCGAACATGATTATCTGCTCGCGCAGACAGGGGCCACCGTATCGATCGATGCGTCGGCAACGTCACGCGATACGCTGTTCGTCGGTGGCGAAGGCACGATCGTCAACCTGGCCACGCTCGACGGAAACCTGTCGACGGACATTCCCTATTATTATGCCACCGAAGCTGTTGCAGCCTATCTTCCTAGGAAGTTGGCGTCTTTCGTCAATCGTGGCACATTGAACGGCGGTTTTGCGGGCAACACCACCTTTGTTGACAATCAGGGGACCATCGAAATCGGTGATGCCAGTGGCATCGCAGCGATTGTTCAATATGGTTATCAGGGCGATCTCAACTTCGCCAATAGCGGCACCATCACCGGCTCCGGCTTTGGTGCAGTCAATCTGTTTGGCGATAGTATCTCCGCTGTCAGCCTTCGTAATGATGGCCTGATTAAGGGCCGTATGACAGTGAACGCTGCGTTTGCCAATGATGTGGCAGGTAGTCTCGAAATGACGAATAGCGGCGTCGTCGATGGAAACATGCACATCGTTGCGACCTTTGCCGGAGAAAATTCTGGCAATGTGGTGGCGAATAATAATGGAACGATTCGCGCTGATACCGGCAATGCCCTCGCAATTATCAACGATCCCTACACGGGGATAAGCAGCGGAAATTATTCGCTGGATAACAGCGGCCTGATCGAAGCGAATGGCGGGGCAAGTGCTGCGGTCGGCCTGTGGCTGAACCGTTACAACACGACCGATGCTGCCCATATTACCAACAGCGGTACGATCCGCGCCAATGGAAATGGGGTGACCGAAACCTATTCCTATTGGGGATTTGGCGAATATATCAATACCACGCCGTCAATTGCGATCGCACTCACTGGCAATGGCGCTACGTCCTCGACCCTGTCCAACGCGGCAGGCGGCACGATCGAGGCAACCGGCGACCTCTCCACCGCGATCCTGGTGACTGGTGCGGCGTTGACGCTCGACAATGCCGGTACGATCAGGGGTGGCGCGGGAACGACCCTCGGTGATTCCGACCAACTCGCCCTCTGGCTCGGCAATCCCTATCTGGCCGGGGCGATCCAAACGGTCGGCGTTGCGGCGGACAGCGTTACCAACAGCGGCACGATTGTCGGATCGATCGACCTGGGCTTTGGCGATGATGTGATCGTCAATCGCGGCACGATCATCGGCGACGTCTATTTGCGCGATGGCGACGACAGTTTCACCCAGTTGGCGAGCGCGATCCTGCAAGGCACGGTCGATGGCGGCGCTGGCACCGACAGCTTCATTGTCGATGCCACCGGCGGTGGCGCGGTGAATGCGGACCAGTTCGTCAATTTCGAGCGCTTTTCCCAGATTGGCGTGGGCAATGTCAGCTATACCGGGGCCTTCAGCTTCGACACGATCGGTCTGGAAGGCGGCACTGTCACGGTCGCGGCAGGCGAAACGTTGAGCAGCGCCAGCGCGACCACCATCACCGGTGGTGCGGGCAATGACAGCGTGCTCAACGCGGGAACGATTGGTGGGGGCATTGCGCTGGCCGGTGGCGATGACAGCATCGTCAACGGCGGCAGCATCGGTGGTCCGGTCGATATGGGCGCGGGCAATGACAGCTTCACTGATCAGGCGGGCAGCAGCGTGGCCGGGCTGATCGATGGCGGTGCCGGGACCGATCTCTATCGCGTGATCCTGGCGGGTGATCGCAGCGGTATCGGTGCCCAGACGGGCTTCGAACAGCTGTTGGTGGAAGGGCAGGGCACGCTGACGCTGGTGCTCGGTCAGGGCTATGACCTGATCAGCCTCCTCGCCACGAACCTCAACCTCACAACAAACGGCCAATTTGTCGGCCAGATCCTCGGCGGCGCCGCGCAGGAGCAAGTGCGCCTGACCGGCGACGCTAGCAATGTGCTGCTGGGCGGCGGCAATGACGCGATGATTTTCGACCTGACGCGCGCGGCGGGGCGCTATGACGGCGGCGCGGGCAATGACAGCCTGACCTTCTCTGCGCAGGGACCGGTCACGCTGGCCGGTGCCGCCACGGGCTTTGAGACGGTGTCGCTGGCGGGGGGCGCCCTCGTCGTAACGGGTCAGCTTGGCAGCGCTGATGGGGTGTTGCGTTTCGGCGATGTCGGTGAGCGGCTCGACATCGCGGCTGGCGGTCGGCTGTTGGGCCAGGTCGATATGGCCGGCGGCGATGATATCGTAACCCTTGCCGATGGAGCGCTATGGCAAGGGACCCTGTCGGGCGGCGCTGGGCATGACGGCCTGATTTTGCAGATGGCCAACCCCCGCACGCTCGACGCCAACAGCCTGCTCGGCTTCGAAGCGATCACGGCGCAGGGTGCGGCAATGCTGACTCTGGTCAATGGCTTCACCCTTCAAAGCCTGAGCGTGGAGGGACATCTGACGCTGGTAAGCGACGCCGCACTAACCACGGACAGCCTGACCTTCGGCAGCGCCGACAACCGCTTCGTCATCAACGGCCTGTTTGCCGGATCGATCGATGGCGGCGCGGGCAACAACCATATCCTGCTCAATGCCGGCAGCGCTGCTGCACCGGTCCGCTTTGGGGCGGTCAATAATATCGCCGGGCTGGACATGAGTGGTGGCTATGCGACCGTGTCGGGTGACGCGGATTTTGGATTGATCGACCTGACCAGCGGACGCCTGGTGGGACTTGCTGGCTCCATTATCCGCGCGGGTAGCATTTCGGTGCACCAGGGGGCGACGTTCGGGTCCGCTGGCCATGTCATCGGCAATGTCAATGTCGCAGGGACGCTTAGCCCCGGCGCATCGCCAGGCACGATGACCGTGACGGGCAATGTCGCGCTGACGGGTGGATCGACCACGCTGATGGAGGTCAGCCCGACCCTGTCCGATCAGTTGCTGATTTCCGGCACGCTGACGATCGCGCAGGGCGCTGGTCTCGTCCTGACCGCCGATCAGCAGATAAAGCCCGGCACCACGCTGGATCTCATTATCGCCGATGGCGGCATATCGGGCAGCTATACCAGCATCGTGAAGCCTGACAGCCTGTTCGGTTTCGTCGTTCAGGATGACACGCGCATCCGCCTGCTCGGCCAGTTCCTCAATAATGGCAGCTTCACGCCGCAGGTCCAGCGCGCCATAGATTATACAAATGGAGTGATTGGTGCAGGCATGGCTAGCGACGGCCTGATCGACGCGCTGCCGGTACTGGCGAGCGCATCGGGCGCGTCGAACAGCGCCGCATTCGCGCGGCTGACTGCCGAGCCTTATGCGTCTGCTACCCAAATGGGCGTGGAGAATGGACTGACGATCGCCAATGCCACGCGCAATATTGCCCGGCTGTCCGGCGACGACGCGCCGCGCGCATTCAGCATCGGCCAGTATCTGGGCGGTCTCGGCCGGATCGCGGCCGACGACCAGGATGGCGTGTCGGCCAGCCGTTCGCGCAGCTACGGCTTGCTCGGCGGGCTGGGCATCGGCACCGATCATTGGTCGATTGCGGGCTTTGGCGGCTATCTGGACTCGCGCCAGACGCTGCGCCAGCTGGGATCGCAAACTGACGCCGATGGCTGGCTTGCCGGTGTTGCGGGCAGCTATGCGGTGGGGGCGCTGCGGTTCGACGCGACGCTGGCCTATCACCAGCTTGATGCCGGTACCGATCGCCTGACGCCCGATGGCAGCACGGCGCATGGCCGTTTCCGCCTCAAAAACTGGGTGGGCGATCTCTCTCTCTCCTATGAGGCGGTGCTCGGCAGCGATTGGGCGGCACAGCCGGACATCGGCCTGACCTATGTCGCGACGACCCGCGCAGCCGCGCGGGAAGACAATGGCAGTGTCTGGGCGCTCGACGTAGCGAAGGACAAGCATGATGCCCTGTTCGCCGATGGCGGCATCGCCTTTGTCCGCAGCCGGGCGTCGGATGCGCCATTCCGTCCGTTTGTGCGGCTGGGCGTCCAATATCAGCTTAAGGGCCGCAGCGTTGAGGCGTTGGCAGGCTTTTCAGGCGCGAACCAGGACCTGCTTTCGCTTGGCGCGCGCCGCGGCGGACTGGTCGGCAGTGTCAGCGGCGGGGCGGAGATGCGGGTCAGTTCCGCCCTCTCTCTGTTCGCCAACGCCGCCCAGACCTATAGTGCGGATGATCGCCGGGCATCAGCCAATATCGGGATGAAGTTCGCCTTTTAGGATATCGAGGCGCGCGGGAGGAAAGGGCCGCGCCAAGGGGGCGGTCGTTGTCCTTCAGCATCGCCGAACGGCAACCCACCCGCTTACCGCTCTTTGCGTTGAAGCCACCGCATCAACGACCGCATTGTGTCGATTATCGTCCGATCGGACGGAAACCCATGATGGCCAGCGAAAATGCTGGCGGCTCCAAGTGATGGGAATCACTAGGAAGGTTGGCGGAGACGGAGGGATTCGAACCCTCGGTAGCCCATTCAGGCTACGACGGTTTAGCAAACCGCTGGTTTCAGCCACTCACCCACGTCTCCGCACGAA
>NZOF01000029.1 GCA_002695185.1 Erythrobacter sp.
AAGCCCCTGTGGGTTTTCGTTGGCAACACGGTGGCCGGTGAGGATAGCGACATCCTCGAGGTCATCAAGTTCCTCGCATGGTTCCTGAACCATCCCGCCGAAGCCACCGAATGGATAGCCGACCTTGTCGCCGACAAGGCGCGGCTGCTGGACCCGAAGAGCAACGACATCTTCGCAGGGCGCTTCATGCCCCTCATGCAGCGCGATGCCGCGACGATCTACGACGACATCTTGAAGCGCTTGTTCAATGCCGATGCCCGTCAGCGTCTGAAACTGGTGAACCTTCGCAACAGCAAGGGCGAACTGGCCCTGCGAGTTGGATCGTTCGATCCCTTCGGCCTGATCAACATCGGCGACGATTCCGGCTTCTTCAAGAACGCCGAGGACAGCGGCGATTTCGACACCGAAGCGGATGATTTCGGGACGGGCCTTTTCGGCTCGATCAACCAGAAAGACAGCAAGCTGAACATCCTGATCGGGTCGCGGAAATTCACCGAAGGGTGGTCAAGCTGGCGTGTTTCGACCATGGGCCTGCTGAAGATGGGCCAAGGCGAAGGCTCCCAGATCGTCCAGCTTTTCGGTCGCGGCGTCCGCCTGAAAGGGCGTGGCATGTCGCTGAAACGGTCACTCCCCGCCGAGCGCCCCAAGGGCACGCACATGGAACGCCTTGAAACGCTGAACATCTTCGGCGTCCGTGCGAACTATATGTCCACCTTCAAGGACTACCTGAAGGAAGAGGGCATCACGCCGAGCGACGAGATCATTCAGCTCGACTTCCCTACGAGGACGAACCTGCCCGCCGGGACCCGGCTCAAGACGCTCAAGCTGAAAGACGGCTATAAGGACAATCAGATCAAGGGCTTCAAGCGCATCCACTTTCCGACACTATACGATGTTCCGGCCGAGTTTGCGGGCAAGATCAAGCCTCCACACGTCGTGCTCGACCTCTATCCGCGAGTCGAAGCGATCACGACCTCGGCAAACGCAACTGCAAGCGCACCGGACAAGCGAAATCGCGGTAAACTGAGCAAGGCGGCAATCGCCTGCTTTGATTGGGATGCGGTATTCACCGCCGTTCAGGAATACAAGCTACTGAAAAGCTGGAGCAATCTGAAGGTTGACCGCGAACGCCTTTGCCAGTTCTGTCTTGGCGACGATAGCTGGTACACCCTTTTGATCCCCCAGGCTGAACTGGAAGTGTCGGGCTTCTCAGATGTGCTGCGTCAGCAGGACATCATGCTTCAGCTGCTCACCGACTACACCGACCGGTTCTATCAGGGGCTGAAGGCGGCCTATGAAGGCAAATTCTACGATGTCGCACCGGTTACGGAGGACTCCGGCTCGATCATCAAGCTGTACCAGTTCGAGATCGAAAACAGCGATGTCGGTCTTGAGTACAAGGCAAAGCTTGAGGCCCTGTCCTCTATCGTCGCGTCCGGAAAGATCGGCGAAGCCAGCAAGTGGAATGCACCGCATATGGTCGCGATCAGCTTTGGCCAGCACCTGTATTATCCCCTGCTCTCTCCTATCAAGGATGCTGTCGTCCCGCTGAGGATGCGACCACTGGCAATTGGAGAGCCAAGCGAGATACGGTTCGTCGAGGACGTCATGACGTTCTACGACTCCCCTTCGGGCAAGGAAAAGCTGCGAGGTCTCAGCCTTTACCTGCTGCGCAATGCTGACAATCGCGCCAAGGGCCTCGGTTTCGCTCTGGCAGGCAACTTCTATCCTGACTTCCTGCTGTGGCTGGTCGACGACAAAACCGGCAAGCAGTGGCTGTCTTTCATCGATCCGAAGGGCATTCGAAACCTGAATATTTCCGACCCGAAGTTTGGCTTGCACAAGGAAATCAAGCAGATCGAGAAACAACTGGGTGATGGGATGATCAGCCTCAACTCCTTCATCCTGTCCGTGACGACCTTCAACGACCTGCTCAATGTCACGGGCTCAACAACGAAATCGGACCTTGAAGATCGGAATGTTCTGTTCATGGACGATGGCGGGCCAACATACCTTGATAAGCTGCTGGCCAAAGCGCTCGCCTGATCTGGGCCAGCTTTGATGTGTCCCCCTCCTCTGGTTCCTCCCCGGCGCTGAACGTATGCGGGGGGGCGCAGCGCGGCGGTTCGCTAGCGTGAGGCAGTTTCACCGGGGAAGCCAGGCGGAAGCCACCTTGCGCCCTGATGCCGGAATTCATGAGTCAGATCAGCGGCTTGCGGAATCACGATCTGGCCGGGGTGGATTCCCGGCGGGAAGCCAGGGAAGCCACCTCCGGGGAAGCCAGGTGGCCAGAAGCCACCCCGGAAAGCCAATTTGTTAGAAGCCGTTGAATCCGCTTCACTTTTCGGGTTGACAGACCTGCCCCCATTGACCTACCCCTTGATCATCGAAGAATTGCGCCCGGAGGAACCCCCTCGCGGGCGCTTTTCATTTTCCGTCCCCCACATCCCGAGCCCCATCCCATGGACCTCGTATTCGCGCCGAGCCAGGTAGAGTCCTGGCCAATTGCCCGGCTGCGCCCCTATGCCCGCAATGCCAAGATGCATGGCGACGATCAGGTGGCCAAGATCGCCGCCAGCATGGCCAAGTTCGGCTGGACCGTGCCCTGCATGGTGGCCGACGACGGCGAACTGATCGCGGGCCATGGCCGGGTGCTGGCCGCGACCATGCTGGGGCTGACTGAGGTGCCGGTGATCCGGCTCAGCCATCTCGACGAGGCCGAGCGTCGCGCCTACCGGATCGCTGACAACAAGCTGACCGAACTTGGCGAATGGGACGAGGCCCTGCTGCGCGACGAGATCGCGGTGCTCTTGGCGGAGGATTTCGACCTGACCCTGCTCGGCATCAGCGACGATGATCTCGACGCCTTGCTGCGGGACCCTGAGGCGCTGGGCGGTGATGGCCCGGTCGAGGGCGAGGACGACATTTCTGAGTTGCCGGTCATGCCGGTGTCGGTGCCGGGCGACCTCTGGCAGTTGGGTGCGCACCGCCTGATTTGCGGCGACAGCACCGCCGCCGATGTGGTCGGGCGGCTGCTGGGCGATGTCCGCCCCCTCCTGATGGTGACGGACCCGCCCTATGGCGTGGAATACGATCCCTCCTGGCGCAACGCTGCGGGCGCCGCAAAGACCAAGCGCACCGGCAAGGTGCTGAACGACGACCGGGCCGACTGGCGCGAGGCTTGGGCGCTGTTCCCCGGCGATGTCGCCTATGTCTGGCATGGGGCTCTGCATGCGGGGACCGTTGCCGACAGCCTGGCGGCCGCAGGCTTCGCCATCCGGTCGCAGATCATCTGGGCCAAGGACCGCCTGGTCCTCAGCCGCGGCGACTATCACTGGCAGCACGAGCCCTGTTGGTACGCCGTGCGCGCCAAGGGCAAGGGCCATTGGGCGGGGGACCGCAAGCAGACGACGCTGTGGCAGATCGCCAACCGGGATCAGGACGCCGATACCGTGCATGGCACCCAGAAGCCGGTCGAATGCATGCGGCGGCCGATCCTGAACAACTCCAGTCCCGGCCAGGCGGTCTATGAACCCTTCATCGGATCTGGCACCACGCTGATCGCGGCCGAGACCACCGGCCGGGTCTGCTTCGGGATCGAGTTGAACCCGGCCTATGTCGATGTCGCCATCGAACGCTGGCAGTCGTTCACAGGTCAGGAGGCGCTGCTGGCGGACACCGGCGAAAGCTTCGCCGCCCTCAAGGCAAAGAGGCTCGCGGCATGAACGCGCCCCTCCTGCCCGGGCGGGTCGAACTCTGGCCCTTGGCCCGTCTCCGCCCCTATGCCCGCAACGCCAAGACCCATGACGCCGACCAGGTCGCGAAGATCGCTTCCAGCATGGCCGAATTCGGCTGGACGGTCCCCTGCCTCGTCGCGGCTGATGGCGAGTTGATTGCGGGGCACGGCCGCATCCTGGCCGCAGCCCAGCTCGGGCTGGCCGAGGCGCCAGTCATCGTGCTGGGCCATCTGACCGAAGCGCAGCGCCGGGCTTACCGGATCGCCGACAACAAGCTGACCGAACTGGGCGGGTGGGACGAGGCGCTGCTGCTCGAGGAACTGCGGGGGCTGATGGCCGAGGATTTTGACCTCGGGCTGATCGGGATCCCCGAGGACGAACTGGACGCGCTGCTACATGACGCCGACGACCGCACTCCCATGGACGATGACACCGCCGACACCATCCCCGAAGCTCCGGCCGACCCGATCACCCGCCCCGGTGACATCTGGGCGCTCGGGCATCACCGGCTGATCTGCGGCGATGCCACCGACCCGGCCGTGGTCGCACGGCTGATGGACGGCGCGCAAGCGTCGCTGCTATTCACGTCGCCGCCCTATGCCCAGCAGCGCGACTATGGCGCGGCGAAGGAGAAGGTCGGCGATTGGGATGCGCTGATGCAGGGCGTCTTTGCCGCGGCACCCGTCACCGCCGATGCCCAGCTGCTGGTGAACCTCGGCCTCGTTCACCGCGATGGCGAGTGGATCCCCTATTGGGAGGGCTGGCTCGACTGGATGCGCGCGCAGGGCTGGCGGCGCTTCGGCTGGTATGTCTGGGACCAGGGGCCCGGCCTGCCCGGCGACTGGAACGGGCGGCTGGCGCCGTCGCACGAGTTCATCTTCCACTTCAACCGCCAGCCGCGGAAGCCGAACAAGACGGTGGAGAGCAAGCATGCGGGCGAAACCCTCGGTGGTGGCGGCCTGCGCGGCGCCGACGGCACGGTCCACCGCAAGACCGGCTCCGGCAACGCAATCCAGAGCCACCGTATCCCGGACTCTGTGTTCCGCATCATGCGCCACAAGGGCGGGCTGGGTGCCGCCTGTAGCCGTGGCGCTGGAACAGCCGGGTCAGGCGCTCCAGCATCTCCTCGTCCGAGAATCGGCGGTTGCGGGCGGCGATGATCGCCTGCACCTTCTGAAACTGTTTCGGCTCGACGATGGCATCGAACGCCCCTTCCGACCGGATCCACATCTCCGGGCCATTCGCGACCCGCTTCTGCTTCAGCTTGAAGGAGCGCCGGTTGTAGACGTTGTTGCCGATGTATTTCTCGTTGGTCAGGATCTGATGGACGGTGGCGCGGGTCCAAGCCCGGCCGAGATCGGTCAGGATTCCGCGCTCGTTCAGTTCGGCCGCGATTTCGCTTTCCGAACGGCCGTGCTTGAGGAACCGGCTGTAGATCCAGCGGACGGTTCTTACCTCGGCGTCTGGCCCGGGAACCAGGATCACCCGGTCTGTCTGCAAGCTCTTGTGCTCACCACGCTTCAGCTCGGCCTTCACCTCACCGCGTTCGTCAAGCAGGACACGGCGAAGGCCAAAACCCGCCGCGCCGCCCTGACGGAAGCCGCGTTCGATCAGGCGGCACTGCCCGATGAAGACTTTGTTGGAAAGTTCCCGGCTGTATTCTCCCGCCATCGCGCGCTTGACGCTCTTGACGATCGTGGCAACCGGGCCGCCGTCATTTTCGAATTGCTCGGCGCAGTATTCGACCTGCTTGTTTGCGCGACGGCAGATGTATTCGTAATAGGCGGATTCATCGGCATCCTGAAACCGGCCCCAACGGCTGACGTCATAGACAAGGATCACCTCGAAATCCGCGGTGCCGTCCTGCACATCCTGGATCAACTGTTGCAGCGCTTCGCGCCCCTCGATCCTCAAACCACTCTTTCCAGCATCAGCATAGGAACGGACCAATTCAAAGTCGCGTTCCTCCGCGTATTTGCGGATCGCATCCGACTGGTTTTCCGTCGAGTATTTCTGATGGTCCGTGGACATGCGGACATATTCGGCCGCACGGCGCATTGGCGGAGAGTTCGCCGGTTCTTTTGTTGAGGGTGGCTCTCTGCCTGCCATTCCCGTCTCCAGATCAGTTCATGCAGGCGTCTCCGTCTGGTCGGACCCGGGGTATTGGCTGGGGCGCAAAATGGAATCTGCCGCTGTGTTGTCTTCCCCACAGGTTTACCGGAGGAGGACGCCGCGATGCGGATCAAGATGGGCACATCTGTGCCGAAAATGGGCACAACTGTGCACCTGGACGCGGATCAGGCCGCCTATCGCAAGGCCATTGCCGACACCCTGCGGCGCGAACTGGGGCCCACACATCAGGCCATCAAGACAGTGATGCGCTGGACCGGAGCGAGTGAACGGACGGCCAAGTACTGGTTGTCTGGCGAACGCGGGCCGAGCGGGGAGCATCTGATCCGGCTCGCGCAGCATTCCGATGCGGTGTTGATCACCATCCTGACCATGGCCGAGCGACTGTCGGAGAAGCCGCGGCAGCACAGATGTGCCGGTTGCCCCGCGCGCGACCTGGTGTTGCAGAACCTCGGACAGGAATGGAAATTGTCCGAGGGTTCCTGACACGCAATGGAGCGGCCGGACGCCACCCCGCCCGGTCGTTCAGGAAACAAGCCGCCACAATGTTCATGCGGAGATTAGAACCCCCATTCTCCGCATGAGTTGCGGCGAATGACAGGGGATCATTCTTTGATACCATTTTGCTGCCAATCTCTGTCACCAATCTGGTTTGACGGCAGACTGCTGGCGACAACGCCCCTTGATGTCAGAATGGAGCCATATTCTGTTGCCAAGCGCACTTGTCGTGACTAGGCTGGCGTCAAACCCCGTTGATGACAGAATCGGCACAACTATGATCATCAAGCCTTACGATCTTACGGATGCCGTCACCTATCACATCGGCACCTTTCCCCCGTCCGCCCTCGACTACGAGGTGCTGCTCGGACCGCTCGAGGAGGCAGCCGCCTCCCTCGCGCGGTACGACACCAAGATGTCAGGCATGGTGAACAGCGAGTTGTTCCTCGCCCCCCTGCGTCGCCAGGACGCGGTAACGTCTTCCAGGATGGAGGGGACGATCTCGACCATCGAGGAACTGTACCGGCTGGAGGCCGAGGAAGATGCGGGTAGCACCGACCCCTACCGGGAAGCGCGCAACGACGACGTCGAGACCTACCTTTACTCCCGCGCACTGCGGAATGCCCAGCAGGCCCTCGCCGAGGGCGCCCCGCTTGGCGAACACCTGATCCGGACCGCCCACCAACAGCTGCTGTCCTTTGGACGGGGAGCCCGCAAGCGCCCCGGCAGCTACAAGGTTGAGCAGAATTACATCGGGGACGAACGGCGAGGAAAGATCTACTACGTCCCGATCGCTCCCGAGCAACTGGGCCCGGCGATGGCCGAACTCGTCCGCTACATCAACGAAAGCACGATGCGGCCATTGATCCGCACCGCCATCGCGCATGTCGAATTCGAGGCCCTGCATCCGTTCGAGGACGGCAACGGCCGGATCGGCCGCATGGTGATCACCCTGATGCTGTGGAAACTCGGCGTCCTGCATCAGCCAAACTTCTTCGTTTCAGGTTACTTCGAAGCCCACAAGGACGAGTACATCGAACGGATGCGCGCGGTCTCGGCCACCGGCGACTGGACCGGCTGGGTGGTATTCTTTCTCAAGGCGATGCACGCCCAGGCGACGGTGAACATTCAGACGGCGGACGCCATCTTCCGCCTTCACGGCGAGATGCGGGAACGGTTCCGCGAAGTGCTGAACTCGCAGTTCCATGATCAGGCGCTGGACTTCGTCTTCGCGAGCCCGATCTTCCGTAACGACCGCTTCGTCGAACGCTCGGGGATCCCACCGTCCTCCGCGCGCGCGCTGTCCCGGCGGCTGGTAGAGGCGGGCATGCTGCGAACCATTGAACCGGCTTCGGGACGACGCGCGGCGATGTACGCCTTTGACCCGTTGCTCGATCTGCTGAAGGTGTGACGACCACGTTCCGCGCGATCATTCTGCCCGTCGACAGGGGGCTCGTAAAACGTTGACCAGGTGTTGACAAGAATTTGGAACGACAAAGGCCGAGCGTAATGCTCAGCTTTGAAGTGTTTGATCTTGCTTGATTTTTTGGTTGCGGGGGTAGGATTTGAACCTACGACCTTCAGGTTATGAGGCTATATCCCAGAAAATTAGGATATTCAGCGAAATCATAACGTTAGCAGACATGGCTTTGATGTGTTTCGCTACAATCCCGGCATTCATCTGTATTCAGCGGCATCCGCCGGCATCCGAGGCCGCTCAACGGGCGTTCAGCTGTTGAGTTGGCGTTGAGTCAAATACCTCCAGCCGACTGCTTCGATACCAAGAAATCAGTTCCAATAACGATAGCTGCCACACCGGTGGTTCAGGCATCTGCTGCGTACA
>NZOF01000030.1 GCA_002695185.1 Erythrobacter sp.
CGAGACGATCGCGCCGGGCGACCGTGCTGGCGGCGGAATAGACGAAGTTTGCAACCCTGAACTGGAGGTGCGTCGGCGCCCCTTCCTGCGCGTCGGCGACGGCTTGCGCGAGCTCGAAGAAATGCGCGTGAAGGGGCTGGGACAGGTTCTCGAGCAACCATTGCGAGCGTTCGCTGTCGATCGTGATATCGCGCAAGAGAAGCCGCGGCATTTCGGGGCGGTCGAGGAGAAAGGCGAGAAAGGCGCGCGCGGACATGTCGAACCGCTGCCTGGCGCTGGCAGTGCAGTCGTCACCAAGCGCGCGTTCGAGGGCTTCGCGCAGGTCCGCTCCCGCTTGCGACACGATACTCTTCCACAGGCCGGCTTTGCCGCCGAAACGATAGGAAATCAGCGCGACATCGACCCCCGCAGCATTGGCGATCTCACGCAATGAAGTAGCCTCGAAACCATGCGCGGCAAAGAGACGCAAGGCGACGCGCGCGATTGCTGCACTGGTGTCCGTATCGGTTTCTCGGGGACGCCCCCGCCCGCGTCGTTCAGTCATGCGCCGCTCCTTGTGCAGCGCAACATACCCCCGCCGAGCTAAAATTCAATAGTTGTTGAATTAGGCGCAGGGGCTTCTCCATACCGGAGCGACCCGTTCTTTATATGTCGCTGCTTGCGATCAGTTCCAAGCAGCAGAATTGGTGCTTGTGGCCGCCCAAACGCTCGCAAGTGCCTTTTTAGCGCAGAGACGTTCGCAATTCGCAACAATTGCCTAGCATCAGTCGCATGGAGATCTTGATTGTGATTGTGCAAAAATCTTAGTTTTTCGGCGCGCCGTAGCGCATTTGTTGGGCCGTCCAATGATCAAGGCGTTTGGGCGCCAACCCGCATCAGCTCCTTCGAGGTATTCGGGTCGTCCTGCAGATCGAGATGCATTGCGATCAGGACGGAGGTTCTGTCATGCCCGCTCGGTCTCGCGGTATACGCTCATATCCAAACAGCGCGAGGCCAATCAGGAAGAGAAGACCGACGACTGTTAAGATTAGCCTCCATGCGGTCTCCAACATCTTTAGTAAGGCGTCTCCGACCGATACGGGCGGCGAAAGCTTTCCAATATGAAACGGTCCATTCCAGACCAACCGGATGATTCTCTTAGCTGAATTATCCATACCCCCCCTTGGCTGGGAGGAATAGCAAGTGGTCAAAGGTGCGCAAGGAAAAGGGCGCCAAGCGCGCGGGCTATAGGGGAGCGGTTATGGGAACCACCCGCCTTACGCGGGAAAAGTTCAATAAAAATAAGGGTAAATGGCGGAGCAGGAGGGATTCCTCCTGAAGCTGCATGTTGTTGTTGTTCAAAGATTTTAAACTTAGTACAGTTTCGTAATACCCCCAGCAATGCCCCCGTTTTTGTTCGGCGAGCCTCAAATAAACGTTCAGCGGAGAGGTTCTGTGTGCGATAGACAATAACAATCGCCGTCCGCATTGCGCCTTCATTTCGGACATTCAACTCGACTTCTATTCGACCCGAAAGCGGACAATCTCTTAAGCCACCCATGCTTAGCGGCGTTCTTCAAGGCTGCAGGCCGCGTGCGAGCTACCAGAGCGCCATAATGCACAGCGCAACGCCCAGAAGGCATCCGGCGGTGAACAGATACCCATCCAGCGCGCCGTCGAAGCCGGTGAGGAACTGCGCCCCGTAGATCGGTGCCGCAACGGCGGCGAATTTGGATATGAAGCTGGCGCACCCGCCACCGGTCGATCGGATGGAACTGGCGTAATGGTTGTTGGTGATCGAGATGCGGCATGGCCCGCCCCCACCAGCGTCGCGGAGGCGAACAGCATTGCCGCAACCTCCGTACCACTCGTGAAATAGCCGAAGGCGACCAGCAGGGTGAAGAGAATGGCGACCAGTGGTGCAGCAGCGATCCAGCCGGGTCCGCCCTTTTCAATGAACGCCAACTTCAAGCCCGCCGAACATCGACTTCCACTTGTAGAACGTGGCCGAGCTGATCCCGTGACGGCGACACACTTCCGCCGTCGGCATCCCAGCCTCCTGCTCCTTCAATACCGCGGTGATCTGCTCTTCGCTGAACCTGCTTCGCTTCATTGTCGCCCGACTCCCTTGCGTTGGACTCTACCAAATACCGGTCACATTTCAGGGGAGCACATCACGATCCATTAACAATGGTTTAGATCCTTAATTATTCTTCATATTCGCAACCGAATCCCGCGTTCTTCGTTGGCTTTACGAATTCCAACCAGATCGGAGAATGCGCATGTCGGACGAACTTAACCTGACCAAGGGCGGTGCCCCCCATCAAGAACCCAAGGGTAAAGATGATATCCTGACCACCGCGCAGGGCGCGCCGGTTGCCGATAACCAGAACTGGCTCAGCGCCGGTCCGCGCGGTCCGCAACTCCTGGAAGACCACGTCGCCCGCGAGAAGATCTTTCACTTCGATCATGAACGCATTCCCGAGCGCGTCGTCCACGCTCGCGGCTATGGCATTCACGGCACTTTCGAGCTGAAGAAGGCAATTCCCGAATATTCACACGCCGCGATCTTCAATAATGTCGGTGAGAAGACCCCTACTTTCACGCGTTTCTCTACCGTGGCCGGGAACAAGGGCTCACCCGATCTGGCGCGCGACGTCCGCGGCTTCGCGACGAAGTTCTATACGAAGGAAGGCAATTGGGATCTGGTCGGCAACAACATCCCGGTGTTCTTCATCCAGGATGCGATCAAGTTCCCGGACCTGATCCACGCCGCCAAGCCCGCGCCGGATCGCGGTTTCCCCCAGGCACAGACCGCACATGACAACTTCTGGGATTTCATCAGCCTGAGCCCGGAAAGCATGCACATGGTAATGTGGATCATGTCCGATCGCACCATTCCGCGCAGCTTCCGTTTCATGGAAGGTTTTGGGGTACATACCTTCCGCCTGATCAATGCGAAGGGCGAGGCGAAATTCGTCAAGTTCCACTGGAAGCCCAAGCAGGGTCTGCAATCAGTAATCTGGAACGAGGCGCTGAAGATCAACGGTATGGACCCAGATTTCCATCGCCGCGATATGTGGGATTCGATCGAGGCGGGCGACTTCCCGCAGTGGGATCTGGGCATTCAGGTGTTCGATGAGGAATTCGCCGAGAGTTTCGAATTCGACGTGCTCGACGCGACCAAGATCATTCCCGAGGAACAGGTTCCGGTTGAAATCATCGGCACGCTCACGCTCGATGCCAATGTCGACAATTTCTTTGCGGAAACCGAGCAGGTCGCCTTCTGCACACAGAACATCGTGCCCGGGATGGACTTCAGTGAGGATCCGCTGCTCCAGGGCCGCAATTTCTCCTATCTCGACACGCAGCTGAAGCGGCTGGGTGGCCCGAACTTCACGCATATCCCCATCAACGCGCCCAAGTGTCCGGTCCACAATTTCCAGCAGGATGGCCACATGGCTATGACCAACCCCAAGGGGCGGGCGAATTACGAACCTAACAGCTGGTCGGGCGATATGGACGACAACCGCGAACCGCGTGGCCCCCGCGCCAGTGCCGAGCATGGCTTCACCAGCTACGAAGCGCCGGTTACCGGGCCCAAGGTTCGGGTGCGCAGCGAGACCTTTGCCGATCACTACAGCCAGGCGCGCCAGTTCTACATCTCGCAGACCGCGATCGAGCAGACCCATATGGGCAATGCGCTGGTGTTCGAGCTTTCCAAGGTCGAGCGGATGGACATTCGCAAGAGGATGGTAAGCCATCTGCGCCACATCGACGATGGCCTTGCCAAGGTGGTTGCCGACGGCATCGGTCTGACCGAAATGCCTGAAAAGATCACCGCCGCGCGCAAGCCGATCGACGATCTGCCCGAAAGCCCGGCGCTGTCCATCCTCAAGAACGGACCGGACAGTTTCAAGGGCCGCAAGCTGGGCATTTATATCGCCGAAGGCGGTGATGCCGCAGTGGTGAAAGCGTTGAAGGACGCGGCCAAGGGCGCGGGTGCAATGGTCGAGATCATCGCCCCGCATGTGGCAGGTGCGAAACTCTCCGACGGCGAGATGATGGAAGCCGACCAGAAGATTGATGGCGGCCCCTCGGTGGTTTACGACGCCGTGGCGCTAGTGATGGGTGAGAAGGCCGCCGAGAATTTCGGCAAGGACAAGCCCAGCATCGACTTCGTCAACGACGCCTTCGCCCACGCCAAGTTCATTGCTTACGTCCCCGAGACGATGGCGCTGCTCGAAGGCGCCGGTGTGGCAAAGCGGATGGACGACGGCTTCGTCGAACTGGCCAAGCCCGATGCCGCCAAGGATTTCATCAGTCGCTGCGCAAAGCTGCGCTTCTGGGATCGCGAAGAGGTAAAGAAGGATTGAGGACAGACCATGACCAATGACAAGCAACTCGGCCTGGCTGGCACCGTTGCCGGCCTCGGCCTTGCGATCGGGGGGCTGGCCTTCGGCGCCTTCCTGTCGCAGCGGCGCAAGGGGGGCGATGACGATGCCCCCTTCTACACCCGCAAAAGCCCCGATAGCGACAATGCGGTGCTCGGGCGCACGGTTACAATCCGCAAGCCGCGCGCCGAACTCTATGCCTTCTGGCGCGATTTCGGCAATCTTCCAAGGTTCATGGAGAATGTCGAGACGATCCGGAAAGAGGGCGACCACCGCGTTTGGCTGATCAAGGCTCCCGCCGGACAGACGGTCGAGATCAAGACTGAGGTCTGCGAGGATGTCGAAGGCAAACGCATCGCCTGGCGCTCGGTCGAAGGCTCGGACATCGAGACGCGCGGCAGCGTTGAATTCGCTGACGCACCGGGCGATCGCGGAACCCGCGTTTCGCTGGTGATGTCCTACGATCCGCCCGCCGGAAACCTCGGCCGTGCCATTGCCAAGCTGTTCCAGCGCGAGCCGGAAGTGCAGGCGCGCCACGATCTCAAGCGCTTCAAGGGGCTGATGGAAACCGGCGAGATCGCTACCTCCGCCCACCGCAAGGAAAATACCCGCGCTGCCAAGCAGCAGGAGAAGGAAACATGAGAGCCCTTACCTGGCACGGGACGCACGACGTCCGGGTCGACACCGTCGACGATCCCGAAATCATCAATTCGCGGGATGCGATCATCGAGGTTACCTCCACCGCGATCTGCGGCAGCGACCTCCACCTATACGACGGGGTTATCCCCGGCGTCCTTCCCGGCGACGTGCTGGGCCATGAATTCATGGGCCGCGTGGTCGAAACCGGCAGCGACAGCACGCTCAAGAAGGGCCAGCGCGTCGTGGTGCCCTTCACCATCAGCTGCGGCGGCTGCTTCCATTGCCAGATCCAGCAGTTCTCGGCCTGCGAAAATTCCAATCCGGCAGAAAAGCAGGATATGTCAGCCAAGCTCTACGGCCATTCCATGGCGGCACTGTTCGGATACTCACATATGACCGGCGGCTATTCGGGCGGTCAGGCGGAATATGTCCGCGTCCCCTATTCCGATGTCGGCCCGATCGTGATCCCCGACCATCTTGATGATGACAAGGTGCTGTTTCTATCCGACATCCTGCCCACCGGCTGGATGGCAGCAGAAAATGCCGAGATCCAGCCCGACGATACCGTCGCGGTCTGGGGCTGTGGCCCGGTCGGCCTGTTCGCAATCCAGTCCGCGATCGTGATGGGCGCAAGCAAGGTGATCGCCATCGATCATTATCCCAACCGCCTCGCGCTGGCCAAACAGCTTGGCGCCGAGGTCATCGATTTCCGCAAGACGAACGTCCGCGAAGCGCTGATGGAAATGTCAGGCGGGATTGGTGTCGACGCGGTGATCGATGCCGTCGGGATGGAAAGCCACGGTTTCGCGATCGACAATATGGTTGATGTCGTGAAGCAGAAGGTCGGCATGGGTGCCGATCGCGCCAGTGCGCTAAAGCAGGCGATCCTTGCGGTCCGGCCCGGTGGCCGCGTTTCCATACCCGGCGTCTATGGCGGGATGACCGACAAATTCCCACTGGGTGCGCTGATGGAGAAAGGTCTCCAGATCCGCAGCGGCCAGACCCATGTTCAGCGCTACACCAAGGATTTGCTCGAGAAGATCGAAGACGGCACGCTCGACACCACCTTCCTGATCTCGCATCGCCTCCCGCTCGAGGATGCAGCCCGCGGCTACGAATGTTTCCGCACCGAGCAAGACAGCTGGACCAAGGTGGTGCTCAAGCCGGGTATGGACATGCCTGCGGCGAACTAGTCGCCGGGCGTCCGCTCGAGCAGATCGAGCCGGTAGAACTCCTCGCGCCGCGCTTTGGCCACTTGCCAGGGCGCGGCGTCGAGAAACAGTTTGACCGCTGTGTCACCATCGACCGGTAAATCGTTTTGGCCGATCCAGTTGACCAGCAGACACAGCCCGTTCCCGGTCACGCTTTCATGGGCAAGCTGCGAGACCTGGAGAATTTCCCCGGCGCTGAGAAAATAGAGAACTTCGGACAGGATCACCGCGTCGAACTGCCCCTTCGGCCAATAGTCGGGCACTTCGGCAGCAATGAATTCGACACTGTTGAACCGATGTAGCCTCCTGGCCGCCAGCTCGATCGCCTTTGTCGAGACATCCAGCGCCACTATCGAACTGGCAAGTTCCGCCAGGCGTTCGGTCAGCGCCCCTCCCGCGCAGCCCACTTCCAGCATCCGTGCAAAGCGCCGTTTGCCCAGTGCGGCGAGCACAGCCTTCCGCTTACCGCGTTCATAGTCGCTGGTGTCGATGTCCCAGGGGTCGGGATTTTCGGCAAACAACTGGTCGAAGCGTGCCCGCCGCTCGCTGGGTGCCTCAGTCACGGTGGAAAATCTCCGGATGCGTGGCGAAATGCTCCAGCAGCGGGGCAGGCATCAAAAAGGCCTCCGGGTCATCAATGACGTCCGTGAATTGCGAGCGATAGGCCGAAAGCGCAAGCCGCTTGCGCTCCGCCAGCGGAGGCGCTTCAAACAGGCGAAGCTCGGTTCCGGGCAGCCGTCGCTCGCCAAAGCGGCCCCAGATCGGCGCGCTCCACAACGTTGTCCGGTAATGCTCCGCCAGATCGCGCGCGATCGCATGGGCGGTGATGTGATCGCAATGCGGATCGATGTACGAGGTGGTCCAGATCGCCTGCGGATCGATGATATCTGCAAAGGCAAGAAGCGCCTCCTGGCCCGCGTCTGAGAGATTGCCATGGCGACTTTGCCCGTCGGGCAGTCCAAGCGCCCGAATTGCGACCGGACGTCGCGGGGCGAGGCTCGATAGCGCTTCCTCCAGCTCAGCTCGGCGCATTGCGACCAGTTTGGCGCGATCATAGAAGGGGTGCGAACTTTCGCCATTGGTCACCAGCACCACCCCGATCGTTCGCCCCGCATCTGCCGCTGCGGCCAGAGCCTGACCGCAACCCAGCGTCTCGTCGTCGGGATGCGGCATCACCAGCAGCAGCCCGCCGGGCGGCGACAGCTCGTCCAGTTCGATTGCGGCCCCGCCTTCCGCAGCGCGAAGCACGCTGCCTTGCGCGATTACAGGAACGCTCACAGATCTTCTGCCCGTAACCCGCACCCGGCCAGAGCCTGCGCGGCACGCTGGCGCTTGGCATCAGGCTGCGCCTGGCACAGGAACAGCCCCAGATCACGGCGGATCCGCTCGATCGTGGTGCCCTCCTCGTGCGCTGCCATCCCCAGCCCGCGCTCGACCAGCGCCAGCACTGTGCGGCAATTGTCCTCGGTCACCTGCCGCGCCAGTAGCGAGAGGGTGGCGGTGCCGGGCTTCGCATCGCGCGCCTCTACCGCTTTTGCTGCTCGCCACAGCCACAGCCGCATGGTTTCGAGCGCGATAGCGCCAGTCGCGATACGGTCGAACTGGTGAGGATCCTCGATCCTGCCGCGCTCCTGCAAGGCTTCGCGGAAATGCGCGAACAGCGCCTCGGCACCGCCACAATGTGCAGCGCAATAGCGCCAGATCCCGCCCTCGAAATGCGGCTCGCGGGAATAATCCCCCAGTTCGCCGAGCACGGCATCGTCTGCAAGTTCGCCCCCGGTAAAATCGTAACGCCCAGATCGCGTGGCGCGCATCCCCGAGACGTTCCAGCCGGAAGGATCGCAGCGCGAAGGATCGTTGGCCGGGGCGAGTGCGAGCAAGACGCCCTGCTCTCCATTGATCGCCACCACCGCGTGGCGAACGAGGCCGAGGCCCGATGCGAAGCGTTTGGCGCCCCCCAGTTCTCGGATGTGGGTATTCACGATTCCTCTACGCGCATTCGGGTCGGCTCGCATATCGATACAGCGCGACAACTCGCACCGGCCAAGGAAGCCGGTCTGACCCTTCGAGAGTTGGCCTCGAACGGATTCGCCGGATCGGCCCATCGCCTGGAGCAACTGGCAACGGGTCCGGCCGGCAAGGTGTATCTGTGCCACCCTTTCCTCGTGCATTCTGCATATA
>NZOF01000031.1 GCA_002695185.1 Erythrobacter sp.
CACTCGCCCGCTCAACGAAGTGATCCACCTCTCCAACATCGTCGTCGTCATGGATGGAGTGAAATGTTATCCGAGCTTCATCAACGCTGACCAGCGGCAAAACTCGGCCACAATCATCGCGGCACCATCGTTTGGTGGTCAGGTCAATACGGTAACGAGTGGCGAACTTCTGAGAACCGTCCAGCAGGCCGTATGTCACTCTCCCGCGACAGATCAAATCGAAATGGTCGGCCGCGATGGCCTGCGTCGGCAGCAGCGCGATGACGGTGGCGATGATGATGGCGCGCATGGCAGGATCCTCTTCGAAGGCCCTGATAACGCATCATCATCCCAGCACCAAGCGCAGCCGCGCCAATTCCGCGTCCCGTTCGCGCTGTGTGATCGCGGCGCGCCACGGCGCCGGACAATTCTCGCTCTCCGCCTGCCGACCTTCGGCGACATAGGCGACCGATAGGGATCGCAACAGCCGCGCCTCCCATGGCGCGGGATCGCGGCCGGTGCGCCGGCACCAGGCGTCGATGCTTTGCCAGCTGATCGGTCCGCTGGACATGCCCGCCGCTTCGGAAAGGCCGATCTCGACCAGCCAGTCGATAATGTGCGGCGCGGGCAGGGGCGGCATCTGCGGGACGATCTTGTCCCGCCGCATGCGTTCTATCCGGCTGATGGCCGACGGCTGATCCTTCGCCGCCGCCCGCTTCGATCCTTCCGGCGGCTTGGGCGTGGCATGCAGCCACGCCAGCTGCCGGACGTAAAGCGTTAACTCTCTGCTGAGCCGGCCTTGAAAACCGACCAGTCCTTCACCGCCTTCATGATCTGCGGCGGGATGAAGCCCAGGCGGGTGTCGGAATAGAGGGCCTTGAACAGCTCGCGACCCGACTTGCCGGCGGCGGGTTTATAGTCAAGATTTTCGAACGCAGCCGTCAGGTCCGCCAGATCCTCGGCCTGTTCGGCGACGCGGACATCGGGCGCCGGCGCGCTCGGCTTGCCATCATTGTCCTGCATGCGCTTGAGCGCGCGGCTGGTCTGCCGGGCTTCGACAGCGGCGAATTCCTTGCTGCCGGGGCCATAGACGATGATCCGCACCGGATTGCCGTCATGATAGAGATATTCGCCGTCGCGGCCCTTGAGGTGGATCGGCGCGGTATCGGCCGCCGCCTGGCTGGTGATATCGAACATAAGTTAACGTCCTTCGCGGGAGGGTGCACCGACCCGCCCCGCCACCCGCGATGTGCGGGGCGGGCCGATGCGCAGTGACCGGCTGCTGCCGGAATGGAGCGGATCAGGCCGAGCGGACGACCTTCTTGCTGAACTCGATGGTCGGGTTGACCATGATGATGCTGTCGGCGTTGCCGACATTCTCGGGGTAACCGAACACCCGACCCTGCGACCACCGCTTCTCGCCGGTCGGATAGGTGACCTGGATCGAATAGAGCGCGTTATTGTCCGGTTCGGCGGCCGTGCGCAGCAGCGTCTGCCCGGCATCATCGTCATTATGCGCGATCGCGGGCTGCAGCGAGCCGAAGTCGGTCGAACCCTTGTGCTTTTCCTTGGGGCCGTCGAGCGGCTGGAATTCCACCTTGCCGGTGGTCGCGCCGATGACGCCGATCTGCTCGACGCCGCCGATCTTCGTGAAGGTGAGGGCGCCGTAGCCGGCAGCGTCTTCGGTCGCGGGAAGGGCAGCCGAGATCGCGATCATCGTGCCCGCAGCAGTGGTGGATGCCATGGTATTTCTCCTGTGTGGCGAGCCGGACTATCCGGCGGAAACCGTCCGCGCGGGCGGACGAAGGTCGTGTCAGGCCTTCTTGGTATCGGCCTTGGCGTCAGCGGCACCGGTGGCGGCTTCGACCAGTCCGGCCGCCGCGTAATTGGTGAACTCGCCGTCGGTCAGGTCGATCGCCTCGCCGGCCGCATAGCGTTTGTTCGTGCCGGCATCGTTGAAGTTGCGCAGCACCTTCGCCTTCTTCATGGTGGACATGGATATTCTCCTGCTAATCCTCAGCGTCCCAGCTGATCTTGAAATCCTGTGTTTTTTCGAAGCTGCCGCCCGGGCCATTGACGTCAGGCCCCATGCCGGCGGTCAGGATCGACACGTTGCGCCCGCCGCCCAGCTGTCCGGTCTTCCCGGCGCACGCGCGCCGCACCGCCGCGATCACCGCCTTGCGATTGCGGTGACTGGCGGCGCGCACCGTGACGGAAACCCTGTCCGTACGCCGCACCAGCGCCTCGCGCGTCAGGGGCTGCCGATCAGTCGAACTGGTGCCATTCACCAGCAACGCGTCCAGCGCGATCCCTTCCGGCAACAAACCGGCCTTGATCCGCTCCGCGGGAACCAGCTGCAGCAGCGCGGCGTCCTCCAGCAACAGCGCGCCGATGATGTCGCTGCCTTCCAGCACCGTCATTCCTCGCTCCCTTCGTCCGTGACGGCGATGCCGCGCCGGGAAACCCGCGCATTGATGTAAGCTTGGGCGGCGCGGATCGCGTCCTGCTCCTTCACGTCCAGCGCGGGCCGTAGGAACGGGTGTGGCCGCGCGCCGGGATGCCAGACCGTGCTGCCGACGAACTTGCCGCCGATCACCAGCGACGCATTTCCACCCGCCTCGCGCGTCTGGACATTGATACGGCGAACCGATCGACCCTCGCGCTGGCTGTCATCGACGCTGATGAAGTGTGCATCTGTGCCATATTCGAGCCACAGCGCTCGGGACCAGATATAGCCAGGCTTCACCGTCACCGTGACGACTATCCGACCTTCATCCTGGCGCGACTTCACGATCACGGCTTCAGCAACGTCATCGGAAGCCGATCGGCTTTTTGCTTCCTCGGCGATCACCCTGCCGCCCGCGCGCCCCGCTCCGCGCAACATGCGCGTGATCTGGCCGGGAAGGTCGTTCATGTAGGCTCGGACTTCGCTTTTCCCCGTCACCGTCGGCATCACGCGGCATTCCCGGCCGGGCTGTACTCCTCGACCATGAACTCCAGCGCCTCGCGCCGGCCAAGCTCGGCGGGGCCAGACACGATCTGCATAATACGGTCGCCCATGACAAAGCGCATGGCCGACGTGATGCCGGTGCGATAGCGGATGCGCACGCGCGCGGGACGCGCGGCGACGTTGATGCCCTCGGCAAGGCGCTCGCCCCGGCTGGGCAGCATGTCCTGCACATTCGCCCAGACGGTGATGACCGGCTCCCACTCGCCCGAACCGGCGGCGTCAAAGCCCTCGGCGGCTACAGGGCGCTCGATGCGCACCCGGCGGTCAAGCGTCCCTGCATCGAGCGTCATCAGCGATAGACCCTGTAGGGTTGGAGCAGGCTTTCCACCGTCGTTGACATGGGGATCGACGTCGCGGTGATGTTCATGTCCGACGCTGACGTGCGGAAGCGGTAGAGGTCGCCTACCATCAGCAGGATTGCGGCGCGGATCGGTGCGGGGATGTTGGGCACCACCGGATCGGCATCAGGGTTCACGGCATAACCAGCGCGATAGCGGATGCGAACGACATCAGCATCAGCACCCCGCCACTGAGCGTTTGGCCACACGCGCGGCCATGCCGGGCGCAGCAATTGGCCCGCCAGTTCGTAGTCATCATCGGCGACGCTGGCGATCTCGCCCGCACTGTCGACATATTCAATCGAAGCGATGTCGACGGCAGGCGGATAATCCAGCGCGATCGACGTGAGGCCGAAGGCGGGCAGGCACATCTCCAGCGTCTGCAAACCTATCGCCCGGCCAAGCCAGCCCGAAGGGCCGTCAATGTGAGCCGTAGCGGCGGCGATCAGCCCCTCGACAAAGGCCTGCTCGTCGTCACCATCCAGACGCAGATGCGTCTTCGCCTCTTCCCACGTCACGACGGGATCAGGCGGGGTGACGACGGTGACGCGCATCAGGCGATGACCGTCGCCGTCTCAGCCGACACCGCTTTGACGGTGTTGGCGCTGTTCAGTGCATTGGTGGCCGTCACCTCATAGGTGATCTTGGCGCCGACATCGCCAGCCTGAACGACATAGGTTGCAGCCGTGGCGCCGGAAATGGCAGCGCCATCGCGCAGCCAGCGATGGGCACTAACAGTGCCGTTGCGAACCGTCCCGCTTGCGCCCGTCAGGGTCTGGCCGACCTGGGCGGTGCCGGTGATCGACGGCGCGGCGGTGAAAGCCGGCGCGCACATGAAGCCGCGCGAGCGCTGAGCGGAACGGGCCATGGTCAAGCGTCCTTGGTCTTGGGATCGGCGGCCTTCTTGTTGGCCGGCTCGGGCGCCTTCTTCTCGCCGCCCTCGGCCTTGCTCTCGTCGGGGTCGATGGTGCGCTGGCTGCCCGCTTCGACTTCCTTGGCCGTCGCCTCGCGCACCAGCTTCTTCTTCTCCAGTTCGGTGAACCGGGTCGAGGAAATGTCCCGCAGGATCATGCCGGCGGTGACGGAACCGTTATCGCCGTAGTGATCGTCCAGAACGTAGGCGTTCTTGCTCATGTGCTGCTCCTTTCGGGTCATCAGCGCGGGGTTGCGCCGATGATCGGAAAGGGGGTCCATCGGAATTACGATGGACCCACCTCCGTCAGGTCAGGCGATGACCAGCGAGCCCTTCACCAGAGCCGCCGGGCGGCGCACGACCAGCGCCAGGCGCTTCTCGGCACGAACCGTCAGCATGTTCTTGATGAAATTGTCGCGGTCCTGATCCGAGATGCGGACCTCGGTGTCCATGCGATCGAAGATCTGGCCGGCCAGCTTGAAATTGCCGGTCAGGAAGTTGTTCGCGCCGATGCGCTTGGTCGACACGACCGGGCGGCCCCAGAGGACCGGGCCAGCCACGCCCTGCGGATTGGCGAAGATATAGCCTCCGGCCGCGTCCTTGGTCAGTTCGATGTTCGCCCACTGGGTGGGATGGATGACGATACCGTCGGGGGCGAAGTCGGCCAGCTCGACCTGCAGGATGGCGAGGCGCAGACGGTCAATCTTGGTTTCGCCCGAGATCGAGACGCCCGACGGCTGCGCATATGCGGTCGCCTGGGTATAAAGGCCATTGAGATGCTGGCCGGTGCCGTCGCCAAGCAGAAGCTCGGCATCTTCGACGTCGTCCAGACCCCAGCGCAGTTCGCCATCGATCAAGCTTTCCAGCTGCGGGATATCGTCCATGGCCTGGCGCGAAACCGGAACCCAGTGTGCGATCGTGCGCACCGGGGCGTCATCCACGTCCCATTCATAGACCGATTCCGGCTTCTGGGCGCCCTCCGCCACAGGGGCGGCGTTGTTGGTGCGAGTCACCTGCTTGGCGAACTCGATCGAATTGCCATCGGTGCGGCCGGGCGTCAGCAGATCGCGAACGCGCAGACCCATGCGCGGCATCGTCACGATATCGGACTGGCGGTCAGGACGGATCAGGCCACCTGCCGAGCCGGCAGCCGTGGTGACTGCCTTCACGCTGAAACCGATCGTGCCCTTGCATCCGCCATCGACATAGGCGCGCACCTCGTCGTGATTGGCGACTTCGACGCCCAGGCTTTTCAGCGCGGGCTGGTCATCATCACCACCGCGGCGCGACTGGGCCAGCTTCTGCGACAGTTCGGTGATCTCGCCGCGCAGGCCTTCCAGTTCGGAAAGAGCCTTGTCCGCCTTTTCCTTGGTTTCGGTCGACACCTTTTCACCGGCTTCGCTCTTCGCCTTGAATTCCTTGGCGAACTCCTTCACCTCGCCGAGCGTTTCGCCCAGCTGCTTCTGAAGGCCCTCCAGCGTTTTGTCTTCCCCGTCGGGCGCTTTACGGCCGAATTCACGCGCCATCGGCAGCGCGGTCATGGCCATCGCGATTGGCCCGAATGCATCAGCGGAAGAGGCGGGGCTTAAATGCCCCAATGCAGTTGCGGCCATAGCCGCGTCCGGAATGACGGTAAGCGCCATCGCCACGGCAAGCGCCGCGAAGAGAAAAGTTCGCATGATGATTTCCTTAGTCGGCGGACTTCAGGGAGAAGCCGGCCAGGGTGTCCGAGAGGCCTTTAAGGGCCGGGGTGATCGTCGTATCGCGCTCGGACTCCCTCCGGCGCAGTTCAGCCAAGCCGCTGCCGACGAGGCCAGCGGCACGGGTCTTCGAGAAACCTGCATCCCGCAGGAACTTCTCAAATTCTCGATCAGTGGGCAGCTCGCCATGCGCAAGCTTGAATTTGACGGCTTCGACCCGCGCATCATCATTGGCGGGGAAGGTGACGAGGCTGATCTCGACAAGGTCCAACTTCGTCAGTGTGCGGATGCCGGTCTTCTCGTCATAGGACGATTCACGCACCCAATACCCAATGGATAGGCCGGTCACGGTGCGGGCCTTCATGTGCGCATAGGCGCGCTTTTCCATCTCGCCGGCATCCAGCAGGATCTGGCCTTCGCCGAAAAGGCCGTGATCGTCCTCTTTCAGATTGGCCCACGCACCGATCGGCTCACTGCTGCGATGCTGCCATAGGACAGGGACGGGACGCCCCTTCGCTGCCAGCTCGGCCAGGCTTTCGGTGAACGCTCCTTTGGCGACCACTTCCTGATAGCTGTCGACCACGTCCCAGACGGAGCCATAGCCGTTGAACTTGCCGTCTTCCGAAACCGCTTTGATCTCGAAATCGAAGTCGCGGACCTTGAGTGCCCCGCTGTGCTTGCGCCCGAAGGCGCGATCAATACGCATCGTCAATCCTCCAGGCGCGGGCCGCCATTGTGGTTCATCAGCGCCGCTTTCACGCGGGCATCAATCAGGCTGTCAACATCGCCGCCGAACAGCAGGTTCATCAGCGCCGATCGGGCACCCTGTTCCGGCGCGTCGACCTGTCCCAGCTTGTCGAGCGGGACGAGGTTGGACTGCACCGTAAGGAAATCGTCGCCCGGCAGCGAAGGCAGGTTCTCGCGGTTGCGCATTTCGCCGCGCGTCATCACACCATTCTGGCCGAAGGCGGAATAGAGCGCCGCGCGCGCCGCGCTGTCCGCCGCCATCAGCGCCTCGCGGTTGATCTCGGGATAGACCCGCTTGCGTTCGGCCACCGGCAGCAGTTGCTTTTTCACGGCCTGCTGGATGTTTGTGAGCAGCGGATTGAGCAGCAGCGTCTGCCAGCCGAGCAGCAGTTGCTCAATGCCACTGCCCCACATCGTCTGCCCTTTGGCGGCGTGCCCGATCAGCATCGGAAGGACGCCGAACCAGCGGCAGATTTCCTCCACATCCCAGGCGCGAGACTCCAGAAGCTGCGCATCGGCAGGGCTCATCTTGATCGGATGGAACTTGAAATCCTTTTCCAGCGGGACGATCCGACCGCGCATCGCGTCGCCCAGCCATGCATCAAAGATCGTCAGCAGGTCCGCGCGCTGTTCGGGGCTGAGCTTGGTGCTTCCCGTCTCCATCAGGCCCGCGATTTGCAGGCCGCCGCGAAAGGTGTCCGAGGCCGTCTTGTTCGCGGCAATTGCCCCGCCCAGCGTGCGCCGGCCGAACTCGATCGCCGACAGCCCCACATCGCCGCCTAGGGTCAGGCCGCGCAGGTGGAAAATCTTGTCCGCCGGCAGTTCCTCTGACTTGCCGCGATCCTGATAGATATAAACCCGCTCGTTACGGCTGTTGCGCTTGACCTGCATCAGGTCCGGCGCAAGCGGCGTCAGCGCGGTAACACGCGGCCCGAGCGTCTCCTTTTCCGCGAAGGCATTGCCCCACAGGTCCATGGCGGCCACCTGACCGGCCCAGAACTCGGCAGCGGTCTGGTCGCGGTTCGGCTCTTCGTGAACGAGCTCATAAAGCCAATGATCCTGCCGCGCTTTTCGCCCGCCATCGGACTTCTCGAACACGCCCATGCCCATCGCGCCTACGACATCCGACCTAAGCCGGACGCAGGCCCAGGCGGTCGGTAGTCCCAGCGTCGTTTTCGCCGTGACAGACTGTCCGGCGCTGTCGATCCGGCTGCCGAGAGCGATGGCCTTGCGGGTTGGCTCGTCTACAGGATCGCCGCTCAGCTTCCCATTCTGGCCGCTGCCGAACAGACGCAGGGTGGAGCCGACCCAAGTGCCGATACCCATCAGCCGGCCGCCTGCATCTGGGCTTTCAGACCGGAGATCAGGTCGTCCATATCGTCATTGTCGGCGGTGAGCGCCGCGACCCCGCGCGCCATGACTGCTGCGACCATGCCGTCGATCCTTCCTGTGGATTTGGCCTTGTCGAGCTTGCGGTTCCCGGCCGGGTCTTTCTTCACCACCGCGTTGGCGGCGCACATGGTCAGCACGGGGTTGCCGCCGTGCCGGACTTTCTCATTGAGGAAGTCGATCTCGATAAGGTCCATGGCCGGGGCCATGCTGATGAAGCCCTGCCCGAACGGCTCGAATGGCAATTCAATGCCGACCTTCTGCATCTGCGTTTCGAGCGTCTTGAAGCGGTGACGGTCATAGCCGATCTTGATGACCGGCACGCCCTCGCAGATCCGCGCGATGTCGTGGGCGACATATTCGTAATCAACTGCGACACCGGGCGTCGTGTTGATGAAGCCCTTTTCAGCCCAGATGTCGTAGGGCACCCGATCGCGCTTCGCGTGATCCTTTAGCGTCGCGTCCGGCTTCCAGAACCACGCCCGCAGGTGCCAGACGCCATTCCAGAGCGCGGCCAATACGAAGGCGCAAAGGTCGGTCGTCTCCGCAAGGTCGAGACCGCCGTAGACTTCGCCCTTCTCGAACGCCTCGTCATCCGTGTCGCCAATGCAGGCGCCCCAGACGCTGGGCGAGATGAACGGCGAGAAGCGGTTTACGCGCTGGTTCAGATAGAGGTTGCGGAAGCAAACCTATTAGATGGCTGATTTCTGCGGTTTCAAGCCGCCGTGCGCAATTCTTGCGTAATTGAAGGGAGCATGATCATCGCCGCCGATCGGTCTATCGCAGTCACGCGATGTTCTCGGCCGCGAATCGCATGGGTATAAACCCGCGCCGTGATTTCGACATTAGCATGCCCCAGCAGCCGCGACACCTCAGCCAGCGTGGCTCCTGCATCTAGCCAAGCGCTACCAGCGAAATGCCGTAGGGCGTGAAAATTTCGATTTCCGCGATCGGTCTTCGGAATGCCAGCTGCGCGCAGCAACTTATACCACTTATCATAAAAATCCTGAGAGCTCGGGTTGGTATTGAGACTGGTCCTGAAGATCAGGCCTCGCTCATTGGCGAGCATATACGGCTCCCACTCCCTCAGGGCCGCCATCACCGGATCAGGCATCGGGACGATACGGATACCCGAAACCGTCTTCGTCGGCCCCAAGTGGTCGTCCTCTGACAGGCTGGCATCGATCGTGATGGCCTTTGCCTCCCAGTCGATGCGGTCCGGCCGCAAACCCAGGATCTCGCCTTTGCGCATGCCGCAGAAGGCCGCGAGGTAGACGACGGCGCGCAGGAAGGCTTGCGTGCGCTGTGTCGGCATCCTCCGCGAAGTATTTTCAAACCATGCCTCGATTGCAGCGGTCACGCGCTGCATCTCTTCGATGGTGAATGTTTCGATAGGAGCCTTTGCAAGCAGGCCTATCTCCCGGCGAGCCTCACTGGCGGCGTTCCTGCCCACAAAGCCCCTCCGTGCCGCCCAAGCAAGGGCCGACGTCAGCCAGCCGAGCGAGTTATCAATCGTGCCATTGGCCATCTTCCTGCCAACCTTCGGCGTGTGGCCGGGGAACGCCCGGAAAACGACATTCGTGTCCCGCAGCCGGTCCACCTCCGAAGCGATCATCTGCCACGTCAGGTCCGTCAGTTTTACGTGGCCGATGTTCCGTGCGAAATGGTTTAGTCCGCGCGCGACATTTTTGATGCCAGCCTCCTTGCGTTCACCGCGTGCGGCGCGGGAGTATTGGGCAGCAATGTAGGCCTCCGCCAACTCGTTTAGCGTCAGAGTCTGGGCCGGTGCGATATGCGATCCAGCCTCCAACTCGTTCTCAACTTGGCGCCGGTAGTCGTCTGCGGCCTTTTTCCTGTCGAACTGCCGCGACCGATGCGCGCCAGCCTTGTCCTTGTAGCGAACGACCCACGCGGTTTTCGTCTCGCCCTTGTACGTCCATTCACGCTTGGCAACCGATGCCATGATATTCCTCCATATGAGGCCCCGCCCAGCCGCGCCGGGCGGGGCAGGTGAGTTATTGGGCGTGGGCCATATTTGCGAAGTTCTCGACCGATTCCGCGATGCGCTTGGCATGGGACACGATCCCGTAAAGCGCGTCCGTCGCGGGGCCGTCGAAGTTCGCCGCGACGATGGCCAAGCCAGTCGCCATATTGCTGATCTCCAGCGATAGATCGGCCAGCCGCTCCGCCTCCTTTTCGCTGACCGTCATGCGCCATACCCTCGGTCAAGTTCGATCTTCTGGAACAGGTCGATGCAGACGGCGACCTGTGCGCGCATGATGTTCAGCAGGGAACACATAGTGCCCCAGTCCTCCGCCTCTGACAGTGGCGGCAGCTTCTCGATGATCCCCATACGGCGCGCATCAAGATCGTTCTGGCGGATCGAACACATGGCCAGTTCGGTGGCGCTGATTAAAGCGTCGATGTGATCGGCGGCGATGCCGCCATTCATGGCCTTTTCTCTCAGGGTCATGCCTGGCTGGACTGCCTCAATCATGGGCCTGCCCTCCCGTGTGGAGAATGGCCCCGGCCGCGCTGTCGCGTTCGCCGATCGACCAGATGGCCTCCCAGGCGCGCAGGTGCGCCGCGTTGGTCGGGTCAAAGGAGGGGACACCCGCGCGCAGCTTCAGGCTGGCGCGTGGCTCTCTGCTGGGCAGAGCTATCACGTTGTCCATGGTTCGTTCTCACTGGTTTCGGCCTCTGACAGCCTATTCCCCGTATCGGACGGGGCGCCGGGAGGGTCAGAGCCGGCCAGTGAGACCGGTGGAACGCTTTTACCTCGAAAGGCTATTGCATGGCGCCCCACTCCCGGACATAAAGGTCCGGTCAGCGATGGACGCCAATCCACGCTGTTACATTCGGCGATCATGCCCGCGCCAACGGGTCTGATCGCCTATCACTGGTCCGGGCTCTGACACCCATTCCTACAATAGAACGATGATCCCCCGTCACGCAAGTGCCGGGCGCATCGTCGCGCCTGCGCTATTTGGCCACGCCCGCCACACTGACCGCTTGGCCGCCGCTCGCGCTGGTCACGTCGTCCAGCTTCCGGGCCATCTTGCCCGCGTGCCCGGCCGTGGCGGCATGGCCTGAATTATTCTCGCTGCGCAGCTGCGCCACCTCTTCCCGGAGCGCCCGAAGTTCCGAAGCCAGATTGTCGTTCGACGCGGTCGCCGGAGCCGCCTGTGCCGTGGTCGCCGCCGCCGCCAACGTCACCGCCTCCGGCGTCCCTCCGGTCAGGATCGCGCCGGACGTGCCGCGCGCGGCGTCCACCACGGACGAACCGCCGGCGGCGCGCGCCGTTTCCTCCAGACTGGCTGCGATCATCGCCTTTACACGATCGAGCTCCTGCCGGCTGGTCGCGCTAAGCTCCGCCGCTTCGATGAGCGATTGCGACAGTCCGACCAACTCGCGCGCTGCGTCCTGGTCGCCGCCCTTCGCCGCGGCGGTGGCGGCATTGAACTGGCTCATGATCGCCGCGAAGCTGCCCCCGTCGGTCGGATCGGTGATGCCCCGGATCCGGTTCACTTCGTCCATGATCGTGTCGCCGACCGATGCCCAGGCGTCGCGCAGCTGCTGCGCCGCCGCCGCCGCGTCCGCTGCATCCTCCAGCGCCCATACCTGCTCCTGAAGCGGGCGCAGGCTGGCCTCCATCTGTTCCAGCTCGATCTGGCGCATGGCGACCGTCGATTCCAGCGTCTTGCCCTGAAGCTCCATGATCCGCGCCTCCAGCGTGCGCCGGTCGCGGCTCAGGCTTTCCGTCTCGGCATTGGCCTCCTTTAGCGCATCGATGCGCTTGAGGTCGTATAGCTGCTGAAGCTGGGCATATTCCTCCGCCGACGCGCCGGCCTGGTCGAAGGTCTTGCGCAGCTGCGCGAACTCCTTGTCGAGGGACTCGATCGCGAAGCCCACCGGATCGGTCATGCTCTTGAGCTCGGAAAACACGCCCTCGAATTGCAGGGCCTTCGCTAGCTGCGCCTCCACGTCTAGGCCACCCTGGATCAGCGTCTGCGTGGACGCCCGGAGCCCCAACAGCGCGCCATCGCTGATCGCGTCGGCGATCGCGAACTTGATAGCATCCTCTGCGCCGTCCGTTCCGAAATCCTTGATGTCGGTGCGGCTGGACCCGCCCTTGAGCTTGCCGGTGCGGCCGATGGTCGAAACCCGCCACTTGTCCTTATACTGGCCGATGGACACGTTATAGGCCCCGATGTCCGCGCCCAGCTGATCGGCGATTGCCTGCAACCCGCCCTGGATCGAATCTGCCGCCAGGCTGGCGTTCGATCGATAGGCGGCCTTGTTGCCGGCCGTGGCGATGCTGGCGGCATCCTGACCGGTGACGACAGACGTTCCCCACTTCGCCTTGCTGAACAGGCCGCTCAGCGCCCCGCCCAGGACGCCGCCGACGATGGAGCCCAGCGGGCCGGCGAAGTCGCCCAGGCCGCCCAGCGCCTTCGACAGGAACTTCTCGCCGATCTTTTCGCCGACCGCGCCACCCGCGAAACTGGCGAGGTCGCTGTTCTGCGATCCCCATAGGGCGTTGCCAGCCAGCGAGCCCACGCCGCCCGCCGCGAAGGTCTTTTGCATGATCCGGGCGAAACTGCCGTCGCCGGACGTGCCGAATATGGCGTCCAGCTTGTCCGTCACCTCCTTCCACCCGTTCTTGCCCACGCCCATGGCGCTCAGGCCGTCCAGCAGCTTGCCGGCCGTCCCGGACAGTCCGCCGAAGTCGCCGGTCGCGAACCCGCCCAGGATGCCCGCCAGCGCGGCGGCAGGCCCGCCCATCGCCTGCAGGGCGGATAGCTGGCGCAGATAGGTGTCCAGCAGCTGCTGCGCGCCCATCTGCTGCGCTTCCTCCAGCTGCAGGCGCTCATTCGCCTGGTCGATCATCTTTTCGCCCAGCGTGATCTCCTGCTTGCCGAACTCAAGGTTCCGCTTCGCCGCGTCCGCCGCCATCGTCCAGACGTTGCCCTGGGCCGTCATCTTCATGTCGTTCAGCCACTGCGCCGTCTTGATAAGCTCCTTCAGCGCATCGTCTGCGGCCTTGGTCGACACCTTCGCCTTCTTCGTCTGGAGGATCAGGCCCCGATCGAGCGACGTGCCGACGCCATCAAGGATGCGCTGCGCGGATTCGTAGGTCTTGAGGTTTTCGCCTTCGACCGCGAAATTTGCGACGGCGGCAGCGGCCTCCGAAAATGCCTCTGCCGTCATGAGCCCGCCCTGCTGCAGGCTCTCCAGCGAGCGCAGCACGCTCTTGCTATCCGTGCCGCCCCCCAGGAACGAAGACATGAGGTCGCGGGTCGTCCAGCTGCCGTAGAGCGTCTTCTTGCTGCTGAACATGCCATAGAGCCCGTCGGTGAAGCCCAGCGTGCCCGCATCCTTGATCTGCGCCCGCGCCTCCGCCTGCCGCGTCTGCGCCTGGACGCGCGCGACCGCCAACTGCGCCTGCGCAAGCCCCATCATGGCGCTGCTCTGATTGATGACCTTCCCGGTGGTGAGGTCGAGCACATTGCCAAGAATGCCCTGCGCATCGCCCACGGCGCTGGAGGAAAACTTGACCTGATCGAGCGCGTCGGAGGTGTCCATGAGCTCCGCCGCGAAGCCAGCCGCCAAGGTGCCGGCCAGCGTGAGCGCTATGCCCCACGGGCCGTTAAGGAACCGGCCGACCGAGCCCAGCTTGCCCTCAAACCCTGTGAGCGCGCCGGCCGCCTGGGGCGCCTGCATCGCGAAGGCGCGCAGCGCAGACGTTCCGCCCACAACCTGGACGGCGAAGTCCTGCACCTGGAAGCCGAGATTTTGCGTGGCCGCGCGCGCCGCGTTGGACGACTGGCTTAGGCTGCCATGGCCACGGGCGAGCATCATCTCAACGCGGGCCAGCTCTTCACCGCTCGCGCCGGCCGCCTGCATGACGCGTCGGGCTTCCGCGATTTCCTGATTGAGCCTTTCCTGCGCGGCGGCGGCGGGATCGAGCATGGCGCGCAGCTGGGCAAGCGTCTGCGCATCGCGCGCGGCGGCCGTCTCCTGCTCACGCATGGCGAACGCACCCGCCTTCACGCGCTCTTCGAACATGCGATGGGCCTGCGCCGCGGCGCGGTTCGCTGCCGTCAGCTGATCGAGCTCGGCGATCTGTCCGCGCAGCCGGCCGGCCAGCTCGGGGAGATTGCTCTGCTCTGCGTTGAGGGCGGCGGTCTCGACCTTCAGGCGCTGTATCTCCGCGCGGGACATGCCGAAGGTCGAGATTTGCCGCTCCATCTGGCGTGAGAGGGACTCGCCCGCCTTTTCGACTTTGGCCAGGTCTAGCGCAGTCCTAGTTGCGGCGTGGCGGTAGCTGTCCATCTGGATGACGGCGCCGCTCATGGTGACGTTTCCAGCCGCCTGTTCCAATTTTTGGAAGTCGCGCACAGCGTTTGCGGCGGTTTCGCCGATGATGTCATCCAGCCGCGCCAACTGACCGAACGAATCGCCGAAGCCGATGTCAAAGCCGACGCCAAGGGCGGGCTGTCCGTCATTGTCGTTCATGGGCGTGCTTTCGCTTGCAGGTAGTGGCCCCGGCCTCAGGGGGAGTTAGGCCGGGGCCATGAGGGCGGCACGGGACACCTGCGCCCACCCTCAAGTTGTTATGCGACGTTGCCGAAGTCGCCGTAGATGAACGAATTCGGTCGCTTCTTGCCCAAGCCAATTCGCTTCTCAGCCCTTATCGTGAGCTTGTTGCGCACGAAATTGTCACGGTCCTGGTCGGAGATGCGCACTTCCGTCTGCATCCGGTCATAGTAGGCCGCGCCACGCTTGAACGGCCCAACAAGGAACTTGTCGATATTCATGGCCTTGGTCGGCACAACAGGCTGGCCGAAGAGGGTGGCGCGGTTCTGGCCCTGCGGATTGGCGATGATATAGCCGCCCGCTGCATCCTTGGTCAGAAGGAGGCGCAGCCAGTCGGACGGGTGGATGACGATGCCGTCCGGCTCCACGTCGGTTAGGGCCGCCTGAAGGAGCGCAAGCCCGATCTGGTCAATCATCGTCTGGCCTGCCACGGTGAACGGGGCGGCATAGGCGGTAGCGCCAACAGCCAGCCCGGTCAGATGCTCGCCGGTGCCGTCGCCATAGATCAACTCGGCTTCTTCGTTCAAATCGAGGCCGTAGCGCAGTTCACCGTCGATCAGGCCCTCCAGCTGCGGCACGTCGTCAATGATCTGGCGGGACGCTTCGACCCAGTGCGCGATGGTCCTGATCTTGGTGTCCTTCAATTCCCACTTGTAGGACGATTCCGGCTTCAGCGCGCCTTCTGCGACAACCCCGGCCGCGTTCGTCCGCTCGGTCTGAACCGGCGTTTCAACGACGCCGGTTTCCGTATTGATGATGGTCAGCAGATCCCGGACCACCAGCCGACGCTGCGGCATGGATACCACTTCATCGCGCTGCGGCACGATCAGGTCGCCAGCCGAGGCGCCGCTGTCGATTGCCTTCATCGCGCACCGCATTTCGCGCGGCCGGTCCTGCGCCTCCATGTCCACATAGGCTTTGAAGCGTTCGGAATCGGTGAACTGGCGGCCCCATGCCGTGGCCCCCGGATCGCCCAGCATCGAAACGGCCCCGCGCTGGCCTTGCGCCATCTTCTGCGACAGTTCGGTGATCTCGCTGCGCAATTCGCCCAAGCGCTCATCGGTGGACTTCTCGCCCTCCTTCACCTTTTCCAGCGCCTTGGTGACGGTGGCGATATGCTCATCCAGCACGTCCTCGACGCTCTTGGCGTTCTTCGTTTTGACGATCGGGATATCCAGATGGGCGCTGGCGCGCATGGCGGCGCGGAACTTCAACAGACGGTCGGTAAACATGTTATTTCACTCCCATGAGAGTTGCGATGTTTCGGGTGGATTGCGCCAGGCGCTCGGCGACCTGCGCCATAGCCTGATCGTCTTTTGCTTCGTCGGCGGCGCGAAAGGCGGCGGCGGCGGCGGCCTTGGCGCGGCGACCGGACAGGCCGATCTCCCGCAGGTGATCCTCAAGCTCGCGGACATTCGCCACGGACTTGACCTGCTCGACATAGGTGAGAGGGTTGGAGGGGATCGCGACCAACGAGATTTCCCATAGGTCGGCCTTTGTGATGACCTTGCCTCTGGCTTCGCGCTGGAGATAGCCGACCGACAGGCCGGTGAGGGCGCCAGCTTTCGCAAGCGCATACGCCTCTTGCCCGTCGGGCGCGCTCAGCGCCAACGTGCCGGATGCGTGAAGCCCTTTGCTGTTTTCCGCCAAGCTATCCCACTTCCCAACAGGGCGGGATTTATCGTGGTGCAGCAGCATGGCGACGGGCCGGGATCCGCGAAGGCTCTCGGTAAATGCGCCGGGCGCGAACGTCTCGCCATGGCTGTCGACATTGCCATAGCCAGCCGCAAGGCCGGATATCTGACCCTCGGCCAGCTTCTTCAAATCTAGGGGGTGGTAAGCGTGTTCCATATGCGCAGTCCGACAGCTCGCCCGAAGGCGTTTTCTAAGCCGTCGCCGGCGCGCATCTCACGCGGTAGGCGGGGTGTCGTCGCACATCCCATGCGTTGACGCGCCAGCGATAGCAAGAACATGGCGGAAACGAAAGGCCTTAGTGCGCCTTCGACGTTTCTTCGATTGCGTCGCCATTCTGGTCCACGAGTGTTGCCAACCCTCGCAACCAGTGCGCGGCACCAGCCGCGCCGCGCGTCCGGGCGACCCGCTCCACAAGGGTGTTGCCGATTGTTACGACTGCGATGCGCTCATCCACGCCCGCGACCATGAGCGAATTGATAAATTCATGCGCCTTGCGGGCTAGATCGACCATCTCCCTCTCGTCCATGGACATGGGATCGCGCGGCCCCGCCACCTCGATCTTACCAGCCTCGACCCGGAGGCCCGCGGCAAGCGCCGAATGGGTTACTCCCCCTGCTTCGATGAGCTCGCGGGCAAGATTTGCGATGGCAGTGCAGAAATTTCGGATGGCCTCTGGCTTGTGTTCGTCATTCAGCATTGATCGTCTCCTTTTCGTAGGAAAAATGGGCGGTTGGGAAAGGTGAGGGGGTGGCCAGCGCGGCGCGGCGGCCCCAAGAAGCGAAAACTGTATTAGCAAACACTTTCGGGTCGGGAGCGGTGTCCTATCGGAGGGCGCTCCAACTTTGCGACCACCCCCCACCCTGGGCGGCTCAGGCCGGCCGGACGGCTTCGACCATCGCCTTGACGACACGGCGCGCCTTGGCCATCCCGACACGGCTGGCCAGCTGTTCGAAACAGATCATCATGAGCGTCGTCGTGGCTCGCGCCTGGTCGGCGCCCTCGTCGCCAGCGGCCATGATGAACGCATCGTGCAAGCGGCGAGCTTCAAGGCAAAGCTTCTCGTTCTCGGTCATCATGCGCCCGCCTTCAACTCTGCCAGCCGCGCCAAGCCTTTCGGCGTCACCACGACCTGTTCGACCCACTTGTCGGGCCGGCCGCGCACGGTGATGGTCGTGCCCTTGTGCTCCAGCAGCTTGGCTTCCAGCTTTGCGCCGAACGCGACGAAGTGGCCGCCTTCGCTGCGCCGGTATATCCAGTGATTGGCCTCCATCCACGCGAACAGGCGGCGCGGCTGGGCGTTCAGCGCCTTTGCCGCGTCGGTGATGCACAGGGAGCCGCGGGCATCGGTCAGTCGATCGAGCGCTTCGGCCTTCGGAGATAGCTTTGCGATCTGCTCGCTGGCATTCATGGTCCGGCTGGTATGCTCCAATAGCAGGCGCTGGAGCGTCGCCGGATCGTTGAGGTCCAGCGACGGAGCGGGGCTGCCATACTGCCCGGTCCGCAAGACGGTCGGCACAACCTCTGCTGTGATCCACTTGCGCACACGGTATGGCAGGGTGCCGGGCTTCATCGCGCCCCGGCAACGCAGCATCAGCGTCAGCAGTCCCGCGAGACTGACGATCGTGGCATCCGATCCCGACCCTAGGTTTAACCGAGACTTCTCGGTGTCATCCAAACGGCTGGCCGCATCGCTGGGATTGCGGATGCCGAGCAGGCCGCAAGCGTCGGCAAGGACGAACCACGGCTGGCCGCCCTGGTCGCTGATCGCCCTGATAGCGTGGCTCTCGAACTGGAAAGGGATGATGTCATTCATGACGGTCTCCGTCGTCCGTTGGCTTTGAGGTCGGTGACGATGGCAAGGCGGTCGCGCGCCCATGCGGCATGGGTCGCGGACAGGCCCTCGCGTCCCAGGAACATGGATAGGGCTTCCTGCCAGTGGTCTAGGTTCGTGCTGTCGCCAGTGAGGCCGACAAAGGCGCGCTCTGTATGCGCCACCCATTCCAGAACAGCGGGGTCGCTCGAATATCCCCCTGCACCCCCTGAAGATGCTTTAGCATCTGAAGGGGAATGGTTGTTCTTTGGTAGTTTGGGTGTCTGTCTGACACGGGTAGGCGTCTGTGGGGCACCGGTGCCTGTCTGACACCCGTGTCCCTCTGACACCTGTGTCTGTGAGACACCCCCCACAGCATTTCGGGGGTGGACGTTGTAGGCGGTGCCTTTGCCCGGAACGGCTCGCCGGGTGATATGCCCAGCCGCCTCAAGCGCCTTGGCTGCCCGCTGCACCGTCCGGCGAGCCATGCCGGTCTTCTCTGCCATGTAGGCGATCGAAGGCCACGCATTGCCCTTGGCGTTTGCCATGAAGGCGAGCAGCACCAGAACCGCGCGTTGATGCTGGTCTAGGCCCGGCGCGTCATAGGCGGCGCGGATCAGCCCGAAGCCCGACTGCGCCGCACTCACTCACCGCCGGCTGCGCGCGCCGCCGCCTCCTGCGCCTCGAAATGCTTGGCGAGGGTCGACTTCCGGGCGCAAACCCTCGCGCCGATCTTGAAGGTCGGGAGGTGTCCGCGATCATGCATTTGAGCGACCTGTTTAGGGCGCAGTTTCAGATGCGCGGCGATCGCCTCTACCCCATAAAGCAGGTCGGTCTCTTCGTCGATCATGTGTATCTCCTTTGCGCAATTGTTGCGTAAATGAGCGGCGGGGCCGCCCGAGAAACTGGCGGTTTTCTGCGGGTTCGCGGGGATAGAGAGGGGAGCGCGCCAGAAGCACGAAAAAGGGGCCGGATGGCCCCTAAGTGTCAGTAATATCTATGTTTTATTGGCTCGGATAAAGAACCCGGAAGCCATTCTCCGCCGATGGCATGCGCGCCGCCTTCTCGGCCGCCGCCAGCAATTCAACCTTGGACCGGAACGTGCCCAGCGCCGGGTTCGCCGCCTTGTGCGCCTCGGGATCGAGCAGTTCAGCCTTGGGATCGGCAGCATAAAGCCGCACGACGATCTTCGGGTCTTTCGAGCGAAGCGCATCGTCGATCTTGATCGACAGCATGTCCGCATCAGTTGGAGCCTGCGTCGATATGATGAGCCGCAGCGCATCGTCATATGCGCCGGATGCCGTCTCGATTGCTTCCACGAAGTCATCGAGCGGCCCACGCACCTGGCCCAGCTCGTCAAGGATCGCCAGCACCGGGGACAGGCCGTGCGCCGTGCCAGCCTCCGCCGATAGCGCCTCATAGGTGACGTTCAGCGCCAGCCCGATCAGCGTCTTGGCCGACGGGATCACCCGCACCAGCACCTTCAGCTTCGGGTTCAGCTTGACCATCTTCCAGGCCAGATTGAACACCAGCGCGGCCTGCTTACGCGACCGCGCGCCAGATACGATCTGGCTATTCAGTCGGGCCTCCGGGCCGACGAGATGAACGAGCAGCAGGCAGGCGATGAGGGCAGTCTTGCCGTTCTTGCGTGCCATGCTGAGGATGCCCTCAGTTGTGACCGCAGGATTGTCATAGACCGACCAGATGAAATCTTTCTGGAAAAGGTCCAGGCGGATCGGCTGCCCGACCAGCTTACCCTCGGGAACCAGGCAATATTTCTCGATGAACGCGATGGCCCGGTCGCCGCGCGTCTTGGGCTTATGATCCCCTTCGAACGTCGGCGGCGGGATCGCGCCGCGCGGCAGGCTCACTGGAGCGTGCCCGGCCTCGCCAGCAGGTCATCGTCATCCTCGGCGAGCGGATTATGGCCTCCCTCAATTTCCCGCGCGTGCTCTCGACGCTTGTTCACGTCGCGCTGCTCGCCGTTCTTCGCACGATTATCGAGGCCAAGCGCCCGGCGCAGCGTCACGATGCGGCGCGCCAGCTTATCGCTAAGCTCGATCGTCTCCATCATCGTCGTCACCTGGACGTTGCCCCCGCGGTCGACGGAGAACGATGCCACCTTCTCCGCGTCCGCCATCGCCCGCGCCAGATTGGCGGCGACAGCCAGGTCGGCGTCCGTCCATTCGGATCGGGCTTTTTCAGCGATCACCGAATCCCAAAATGGGCGGTCACCACGACGCAGTTTCAGGTGCTTGGGCGGCGACAAATCCTTGGTGGAGGCGGCCATTACGGACAGCGCGCCCTCGGCGCTGTCGATGCGCTGGCGTCGGCTCATCGGCGGGCCTCCCGGTCCAGAGCAAAAATTGTATTAGCGATGACATTGTGGGGCGAGGTCGGTGTCCGCCCTGATCGGCCCTGACTTTCGACCCACCCCCCCCTATGCCGGCGCGCGGTTCCATGGGTGGTCAGGGTCGGTCGGCATCCCGTCGACTCCGCATGCCCCGATGGCCGAGCGGCGCTGCTTGAACTGCTCGGCCGTCCGGCGCTTATGACAGGGGTCGCAGAGGCAACGAATGTTGTCGTCGGTATCGGCGCCGCCCAAGGCGAGGGGTGTGATGTGGTCCGGCACGGTGGACGCGGTGACGATGCCTTTCTCGGCGCAGTCACGGCATAGCGGCTCGGCATGAAGGCGACGGCGGCGCTGAGCCACGCCAGCCCGGCCGCGAAGGCGTTCGGTCACATGGCGAGCTCCCCATACATGAAGCGCCCGCAAGCCACTCGGCTCCGGGCGCAATTCACGACATTGATGATTTATCTACTCGAGTTTTCCCCAATGCTCAAGCGCAAATGCGCATGTAAAGCGCGAGGGTGTCGAGGGTATCGCGGATCTGTGCCAGCGACCGATAGTATCGCCTGCCGCCATAGCGGGGCAGGTCGTCATGCACGAGCAGCCGATCCATGAAGCCGCGCATCTCGAACGGGATCTGCTCCCTGCACTGCCTGACGAACTGTCGGGCGCGCACCTGGGCTTCCGTTCGCGCCAGGCCATAGCTGCACTCACCGACGGTAGTGCGCTCGCCATAGCTGGCGGTGACGCTGGGGGCGAGCGCGGCGCGGGCATGCGCATTGCGATAGCATTCGCCGGCATACCATTGGTGCCAGTTCAGCTGGCCCGCCTTGTGCAGTCGGTCCAGCGTGGATGAACGGAAGCGGCGCACCCGCCCGATCGGCTGTTCGCGCGGGTCGATTAGCGCCGGATCAACGAACTCGCTATCATCGCCCTTGGCGAGCCGCTCGGGTGTCGCATCAACGGGTGGCACATAGGCCACCACCGCCCGCGATTTCTTGATCTTCGTCCTGTTCCTGCGCGCCATCTTAAAAGTCCCCGTTCTTCTAATGTTCTTACCGCTGTTCGCCTGCCGCTGCCAGCCCATCGCGCGCTTTGCGGCGCAGCGCGGCGACCTCTTCCATCGACACCACATCCGCCACCGGCGGCGCCCACTCGCGCTCATGCTTCATCAACAGCAGCCCGGCGCGGTTGACGCGCGCCATGCGCTTCGCCCGTATCGGGGCGATGATCTGCTCGATCTCGGCGATGGTCGGGAAGAACCGGCACTTGCGCAGGATCTGGTCGAACGCCGCATACAGGTCGGGCAGCGCATGACTGGCGAGCGCCCGTCGATAGGTCGCCATCCGCTCGGCCGCCTCATCGTCCGAAAGGCGCGGGCTGGGCATCATGTTGGCCAGTCGGGTCAGCATCCGGTTGATCTGCTCGGGCTCCGACATCGGAGGCTGGCAGGCGTCGACATAGGCGCGCAACTGGCCCGCTGACACCGGGCCGATCACCGGCAGGTCAGGAAGGGTCAGCCGCTGGTCGAGCAGCCCGCTGAGCTTCGAAGGCAAGGCCGGCTCGCACCATTGCGTTGGCGGGGCGTCCGTCCTGGTCGTTATGGCGGTCTGTGCGGTCATGGCGTGCATCCTGGCGAGGGTCATAGATCGCCGCCCATCCGCGGGCGGCAGCGTGTCCAATCAGCCGGCCGGGCGGCCAGTCGTCATCGGCTAGGCGGGCGATGTCCTGCATCAGCCGCTTGTGGGCGGTTGCCGTGTTGGGCAGCCGTTTGCGCCGCCGATTGGCGAGGAAGTCGGCCCAGTGCTGCGGGTCGGTGCCTTCGGGCATCGGGAACGGGTCGCCCTTACGCGGGCGCGCAGGAACACACCCGGGGGTGTGGGTGGGGGCGGGGGCGGGG
>NZOF01000032.1 GCA_002695185.1 Erythrobacter sp.
CGAGGAAAGCGTCACGCGCTCGCGATAGAGGCCGGTGACATGCTCGCCTTGTGCAGAAGGCTGATGGGCAAGCCCGGTCCGCTCGGCGATGTGCGCGGTCTCCTCGTCCAGCTCGCGCTGGCGCAAAGTATTGAGGAGGTTGCGCGCGAAGACCCAGCGCTGCCCCTGCCGCCGCGCCAGCCCTTCGCCGGCGAGATAGTCAACCCGCGCATCCATGGCATCGCGGATCTCATCGCCGAAGCCACCGGCGGTCGCGGCGGGTTCGCGCGCGACGAGCTGGCGGTCGAGCCAGGTCGCCCCGCGCGCCGTCACCTGATCGGCGATCGACAGGTCCGAGCGCGTCGCGAGCGACAGGCGCATCCGCCCCTTGGTGTCCTCCCATGACCGCAACTCAACCACCGCTCCGGGCTTGCCATCGCCGGTCATGTCGATGTCGTCGAAGCGCAGATGATGGACGCGCCCGTCGGCGCCGTCGATCACCGCATAGGCGGTGCCCGCGAGTTCGTCATGGAGGCCCCGTTCGACGAGCCGTCCAAGCACCGGCTCGGCCGACCTCTCTTCGTGCAAGGCAAACCCGCTGGTGTCGGGCGCGCGGCCATCGCGCGTCATCGCCCAGTGCATCGTCTTGATGATGTCGCCGCGGATCGAGAGGTCGCGCAGCGTCGTTTCCATCGCGGACTTGATGTGCCACTGGCCGGGCGCGATCTCGCTTGCGAGGCCGAGCCGCTCGAGCTTCATCGCCCGGCCGACCAGCGTCTGGCGCAGCGCGGGATCGGCGTCGGATGGATCGGGACGCAGATCGACCAGGCCGAGCTCGACTTCGGCGAGCTTCTGCAGGCGCAGGTCGAGATTGGTCCAGCGTTCGGCATCGACCTCGCGGACGAGCTGGGCGTCGATCTCCTGCTCGCTGCGTGGTCCCAGTTCGAGCGTCGCGCGAACCTCTGCGCGCTCGCGCATCCCGGCGCGGATATAGTCGCGGTCGATGACGAGATCCTCGCCATTCTCGGCAACCCCGCGAACGAGCACATGGATGTGGGGATTGTCGGTGTTCCAATGGTCGATGCCCACCCAGTCGAGCGTGGTGTCGAGGTCGCGCTCCATGTCCTGCATCAACTCGCGGGTGAAGGCGCGCAAGTCGTCCATTTCGGCCGCATCCTCGGGGCTGACGATGAAGCGGAAGTGATGCCGGTCGTCCTCGCAGCGCTGGGCGAAAGCATCGCGGTCGGCTTTGTCCGAGCGGGCATCGAACATCGCGGGCTCGCGCCCATCCTTGGTGACGCCTTCGCGCTCGAGATAGGTGATGTGCCGGGCGAGCGGTGCGGCGCGGAAGCGCGCGCCCTTGTGGCGCACGACCCGCGCCTTGATGACCACGCGCCGGGCCTGGGACGGACGCCGGGTCAACAGCGCTGCGCGCCGTCCCCGTCCGCGCGTGCCGGTGCCGCGCCGGCTGCCCGGTCCGCGGCGGCGCGGAAGCTGGCCGGCTTTCATCGCCCGGCGCTTGACCTGGGCGACCAGCCTTTGCGCCTTGCGGCCGCTCGACGCGCCTCTGTCCCGCCCTCTTCCCGGCCGAATCCGAAACTCGTCCTGGGTGTCGCTCATGGCTGGGTCTCACGGCGAAAATCAGTGAGCGACGGCGCCTCGACTATTGATATTGCTGGATAATTCGAGGGAAGCGACGGCACGTCCGCTGAGGCGACGGCGCAGAAAGTCATATAAAACCAACCACATGAGGGGCAAGCGCCGTCGCCCCTTTTATCTCGCCGTCGCCCGCTGTGATACTTTTCGACCTCCTTCCTGCTTTTCGCCGCGAATGATGATCGATCCGCAAGGCCGGCCTGGGCGCCTCCTCCGGCACCCCGCAGCAAACACCGGAACGGCAGCGGAAGCAGCGCCGCATCGACGCTCCTTCCGCTGTTCGCCTTGCCGATTGTCAGGCCGCTATCAGCCTGCCGTCGCATTCTTCGTGTTGCCGCAATGCCGCCGCCAGTTCCGCCGCGATCTGCTTGCGCTCCGCCGGATCGTCGTTGGCCTGCAGCTCCGCCCGCAGTTCCTCGATATGTTGTTCGATCGTCATCATCGCCTCCTGAATTGAGAAAGACGATGCGGGTGCCCGGTATGGAGCGGGCCGGGTCAATGATCGCAGGCGGCACGCCTGCGACCGCGCCAGCGGCGATAGGGGTAACGATTTTTTTCGGCGCAGCACCGCGTTGGAGGCTGATGCACCGACGCCTGCCCGCCGGAGAAAATGGTGGGACCCTGTCGTCATTGACGCGGCCCGATCCATGCCGGACGCTGGGTAAGACTGAGCAGAGATTACCCTCTCCCCACACGCTGACGCCGTGCAATGGCGCACCCATATGCGTGCGCCGAAAATGCAGGCGAAAATGCGGTGCGGACCCTTCTGGGCTGCGAGTGTGGTGCATGCCGTTCATCGCGGCGGCTCCCCGCTCAAGGCAACGAAGAGGCTTTCGCGCGGCCTGGACGGGCGGTTGCCATGCGGCGCCGGCTGCGCGGGATGGCGTGCCTCGTCGGTCGGCCCATCGTCCGCCCTTTGGTTGTCCGGTCGCGCGGGGAACAGCGCCGCGCGCGTCCAGCTGTTACGATCCGGCAGCGGCGCGGTTGCGAGATGCCGCCCCAGCGACCTGCCGACCACTGGCGCAAGACGCGCGAGATAGCGCCGTGTTTCAGCGGGCAAGGGCCGTCCGCGTGAAAGATATTCCGCATAGCGGCCAGGACCGGCATTATAGGCAGCGAGGAAGCCCGGCGCGCCGAAGCGGTCGTGCATCTCTCGCAGATAGGCCGTACCGGCAAGGATGTTGTCGCGCCGGTCGAACGGGTCGGTGCCGAGCCGGTAGCGACCGCGCAGGGTCGCCCATGTGCCGGGCATGATCTGCATCAGGCCCATCGCCCCGGCGGAGGAGACCGCGCGCGCGTCGCCATTGCTCTCGACCTGCATAACGGCCCAGATCCATGGCTCAGGGACACCGAAGTGGTGCGACGCTTCGGCGACATGATCGGCGAGCGCAGCCGTGTACGGGGCGGCTGCTACCTGGGGTAAGCCACCTTCGGACTGCGCCGCGGCCGGCCCGCCCGCAGCCGCGAGCAATGCCAGCATCACGGCATGGCGGACACGCAATGGACGGGCCGGATGCATGGGATCAATTCCGCTCGTCGCGCTTCTGCGGCGCGTTCAGCGACAGCACGAAGCTCCGTCCCGCATCGTCGGCGCGGAAGAGATTGGCGCGGATGAACCCGCCCGAAAACAGCGGGCCGAAGATCTTCAGCGAGACATAGTCGCCGGCCTTTTCGCCGACCTCCTTCCAGGCGAAGCCTGTGTCCGGCCCATCCTCGCTGCCCAGGCGAATGCGATAATCGGGCGCATTCTCTGCATCGCCGGCATCCAGTGGAACGAGCATGACGACGGGTTCATGAAGTCCGAAGGCACGGACCTCGCCGGTATAGCCGTCGTTCGTACGGGTGAAGGTTCCAATGTTCATGTCAGCTCTCCTGTGGCTGGGGTGGTGAAGCGGGGTGTGCGGGTGGATCGGTCCACAGCGGCACGGCGCGGCCAATCACGCTGCTGGCCGGAAGCGGCCCGAAATAGCGGCCGTCCAGGCTGTCGGGCACATCGGGATTGGCGAGAAACAGCTCGCCATCAGCGAGGCGGCGGCAGCCCTGCCAGGAGGGCAAAGGACGTCCGAGACTGTCACGTTCCCGAGCGATCGCAACGAGCCGTCCGTCAACAGTGACGCGCGCTTTAGTCCGGCACACAAGCTGGCCGGGAAGCGCGACGATATGTTTCAACAGCGGCACGCCTTGGGAAAGATAGCCGCGCGCGGCGAGGAAGGTGGCGAGCCGTTCGGGCGGTGTGACCACAACGAGTTCGCCGCGCCGCAGCCGATCGAGCTTCAGCACGCGATAGAGACCGATCGGCGCGCTGGCGCTGGCGTTCCAGATGACGCGTGGGGCAGGATCGAGCACGGCGACAAGGGTGAACAATCCGGCGAACAGGCCGAGGGCGGCACCGGTCGCGCGCGCATAGAACAGCCGCGTCATGACAGCAGCTCCCGGCGCTTGAGCCAGGCGCGATGGCGCTCGATCGTATAGGCGCGAGGGCACTGGCCGGCGGCGATGCGGTTATGGACATGGCGCCAATGGTCGGGCGCCGCATCGCCCGGATCGAGGTCGAGCGCTTCCACCGCATCGATCGCTTCGAGCACCTGGGCGACCTTCGGCCAGCCCGCGATCCGCAGCAGGATGTCGCCGCCGGGGCAGACGAACGGCAACGTCGAATAAGCCTGGCCGGGGGCAACGACGCGCACGATATCGATGCGCGAGACTATCGTGCCATAGTCGTTCGCCGACCAGCGCACGAAAGCGAAGATCGTGCCGGGACGGAAGCGCACCACGCGCCGGCGGCGGTCGATGATATGCCCGCCCGCTTCGCGGCCGAAGCGTATCCAGTGCTCGATGCGCTGCTCGATCCAGGTCAGCTGAACCTGCACCATGCCGGGATCGGCAAGCGCGGTCGGCAGCATCCCGGCCGGCACGGCGGACGGACCATCGCGGCTCATCGCATCTCTCCTTCATCGTCCGGAAATTCACGCTCGAGCAGGGCGCGCAGCATCTCGGCGACAGTGCTGCCGCGGGTGATGGCTGCGAGCTTGAGACGCCGGCGCATGTCGGGCGTGACATCTATCGTGAGTCGCGCCGTGAACGCGGTGGCCGACTGGCCGGGGACAGCTGGTCCGCCCGCCCTGATCCAGCGATCTTCATCGCCTGGACGCGCGGTGAAGTGTCTGGACCTGTTGCCGGTCATGGTGCCAGCCTCCCGATCGCATCGGCCAGCGCCGCAATCTCTCTCGCGGCCTGGCTGTCGGGATCGAGCTCGTGGGCGAGGCGGCCGCCCTGCATGGCCTGAGCGAAGACGATCCGCTGGCCGATCGGCGGGGCAATCAGCGGTGGATCGTGTTCGGTAAGCGCGCGGGCCGTTTCGCGGGCGAGAATTGTGCCCGCGCCGCAGCGATTGAGAATGAAGCCCGCCGCAAGCTGAGGCCGGAAGCTGCGCGCCTCTGCAAGCAACGCGAGCATTTCCGCTGATGCCCAACCGTCGAGCGGGGACGGCTGAACCGGAATCAACGCCAGGTCCGCGGCAAGCAGCGCCGAACGCATGAGCCCTGCGACACGCGGCGGACCGTCGATCACCAGAATGTCGCCGTCCCGTGCCAGTTCGGGCGCTTCCTGATGGAGCGTTTCCCGGGCAAGACCCAGCACCGCGAACAGACGTTGGCCGCCATCCTGGTTGCGCCGCTCGGCCCAGTCGAGCGCACTGCCTTGCGGGTCGGCATCGATCAGCGTCACGCGCGAACCACGGCGCGCCCATTCGCCAGCGAGGTGGAGCGCGAGAGTGGTCTTCCCGGTGCCGCCCTTCTGGTTGAGGAGCGCGACGATCATGGGCGCTTGTCCACAGCCCCGAGCGCAGCGCGGCACGTTAGAAGGAATCCGAAGGATTCCTGGTTAGGTAAGTTAGGCGCGCCGCGACTCGTTACAGCATGGCGAGTCGCGCCGGCTTGCGGTTCCCGATAGGCCGAACATCCGGTTCCCGATCGGCCGACCCCCTCGGTTCCTGATAGGCCGAGTCCCATCACGACTTATCCACAGGCAGGCCGACGCGGCGCATGGCCGCCTCGAACGGGTCGATCGGGATAGGCGCGAAGCTCAGCCGTTCGCGGCCGAGGGCAAACTCGAGCGTCAGCCGGTAACCGGGAAGCGGTTGACGGCGGACGATCCTGCGCAGCTCGAAGGCGAAACGCTTTAGCGGCGAAAGCACGCCGGATTTGAGGTGAAGATGCTCGAGATCGAAGCTCCAGCCCCCACGCTGGCGGCCGCCATGTTTGCGCACGATGCGGTAGAGCCAGCGTTCGAGCCCTCCGGTCAGTCGGAAATAGCTACGGTCGATGGTCAACACGAGCGCCTGGTCGATGACACCGGCATAGAACCAGTCGGGCAGGATCAGTTCGACCCCGAGCGGCCGGCCGTCGCCGTCGAGCCGCTCCTGCCATTCATTGATCCAGGAGAAGCGATGGCGGCGGCGCTGATGCTGCTGGCGGATCGAAGTGGCGATGGTGGTGGTCTGGAGCCGGTCGAGCGCGGCCTTCAGCCGATCGTAGTGATCGCGCCCGGTACTCCGGCCGGTAAAGGTCAGGATTTCATGCGGTGTCGCGGCCATGAGCCGCGAGGTCGATCGTCCCGCGTCGCGCGCCTCGACGATCTGACTGGCCGCCCAGATGAGGACATCGGCGTCCCAGATCGTCGCCATGCCATGTTCGGCGGTGGCTTCGACCACTATCCAGGTCTCGCCCATACGGAAGTCGATCGGGGCGGTGCGCCTGCTCTTGGCGAGGCTGAAGAACGGCCAGGCCATGAGGTCTTGTGCGTCGCGCGGCGCCAGTTCGCCCGGGATCGCATGGAACAGGTCGAGCTGCCCGCGCTCGTTCCGGTCTTGCGGCAGGCTGGAACGCGAGCCGGACATTGCTCAGCGCCCCTCCCGGCGCGCCTGTTCGGCGAGCCGGGCAAAGCGCTTCTTGGCCGGATAGACCGGCGCACTGCCCGGGTCCGAGGTCGAGCGGCGGGTGGCTTTTTCTGCCCAGGCATCGAGATCCGCAAGGGCGTAGACGATGCGCCCGCCAAGTTTCCTGAAGACGGGGCCGGTGCCGTAGCAGCGATGCTTCTCCAATGTGGTGGGCGCGAGGCCGAGATGCGCCGCGGCGGCCGGTGTTTTCAGGTAGCGTGGGGAATGGGAATTGGCGGAATCGGTCATTGGGTAGCTCCGGCAGGCCGCGGGCGACGAAAGAAGGAGGCGGCAAGTCGGGGCCAAGCCTGGCGAAGAACGATGGATGGGGGGAGCGGTCAGGATAAGGGGGGCCGCATGTGTCCCCGCACCGGGTCACGCGCCGCCCAGCAAGGCGCGATAGCCGCCCGCCACCAGGGCGCGGGCCTTGTCAAACGCACGCTGGGTCGTGCGCCGTTCGGTCGCACCGCTCCATTGGCGGGCGGTAAAGCTGCGCATATGCGGATAAAGGATACGGGCCATCTCGCGCCGGGTCGCCGCATCGGCGTTGGCATCGAGCAGGCGAAGATAGCGAGCATAGCGGCGGCGCTGCAACGCCGTTGGCATGAGGCCTGACGGCAATGGACCTGCAGCTCGTCCGGCGATGCGGCGCGCGAGACGCAAGCCCGCCTCCGCCCTGCAGAGCAACCCTGCGCCCGTCGCGGTCACGATCGCGACCGGGCACGTGGGATCGGGATCGGTGAGCCATAGACGGTGGACGCCGCGCTGGTCCGCGATCACGAGATGGCGGCCATCGGGCAGTATTCGGTCGGCAAGCAGCGACCCAATGCCGGAAGGATCGAGCGGAAGCGCGTCCGGCGCGTCAATGGGAGCGGCGTCGAGGCGAACCGTGGAGACGCTGAGAGCCGGCGACCAGAGGGCCGGCGCATCGTCGGCGGGAAGATCGGGCTCGCATGGGAAAGGACAACCCCCATCGCCGCGCGAGTGCGAGCATGGCGTGATCCGCCCCGAGCGCGGTGATCGGCCGACCGCGCGCCAAAGCGTGATATTCGCGGCAGTAGTCGGGATTGCGGCGTAGGAATTCCTGCGCGAATCCCGCAAGATCGAGGTCGGCGAAATCGTCGTCGGTTTGCGGCGAGCGCCAGTCAGTGACAGATTGCATGGACAGCCTCCCCTTGCGGCATCTCCAGTGCCGAAGACGGACAAGGTGCGATGCCGGCGGGACTTTTGAAGTCACCAAAGCTGGTTGGGGCTATGCCCGAAAATGCGCGACCATCAGGCTTTGCGAAGGCTATTGCGGTCGTTGCCCGAGCAAGTCGCGATATCCCGCTCTGGTCATCCAGCGCGCACGTGCGAGATGGCTGTCATGCACGGTCCTAGCACGGTCGGGCTCCGTCGTCGGATCGAGTCCGAACAGGATCAGTGCAACCTCACGCCAATCCGCCCGTTCCTTGGCGGCTTC
>NZOF01000033.1 GCA_002695185.1 Erythrobacter sp.
AAGGACGGGCAGGATTTCTTCCCGCTGACCGTTCACTATCAGGAAAAATTCTCCGCTGCGGGCCGTATCCCCGGTGGCTTCTTCAAGCGCGAAGGCCGCGCCACGGAGAAGGAAACGCTGACCTCCCGCCTGATCGACCGCCCCGTGCGTCCGCTCTTCCCGGAAGGCTTCTACAACGAAATCAACGTTATCGCGCAAGTCCTGTCATATGACGGTGAGACCGAGCCCGATATCGTCGCCATGATTGCCGCTTCGGCTGCGCTGACCATCTCGGGCGTGCCCTTCATGGGCCCGATCGGCGCTGCACGCGTCGGCTTCAAGAACGGCGAATACGTCCTCAACCCGAGCCTGGAAGATGCACTCGGCGAAGACGGTCGCCTCGACCTCGTCGTCGCTGCGACGCAGGACGCGGTGATGATGGTCGAATCCGAAGCCAAGGAACTGACCGAGGAAGAAATGCTCGGCGCCGTCATGTTCGCGCATGATGAAAGCCGCAAGGTCATCGGTGCGATCATCGATCTCGCCGAACAGGCCGCCAAGGATCCATGGGAAATGGACACCTCGGACGATACCTCGGCGATCAAGGAAAAGCTTCGCGGCATCGTCGGTGACGACATCGCTGCTGCTTACAAGCTGACCGACAAATCGGCCCGTTCGGATGCGCTGAGCGATGCGCGCGCCAAGGCCAAGGAAGCCTTCGCCGACGAAGAGCCGCAGACCCAGATGGTCGCCAACAAGGCGGTGAAGAAGCTGGAAGCGGAAATCGTTCGCGGCGCCATCCTCAAGGACGGGCAGCGTATCGACGGCCGCAAGCTTGATCAGGTCCGCCCGATCGAAGCAATGGTTGGCCTGCTGCCCCGTACGCATGGTTCGGCGCTGTTCACGCGTGGCGAAACGCAGGCTATCTGCACCACCACGCTTGGCACCAAGGATGCCGAGCAGATGATCGACGGTCTCGAAGGCCTGTCGTACAATCACTTCATGCTGCACTACAACTTCCCGCCCTATTCGGTCGGTGAAGTGGGTCGCTTCGGTTTCACCAGCCGCCGCGAAACCGGTCACGGCAAGCTCGCATGGCGCGCACTGCACCCGGTTCTGCCTGCGCATGAAGATTTCCCCTATACCATCCGCATCCTGTCCGACATCACCGAGTCCAACGGTTCGTCCTCGATGGCGACCGTGTGCGGTGGCTGTCTCTCGATGATGGATGCCGGCGTTCCGATCGAACGCCCGGTATCGGGCATCGCCATGGGCCTCATCCTCGAAGGCGACGACTTCGCCGTTCTGTCGGACATCCTGGGTGACGAAGATCACCTCGGAGACATGGACTTCAAGGTCGCCGGTTCGGATAAGGGCATCACCTCGCTTCAGATGGACATCAAGGTTGCCGGCATCACGCAGGAAATCATGAAGACCGCTCTGGAGCAGGCCAAGGCCGGTCGCGCCCACATCTTGGGTGAAATGACCAAGGCGCTTTCGGGTGCTCGCGGTGAAGTGTCCAAGCACGCTCCGCGTATCGAAACGATGCAAATCGACAAGTCGAAGATCCGTGACGTCATCGGCACGGGCGGTAAGGTGATCCGCGAGATCGTAGCTGAAACCGGTGCGAAGGTGGATATCGACGACGAGGGTGTGATTAAGATCAGCTCCTCGAACGCCGACGAGATCGAAGCTGCCAAGAAGTGGATCGAAGGAATCGTCGAAGAGGCGGAAGTCGGCAAGATCTACAACGGTAAGGTCGTCAACATCGTCGACTTCGGCGCATTCGTGAACTTCATGGGCGGCAAGGACGGTCTCGTCCACGTCAGCGAAATGAAGAACGAGCGCGTTGAAAAGCCGACCGACGTCGTTTCGGAAGGTCAGGAAGTCAAGGTCAAGGTCCTCGAAATCGATCAGCGCGGCAAGGTCCGTCTGTCGATGCGCGTCGTCGATCAGGAAACCGGTGAAGAGCTGGAAGACACGCGCCCACCGCGCGAACCACGTGAACCGCGCGGTGATCGTGGCCCGCGTGGCGGCGGCGGTGGCCGTGGCGGAGATCGCCGTGGCGGTGGCCGTGGCCCGCGTGGCGGCGGTCGTGACCGCGACGGTGGTAAGGGCGGCGACAATGGGGGCGGTGAAGCCCATGTGCCGGACTTCCTGAAGGACTGACCCTTCTGACTTAGACAACGGAAAGGCTGCGGAGAGAAATCTTCGCGGCCTTTTCCATGATTACGTCGTAGAACTTAGCTCATCTCAAGGATCGGCTTGAAGACCTTGCCATCGTGCAGGTCCTGCACAGCCTCATTGATCTTATCGAAGGGGTAGCGCTTAACCAGTTTGTCGAACGGAAAGAGCCCGCGCTGGTACAGTCGGACCAGTTCGGGAATGAACTGCTTCACCTTTGCGTCACCTTCCACACAGCCGACGATCTTGCGGCCGCTGAGGATCTGGTCGTTCGCGTCGAAAGCATACTCGGTACCTGACGGCGGTGCGCCCACGACAACCAAAGTGCCCCTCTTCGCTAGTGATTCAAGCGCTGCACGCGCGGCCTTGTCGTTGCCGCTGCATTCGATCGAGAAATCCACGCCGGCCTCAATGATGCCTCGCACCTCTTCCGCTACATCGATGCCTTCTCCCGCTGTGATCGTATGCGTTGCACCGAATTCCTTTGCCAGTTCGAGCCGGTCATCATTCGTATCGACTGCGATAATCGTGCCGCATCCGGCAAGCTTAGCCCCCATGACCGCCGCCATACCCACGCTGCCTACGCCTGATACCAGCAAATTAGAACCTGCAGGCGGCTGTGCCGTACGCATCACTGCCCCTGCACCTGTTTGAATGCCGCAGCCAAGGGGGCCGAGCAGGGAAATATCTACGTCGCTCTCGATTTTCACGACATTGCGCTCATGCGCGATCGAGTGCGTCGCGAAGCTCGATTGCTGGAAGAAAGCAGCGTTCGGACCGTCATCGAATACGGGTGCGTCTTCTCCCTGACGCTTGTTCATGAAGTTCAGCGCTTCGAAATCGTTGCAATAGGCCGGATCCCCTTCCTGACACGGACGGCAGCGACCGCATGACCCGTATGACAGGACCACACTGTCGCCTTCGGCCAAACCTTTGACATGGTCTCCTACTTTGAGGATCGTTCCGGCACCTTCATGGCCCAGCACGACCGGATAGTTCGTCGGTAAATTACCTGCCTGGACGGAGAGATCGGTATGACAAACCCCTGTCGCGATCAGTTTTATCAGAACCTCGTGGGGTCCTGGATCTGCAATTGCCCTTTCTTCTATAGCGTAATCCGCTCCAGCTTCTGAAATGACGGCGACACGGGCTTTTGTGGGCATGAGATTCTCCATAAGTCTTGCTCTTGGAAATGACCGAGGGCCCTGCCTCGTTCCGCTATTAGACGTTGCTCGCGTGCCGACCGGTGCTAGGGAGCGTGAATGCTTCCCCGCGAAACCATAGCCACCGCCGATATTCCCGGAGGGGAAACTCTTACGCTCGTCAGTCACGGCCGTGACTTCATCATCATGCTCGCCCGGAACGAGCTGATGGGCACGCGCATGCAATTCAGCGAAGAGCAGTTGGCCGAGTTGACGCTGGAAGAAGTGGGAAAGAAAAGCCCGCGAGTGTTGATCGGCGGTTACGGAATGGGCTTTACCTTCCGCAAGGCTCTGGAAAAGACCGGCGAGGGCGCGGAAGTAGTAGTCGCAGAAGTTGTGCCTGAAATTCTGGAATGGGCAAAAGGGCCGCTGGCCCATCTGACCGGCGACACGCTCAAAGACCCGCGTGGCGAAGTAGTCTTGTGCGATGTGGCAGCCCTGATCGACGATGCCAATGACGGTACATGCGCCAAGTGGGATGCAATCCTGCTCGACGTGGACAATGGACCTGACGGTATCGTGCGCGATGGAAACGAACGACTCTATTCGCGCACGGGTCTTGCCAAGGCGCGTGACGCCCTCAATTCGAACGGGGTGCTTTCTGTCTGGTCCGCCGCACCGGACCATAAGTTCCGCACGCGGCTTAAAGAAGCAGGCTTCGACGTTGAGGAGCGCAGGGTGCGGGCGCGGCCCAACAATAAAGGGCCGCACCACACGATCTGGTTCGCAAGAAAGCCTTAGCGCTGGAACATTGGGCCCGCTGGATTGCCCATGTAATCCCGCTTGCCCAGCGGAACGCCCTTCATCCGCAGAAGTCCGTAGAAGGTGGTCGCGTGGAACTGGAAATTGGGCAAATTGAAGCCAAGCAGGAAACGCTCTCCCGGAAGGGAAAAACGAGTCTCGCCGCCTAGCACGAAGTCTATATTTTTCGCGGCGAGCGCCTTGATTTCGTCCGGCTTGCAGTCATCCATGCGTTTCTGAGCTGAAGCAACCATGGCGCGCATCGCGTTCCAGTCTGCAGGAATGTCCGTAAAGTCGGGCGTGAATGCGCCGTCGGGAAGCTGGTCGAGTGCATAGGCACTATGCATCCAGCACGAGCGTATGTGCCAAGGGAGTGGCCACATGTCGTCGGCCAGTCTGGCTTCATACATTTCGGCGTCCGAGCAGCCACCGTTTCCTGCAAAGGCTTCACCCTTGTCGATCAGGCCGGGCAAAGCATCCAGCAGTTGGCGGATGGTCGGTACGAAGGCGGCGTAGAGATCGAAAGCCAAGATATCCTCCGGTCAATAAAAAGGGCCCGCCGGAATTGCTCCGACGGGCCCACGAATATGTTCCTAGCGAACCCTCGGTCCGCCGAAAGGCAGCGGCGGAGGGGGGCGGCGGGCACCGCGAGGCAGCTGTGCCTGATACGCCCTGCCGCAATGTTCGACGCAATAGGGGAAGCCGGGGTTTACCGCTTCACCGCAGAAATGGAAATCGGGCTCGCCCGGGTGGCCCATCGGCCAGCGGCAGACCTTGTCGGAAAGATCAAGCAGGCTGGTCTTGTCTGCGATCGAAGGGTCGGGCTTTGCCGGAACGAGGCGCCTGGGCGGGGCCGGTGGGATAGGGGGCTGCTGATCGCCCGGACCCTGACGCAAGAAGCCGCCCGGACCGACGGAAACGATCTTGGGAAGGTCCGAATTCTTGTTGGGCATCGGCTGAGAAGGGATTGCCGCATCCGCTCTTGGTGCCGGCTGCGCGGTCGGTTGAGCGGGGGCAGCTGCTGGCGCAGGCGTTGGTGCGGGGGGCGCAGCAGGGCGAGGTGCGGCCTTTTTTACAGCGGGCTTCGCCGCTGGCTTGGGCTTGGGCGCTGGTTTTTTCTTTTCCGCTGCTTTTACCGGCGATGGGCGCGATTTGAGGCCAAGACGATGCGCCTTGCCGATTACGGCATTACGGCTGACACCGCCCAATTCCTCGGCGATCTGGCTGGCAGTTGAACCGCCTTCCCACATCTTTTTCAGCGTCGCGATCCGTTCGTCGGTCCAGCTCATGCGAATCCTGTATCCTTCATGTCTCCGCCACGGCTGTCTTGCCAGCGGAAGTGCTTGGCCCTAGGCGCAGGCCCATGGCCGATCAAGTCCAACCCTCTCCCGCCGTAAATCCCGACCGTGGTCAGTCCAGCGAGGATGCCTCTTTCACCGAAAACACGGGCAAGGGGAGGGGCAGTTTCCCGAAACGCGGAGAACCGGTGATCACCGGGATCAACCGCGTGGGGTTATGGAGCCTCTATATTAAGGAGGTTCGCCGGTTTCTCAAGGTCCAGACGCAGACGATCTGGGCTCCAGCCGTAACGACACTGCTTTTTCTGGTAATCTTTACCGTAGCATTGGGCCGTTCGGACCGGGAAATCCTCGGCGTCAATTTCGCAACTTTCGTTGCACCGGGGCTGATCGTGATGGGCATGATGCAAAATGCCTTCGCCAACTCGAGCTTTTCACTCCTTTCCGGCAAGATTCAGGGGACCATCATCGACCTGCTCATGCCGCCGCTTTCGACCGGCGAACTGATGACGGGCATCGTGGCCGCCGCAGTTACGCGAGCGGTGGCTGTCGGTTTCGCAGTGGCTCTCGCCATGGCTTTCTATCCTGGAGTGAGCTTGGCTACTGCCCATCCCTGGGCAGTGGTCTGGTTCGGACTGATGGGAGCGGTAATGCTGGCGCTTATGGGGCTTCTTGCTTCGATCTGGGCTGAAAAGTTCGATCACAATGCCGCAGTGACGAACTTCGTGATTGCGCCGCTGAGCCTCCTTTCGGGCACTTTCTATGTAATCGATAATCTGGCGCCGCTTTTTCAGACGATCAGCCGTTTCAACCCATTCTTCTATGTGATCAGCGGCTTCCGCTTCGGCTTCTTGGGGCAAAGCGATATCGGCGACACCAATCAGGCCGTTATTCATAGCGCTATCGGCCTCGGCCTCTTTAATCTGGTCTTCGCCTTCGTGGTCTACCGCATCCTTGCCTCGGGTTGGAAAATCCGCAGCTGAGAGATGCTTCAAATTGGCGCCCGGGTTAGCTATTTCTGCGCATACACCTGGAACGGGGCCGTAGCTCAGTTGGGAGAGCGCGTCGTTCGCAATGACGAGGTCAGCGGTTCGATCCCGCTCGGCTCCACCAGGCGGTTCAGTTCTTCAATCGATCCTCGATCGCCTCACGCAGTTCCTTAACTCGGGCGGCATTGTAACCAAGGTCCGACACACCCACCCGGCTTACCGATCGCAAGTCTATCTGACCATCTGCGACACGCGCCACCACGTCGTCCTTGAACCCGAAAGCGAATGTCTCGGCCACGCCCTCGACCGAGTTGCTGCCTGATACCCGGTGCACATCCTGCAATCCGATTGCGCCCATCGCCGCGACGATAGCGTCCAGAGCTTCATCGTCGGTGGCCTGGCCACGGACGATCGGGCGCAGTTCGGGATATTCTTCTGCAATGATGTCGGCGTGGTTCTTGACCTTCAGAGCATCATCATCCGAATTCGCCCACATCTCGATCCTGCCGAGCGGGGTGCCGTAATCGTTGATCGGATTGGCGCCCGCCTGCGAGCGCATTGCCATGGTATCATCGGAGAACGCCGGCGGGTCCCGCAGATCGGTTGCAACATCGTGGATCGGCGGGACGGACTCTGCCTGGGACTTCATTGACAGAAGTCCAACAAAAAGCAGGGCAGGGATGGCAAACGCCAATGCAGCCTTCCACCAAGGTCCTCGTGGTGTCTTGAAAAATGCCAGCAGAAAGGCGACCGCCGCTACCAGGGCGGCGATTGCAATCAAGATTATTCCGGCGTCACGGATCATGAACCCCAGGCCTGTACGCCAATCAATCAGTCCGAATTTCGGGCCGAATACCGCTAGCCCGAACCACGCAAGGACGGCGAGTGAAAGCCAGAGTGCATATTTGGGGAGGCGACGGCGCCACTCTCGGCGTTCAATTACGGGTTTTGAGTTAGAGTGGGCCTCTTCGTTTGGCTTGGTCACCCGGTCCGACTGACCTTTGTCTTGCATCACCCTCTACCCCTATATGACGAAACACCCTGATCGGGCACCCACAGGCCGTCAGGAGCAGCCCCGCTCTGCCAGAAAACGTCGATTGGTATGCCTCCTCGAGGATACCAGTAGCCGCCGATGCGCAGCCATTTCGGCTTCATTTCTTCGAACAGGCGTTGGCCGATCCCGACCGTCACGTCCTCATGGAACCCGCAATGATTGCGGAAAGATCCAAGGAATAGCTTTAGGCTTTTCGATTCGACTATGGTCGCATCGGGTGCGTAATCGAGCACGAGATGTGCAAAATCAGGTTGGCCAGTGACCGGGCACAATGAAGTGAATTCGGGCGCCGCGAACCTCACCATGTAAAGTTGTCCGGTTCGTGGGTTCGAAACATAGTCCAGTTCCGCCTCTTCGGGGGACGCAGGAAGGGGGCTATTCTCTCCGAGAAATTTGGGTGTCACTGTGTCGCTCATGCAGCGCATCTGCCGCGAATGTCGGTTCGGCGCAAGGCGGGGCTTGGAAGCGCGGGCTTCAGTGCCTATTCAGCGGCCCGATCAAATCAGGCAACCACGCCCATGCTTACCCGCAAATACCTTCCATTCATCGCGCTTACACTCGCTGCGCCGTCTCCGCTGCTCGCGCAGAGTGTGCAGGATTTCCAGCTGCCGCCAAATCCGACGCCTACGCCGACTCCGCGCGTCCAAGGACCCGTCGACACCGAGGGCGATGCGGTGCCAGTACGCCCCCGGGTCATCGTCACCCCGACCCCCACTCCGATGCCGGTCCCGACACCGCGGCAAACAGCCCCGGTTCAACCTACAATCGAGCAGCCGGCTCCGAGCCCATCGCGCCCTGCACCGACACGAGTTGTACCAGCTGATCGCCAGCCTCCTGCCACGCAGGACCAGCCACGCACTTCGCCCTCAATTGAGGAGCCCTTGCCGACTGATCCCGCTGAAAACGGGCCGGTCGTGCCAGCTTCGCAAGCTCAGGCTCCATCTGCCGACACGATAGCAGCGCCTGCACCGATCCAAGCCGACCCGATCGTTCCTGCGTCGGAGTCCGATCTCGGAAGTGAAAATTCGAACTGGATCTGGCCTGCCGTGGGAGGAAGCGTCCTGGCGCTGCTTGGCCTTGGCTACGCCTTTTCGCGACGGCGCCGGAGCGAGCCTCCACCGATGATAGAGCGGCCTGTGGTTAGTTCGGGCGGCCCCATCGCGGCAAACGATATCCATATCCGCACAGACGCTATCAAACTTACGCGTTCGGTAATGAACGCTACGCTTCACTACCGCGTATCGCTGATCAACAAGGCTACCCGAGCACTGTCGAACGTCACGATCGGGGCTGATATAGTTTCGGCGCATGGCGGCGTGCCGATGGAGCAGCAAGTTGCCAGCGCAAGCCAAACGCTGGAAAAGCGCCACCAGTTCGACCGCATCGCGCCGGGCCAGAATGTCCGCTATGAAGGCCAGATAACGATCCCGCTTTCGCAGGTGCGCGCTATCCGTCAGAACAACGCTGCGCTGTTCGTGCCCCTTCTGCGCCTGCGCGTCGACGGGGCAACCGCCGAGCCGTTGGTAAAAACCTTCGTAGTAGGTCTTGGTGTGCCCGGCGGTGGGAGGGTGATGCCCTTCCGTATCGATGAAGGGCCCCGCAGTTACGAACCGATTTCCGCTCGCGCCCTGGACTAAGGAAGGCCGACATCATCGACAGTCCTCAAAGCGCACGCTAGCGTGCCGGACATGGACAAACTTGTTTCTACCGAATGGCTTGCCGCGAGGATGAGTTCCGATGACATCGTGATCCTCGATGCCACTCAGCACCTCCCCGATGCGGGCCGTGATGCACGCGCTGAATTCGAGGATGGGCACATTCCGGGTGCGCGCTTTCTCGATCTGGCGAGCTTCGTGGACGAAGAATCCGATGTCCCTAAAGCCGTGCCGAGCGCCGAACAGTTCGCCGAGCGCATGGGTGATCTGGGTATCGCACCGGGAAGCCGGATAATTCTCTACGATGACAGCGCGATCCGCAGTTCGGCGCGTGCCTGGTTCATCCTCGATCGTTACGGAGAAGACAATCTTGCGGTTCTAGACGGCGGTCTCGCTAAATGGCGGGCTGAAGGCCGTGAGCTATCGCAACGTATCGTAGAAAACGCGCCGCGCCACCGTGCCGAACCGGAGCCGACGCGCGAGGTCAGGACCAAGGAGGAAATCCGCGAGAACCTTGAGGACGCGCAGTGGCAGGTGGTCGATGCGCGCGATACGGCTCGGTTCGAAGGCAAGGAAGGTAGCGGATCGGAAGGGCATATCCCGGGCGCACGCAATGTACCCTTCGTTCGCCTGCTGAATGACGATGGTACCTACAAGGACCCGAATGCCATTCGTACCGAATTCGAGCGCGCTGGGGTTGATCTCGAGCGGCCAGTGGTCACCACTTGTAACAGCGGTATGACCGCAGCGGTCTTGCTGTTCGGATTGGAATTGACGGGCAAGGAAGACGTTGAACTGTATGACGGCAGCTGGATGGAATGGGGCAGCGATCCCGAATTGCCAAAGGAAAGCGGTGAGTGAGACTTGCCACCTCTCTTGCTGAATACGGCCACAGCCAATTGCGTCTGAACCGCAGGATAACCGGAGCATAAATGAGTTCCCATAAGAGTGATGCGATAGGTAAGGGTACGAAGCTGGTTACCGGCGGGCGTTCCGGCGCCTTCGGCGAGCATGTCGTCAACCCCCCTGTCTGGCGTGCCAGTACGCATCTCTACTCCGACTGCGGTGCTCTGCGTGAAGGCGTCAAAAGCAATGCGGACGGCCACTTCTTCTACGGAAGGCGGGGCGCGCCCACGCAATGGGCCTTGGCTGAGGCGCTGACGGAGCTTGAGCCGGGCGCCGATGGAACCGTGCTCTATCCAAGCGGACTGGCTGCGCTCGTTGGAGCGCTTATGGCAGTTTTGCGCGCGGGCGATGTACTTCTGGTGCAGGACAATGCCTATGATCCAACCCGCAACACGGCGATGGGATTGTTGAGGCGCTACGGAGTAGAGCATCGCTTTTTCGACCCGCTCGATTTAGACACCTACGCCGCTGCCTTTTGCGAAAAGACCAAGGCCGTCATGCTCGAAAATCCGGGCAGCCTGACAATGGAAATCTGCGATGTTCCGGCGCTTGCGCAAGTGGCTCGCGAAAAGAGCGCCGTAACGTTGATCGACAACACATGGGCAACCTCGACAGGGTTTGCCGCGTTGGCGCACGGCTGCGATATCTCGATCACAGCGTTGACCAAGCATATCGGTGGCCACTCCGACGTGATGATGGGTGCTGCCAGCGCAGGCGAAAAATGGCACCGCCGCTTGCGTCAGACTGCGCAGCAACTCGGGCATGTTGTATCGCCCGACGATGCCGCACTCGCTCTGCGTGGGTTACGCACGATGGGCGTACGGTTGAAACAGGAAAGCGAAAGCGCGCTTGCAATTGCACGCTGGCTCAGCGGGCGCGACGAAGTGGCGCATGTGTTGTGCCCGATGCTTCCCGACGCGCCGGGCTACGATATGTGGCAGCGTGACTTCACTGGAGGGTGCGGCCTTTTCAGCTTTGTCCTGCGTGGGCGGGACGATGCGGCTCGCTGCCGCCTGATCGACGCATTGGATCTGTTCGGCATAGGCTACAGTTGGGGCGGCTTCGAAAGCCTTGCGCTTCCGTTCGACGTTGAACCGATCCGCAAGAAGATGTCTTGGCCTAAAGAGGGCTGGGGGGTTGAGGATCGCTGCGGTATACGCTTATCCATCGGGCTCGAAGATACGGACGATCTGATCGCCGATCTGGAGCAGGCCTTCGCGGTCATGAATCAGGGATAGATACGGGACTTACGTGCAAGGCGATACACCCCCCACTGCCACTCCTACCCAGGACGCAGCTCCGGTAGAGCAAGCCTGGAGCCTGGCCGAAAATGCGCCGGATCAAGGCGGTGTCGCCGCCGCCGAGGGGTTCAAGGAAGCGGTCGGCAGTCAGAATGAAACGGTCGGTTCCGTCTTGGATGGTCTCGATGCGGTGGCACTCAGCATGGGCGACATGCGGATCTCTCTGCTCGACGTGCTGCTAGTCGCTGCGATCGTGGCCGGTGTGCTATTCTTTGCCTGGTTCTTCAGCAAGCTGGCACGTCGCGGTGTGCGCCGCTTCACCAAGCTGGACGATACGCAGCAGCTTCTGGCGGAGAAAATACTCACGATCGTGGTCTGGGCGGCCGCCTTCTTCCTCGGCATCGACCTGCTCGGCATCGATCTTACCGCACTCGCCGTATTCTCAGGCGCCTTCGGTCTTGCCATCGGTTTCGGTCTTCAGAAAACTTTCGGTAACTTGATTGCGGGCATCATCCTGCTGATGGACAAATCGATCAAGCCGGGTGACGTGATCGCTGTGGCAGATATGGCCGGCAACGAGACGTTCGGGCAGATCCGCAAGATCGGGGTTCGCGCGGTTTCAGTAACCACCCGTGATCAGCGCGAGTATCTCATTCCGAACGAAAATCTGATGATCAATCAGGTGGAGAACTGGTCCTATTCCAGCAAAAACGTGAGGATGCAGGTCCCGGTAGGAGTCAGCTACGAAGCTGACATGAACCTGGCCGAAAAGCTGATGCTCGAAGCCGCAGCCAATTGCGACCGAATACTGAAGGCTCCTCCGCCCACAGTCTGGATGAGCGAATATGGCGACAATTCAGTCAATTTCATCATCCACTGTTGGATCCAGGACCCTGAAGATGGTGTGGGCAATGTTCGGAGTGCCGTGCTGAAAAAGCTCTGGTGGCTGTTTAAAGAGAATGGCGTGGAAATCCCGTTCCCGCAGCGTGACATTCACATTCGCTCTAGCGATCAGCTCGATCGGTGGTTCGCAGCGCGAAATGGCGAGCTGCCTACAAAAGATTAGGTTGGAGCGCCCACAGCGGGGGTTTCAAAATTTCCGCTACCTTGCCGCACACGCATTTTGATTGGCGAAGTTTTGCCCACTCGCACATCTTCCAGTCATGGCAAAAGCTGGAACCATCTATCTCGTCGGCGCAGGACCGGGCGATACCGACCTTCTCACCGTGCGCGCAGCGCGGCTGATCGAAGGCGCGGACGTCATCGTTCATGACGGGCTGGTCGATCAATCAATTCTTGATCTTGCCCCGCGTGGTGCGGAACTGATTTCGGTCGCGAAGCGACGTTCGAAGCACACGATGCCGCAGGAAGAGATCAATCAGTTGCTGATCTCCATCGCGAGAAGCGGACAAAATGTCGTGCGCCTCAAGGGCGGCGATCCCTTCGTCTTCGGACGGGGCGGTGAAGAGGCGGAAGCTGCACGCGCGGCGGGCTTATCGGTAGAGATCGTCCCCGGTATCAGTGCAGCCAATGGTGCGGCAGCGGCGGCGCAGATCGCGCTTACACACCGCGATGCTTCGTCAATCGTCAGCTTCGTGGCAGGTCAATGCAAGGGCTTGGCTGATCAGGATTGGGCGGGGCTGGCCGGAAAGGGTCGCACGCTGGTCATCTACATGGGTGTGAAGACCGCGCCTTTGATCGCGGAAAAGCTCATGGCCGATGGCCTTTCGCCCGAAATGCCAGTTGCGGTCATCGAAAATGGTGCACGGCCAAGTATGCGCGTCCTGCGGGCGTCGCTGGCCGGGTTGCCCGATCTGGTGGAACGCGAAAAGGTGATCAGCCCTTCGCTCATCGTGATTGGCGAAGTGACTGCACGTGACGATGCGCTGGCGGCTCTCGCGCAGGAGGCGGCGATATGAGAATACTCACCGGAAATGATTTGAAGACCGGCTTCGTCACCTGGTGGACGGGCAGCGATTGGTCGTTGCATGTAGAAGATGCTGCCGATGTCACCGGCAAGGAAGACGAGATCGCAAGCCGCGAGGAAGCCGCTCGCCGCGTTAACGTGCCCTATGCCATCGATGCCGAATTGCACGATGGCAGCCCGCGCCCGGCGCATATCAAGGACCGCGTCCGCGCTCTCGGGCCTACCGTGCGGCAGGACCTCACCCTCAAACCGGCCGATCCCGATATCGGCAACTGGGTTATCTGATGTATCTTTACGACCAATATGACCAGACGATAGTCGATGCCCGTGTCGAGGAATTCCGCGACCAGGCGCAGCGCCGCCTCGACGGCAAGCTGACCGAAGACCAGTTCAAGCCGCTGCGGCTGATGAACGGGCTCTACCTCCAGCTGCACGCTTATATGCTGCGGGTTGCGATCCCTTATGGCACGCTCAACAGCCGGCAGATGCATGCGTTGGCGGATATCGCGGACAAGTATGATCGCGGGTATGGGCATTTCACCACGCGGCAGAACATCCAGTACAACTGGATCAAGCTGGAGGACGCGGCGGATATCCTGGCCGATCTGGCGAAGGTCGAGATGCATGCCATCCAGACCAGCGGGAATTGCATCCGTAATATCAGTTCGGATCACTTCGCCGGCGCTGCCGCGGACGAGGTTGTCGACCCGCGGCCCTATGCCGAATTGCTTCGTCAGTGGTCGAGTTTCCACCCTGAATTCAGCTACTTGCCGCGCAAGTTCAAGATCGCGGTGATCGCTAGCGACAGCGATCGGGCCGCGATGCGGTTGCATGATATCGGGATCCAGATCGTGGAGCGCGATGGCGAGCTGGGGGCCAAGTTCTATGTCGGCGGCGGCATGGGACGCACCCCGATGGTGGCGCCCTGCATCAAGGAATTTGTCCCGCTTGATCAGCTGGTTACCTATACCGAGGCCTGCCTGCGCGTGTACAATCTGCAAGGCCGGCGCGACAATAAGTACAAGGCCCGCATCAAGATCCTGGTCCATGAAATGGGCGCCGAGGCCTATGCCGAGGCGGTTGAAAAAGTGTACGGAAAACTGGCCGAACACCCTCTTGATCGGGTGGTCGAAGAGTTGGAACGCATCCGGACGTTCTTCGAAGACCCCCTGTTCGAGGAAGCTGCGAGCGAAACGATCGATCGCACCGATCCCGACTTCGCACTGTGGGTCGATCGCAACACTGTGGCGCATAAGGCACCCGGTTATGTGTCGGCCGTCATCAGCCTGAAGCCCGTCGGCGGCATCCCCGGCGATGCGACTTCGGAGCAGATGCGCCTGATGGCCGATCTGGCGAAGGATTACAGCTTCGACGAATTGCGCGTGATGCACACGCAGAACATCGTCCTGCCGCATGTGCGCAAGGCCGACCTGCATGCCCTATGGACCGCGCTGAACGGGGCCGGGCTGGGCAGTCCCAATCTCGACACGGTCGAAGATATCATCGCCTGCCCAGGGCTCGATTATTGCAGCCTCGCCAACGCACGGTCGATCCCGGTGGCGCAGCAGATTTCGCAGCGCTTCGCCGCCAACGGGAAGACCGAGGCGCTGGGCCAGCTGAAGCTGAAGATTTCCGGCTGCATCAATGCCTGCGGGCATCACCACGTCGGCCACATCGGCATCCTGGGCGTCGACCGCAAAGGGGTGGAGAATTACCAGCTCCTCCTCGGCGGGAGCGAGGCCGAAGACGTCAGCCTGGCCAAGATCACCGGACCCGGCTTCGACGAGGCAGGCATTGTCGATGCGGTGGAAACCGCCGCCGATGTCTATCTGCGCGAACGCCAGGACGGAGAGCGCTTCCTCGATACCTATCGCCGCATCGGCATGAACCCTTTCAAGGAGGCGCTCTATGGCTGACCTGTCTTCCGCAACCGACCGCCTCATCCGCTATCGGGACGACCAGCCCGTCGATCACGGCGCGGTGACCGTGGATGCTTTCCTCGACCAATCCAACGCCTCCGCCGTCAGGATCGAACCGGGCGACGATGCGCACGAGCTTATTCCTCATCTGGAACGGCTTTCGCTGGTGGAGGTGAACTTCCCTGCTTTCGGCGATGGCCGCGGCTATTCTTCTGCCCAGATCCTGCGCGAAGCTGGGTATGATGGCGAACTGCGCGCCGTGGGCGATGTGCTGGTGGATCAGGTGGCCTATATGCGCCGCTGCGGCTTCGATGCGTTCGAGCCGGACAGCGCGCTCGACGAAGGAGACCTGAAAGCCGCGCTCGATCGCTGGCCCGAAGTCTATCAGAAAGCTGCCGACGGTCGCACGACGATCTGGAGCAAGAGGCACGCGTGAACCAGCTGCGCGCCATCGACCGGCTCGACACGGCCCCCCGCTTTTCGGAGCATGATGCGATTCGCCTGAATCGCATGTTCCGTGGCAGCGAGACCGAAGAGTGGCTGAGCGCGGTCCTGCGCGATGGGCTGGCAGGCGATGTGGCGATCGTGTCCAGCTTCGGCGCGGAAAGTGCGGCACTGCTGCATCTGGTTTCGCGGATCGATCCGAGCGTGCCCGTGCTGTTCCTCGACACCGGCAAGCATTTCCCCGAAACGCTGGCCTATCGTGACGAGCTGGCGGATCGCTTCGGCCTCAATCTCGTCAATCTCTACCCCGATCTCGACGATCTGAAGACGCGCGATGAAACCGGGCTACGCTGGTCATACGATCCCGATGGCTGCTGCGAATTGCGCAAGGTGCGCCCGCTGGCCAAGGCGCTGGCGACCTATGATGCCAGCCTGACCGGCCGCAAAGCGTTCCAGTCATCGACCCGCGCCAATCTGCCGCGGATAGAGATCGACACGTCGGACGAGCAGGGCCGGTTGAAGATCAACCCGCTGATCGATTGGGATGCGGACCGTATCGCCGCCTATTTCAAAGAACACGATCTGCCGCGTCATCCGCTGGTGGAGCGCGGTTTCCCCTCCATCGGCTGTTCCCCCTGCACGCGCCCCGTCGCCGAGGGCGAAGACCCGCGCGCCGGACGCTGGGCCGGCTGGGATAAGGTGGAATGCGGCATCCACAAGCCGGGCGAAGAACCCTTCCTCTAAAAGGCTAGAGCCAGCCTTCGCGTTCGTACCAGCGCGCCGTGGCGCCAAGCCCGGCCGGGCCGTCGAGTCGCGGCGTCCAGACATTTTCCGGTACGCGGCGGGCAGGGCGGGCCACCCAGTCGGGGTGGACCATATAGCCCACGCGGTCGGGCGTAAGCTTGGCCTTGTCCCGCCGCAGCAGCTTGTCGGCGCGGGCGGCGAGGCCAAGGACCGCGCCGGGGAGATGCGGGGCAAAGACGCGGCGGCCCATCGCCTGGCCGATCAGCCGCGCCAGTTCCCCATGTTCATAGCCGCCCTGCCGCCCGTCATCGGGCTCCAGCGTGGCGCCGGACGCGATACCCGCGGGGGCCAGAGCCAGCAGGCATTCGGCCAGATCGTCGACATGGATGATCGAGGTATGGCCTTCGGGCGGCACCGGCACGACGCCGTATTTGGCAGTGCGGAACAGTTCGAACATGTCGATATCGCGCGGGCCATAAACCGCCGGGGGACGCACGATGGTAAAATCCATGCCCGAGGTTTCGACATAGGCTTCGGCGCTCGCCTTGGAGGCGCCGTATTGTGACAGCGACGGCTCACGCGCCGAGAGCGAG